>DATBOO010000188.1:0-3576 GCA_036553725.1 Acidimicrobiales bacterium | reverse complement strand
ACCATGGACAGCTCGGACGCCCCCGGCTCGAGGCCCGCCTCCTCCAGCGAGGTGCGGACCGCCATCAGCTCGGCCGGGGCGCTGGTCACCACCCACCGCTCCCCTTCGTCGGTGAGGTCCTCCGCCCCGGCCTCCATGGCCACCTCCAAGACCCGCTCCTCGTCGGACGAGCGGGGCAAGGCGATCACCCCCTTGCGCTCGAACTGCCAACTGACCGCACCCGGCTCGGCCATCGACCCGCCGTTCTTGTTGAAGAGATTGCGTATCTCCGCCCCGGTGCGGTTGCGGTTGTCGGACAGGCACTCGACGATCACCGCCACCCCGGCCGGCGCGTAGCCCTCGTAGGAGATCGCCTCGTACCGGACGCCTTCGAGCTCGCCCGAGCCCCGCTTGACCGCCCGCTCGATGGTGTCGATCGGCACCGACGCGTCCCGGGCCTTGGCGTACATGGTGCGCAGGCTGGCGTTGGCCGCCATGTCGCTGCCGCCCTCCCGGGCCGCCACCTCGACCTGGCGGATGATCTTGGCGAACACCTTGGCCCGGGCCGAGTCCTGGGCACCCTTCCGGTACTTGGTGGTCGCCCATTTGGAGTGTCCAGACATCGGTTAGGGCCTCTCCCCTTTGGTCATCGCCACGAACAGCTGGTGGAGCCTGCGGTCGCCGGTCAGCTCCGGGTGGAACGAGGCCACGAGTACCCGGCCCTGGCGGCACACCACCGGCCGGGGCGGGGCGGGCTGCCCGTCCTGTGGCGCCTCGGCCAGCGTAGCCAACACCTCGACTCCAGGGCCCGCCCGCTCCACCACCGGAGCCCGGATGAACACGGCGTGGACGGGTCCCCCGCCCAACGCGGACACGTCGAGGTCGCACTCGAACGAAGCCGCCTGCGACCCGTACCCGTTGCGGCGGATGACCAGGTCGATGGCCCCGAAACCCCGCTGGTCGTCCCGTCCGTCGAGGACCCGCCCGGCCAACAGGATCATGCCCGCACAGGTCCCGAAGACGGGGAGTCCCTCCCGGATGGCCGCGTCCAGCGGGTCGAACAGGCCCGAGGACTCGAGCAACATCGACAGCGTGGTCGACTCGCCGCCGGGGATGATCAGCCCCGCCAACCCGGCGAGGTCGTCTCCGCCCCGGACCGTGCGGACCGCTTCGCCGAGCTCGGCCAGCGCCTCGACGTGCTCGCGGACATCACCCTGGAGGGCCAGGACCCCCACGGTCATCTCCGACGACCTCGGCTCCGCCGGTCGGCGGCCCGGTCACCAACCACGCTCGGCCAGGTGCACCCCGAGCGTTCCCATCTCCTGTCCGGCCATCGCCTCGCCCAGTCCGCTCGACACCTTGGCCAGCAGCCCGGCATCGGTGAAATGGGCGGTGGCCTCGACGATGGCCCGGGCCATCTGCGGCGGGTTCCCGCTCTTGAAGATCCCGGACCCGACGAACACCGCCTCGGCCCCGAGCTGCATGACCAGCGAGGCGTCGGCCGGCGTGGCGATGCCACCGGCGCAGAACAGGGGCACCGGGAGCCGGCCGGTGGCGGCGATCTCCCGCACCAGGCCGATCGGGGCGCCCAGGTCCTTGGCCCATCCGTACAGCTCGGCCGGATCGGCCTGGGTCACCCGGCGGATGTCCCCGAGGATCGAGCGGAGGTGCCGGACGGCCTCGACGATGTTCCCGGTGCCCGCCTCGCCTTTGGAGCGGATCATGGCGGCACCCTCGGAGATCCGGCGAAGGGCCTCGCCCAGGTTGGTGGCCCCGCACACGAACGGGACCTCGTAGTCCCACTTGTCGATGTGGTGAGCCTCGTCCGCCGGGGTCAGCACTTCGCTCTCGTCGATGTAGTCGACACCCAGGGCCGCCAGCACCTGGGCTTCGGCGAAGTGCCCGATGCGGGCCTTGGCCATGACCGGAACGGTCACCGCCGCCTTGATCCCCTCGATCAGCGCCGGGTCGCTCATCCGGGCCACGCCGCCGTCGCGGCGGATGTCGGCGGGCACCCGCTCGAGGGCCATCACCGCCACCGCACCGGCGTCCTCGGCCACCTTGGCCTGCCCGGCGTCGACCACGTCCATGATCACGCCACCCCGCAGCATCTCGGCCAGGCCGCGCTTCACGGTGAACGTGCCGGTAGGGCGCTCGCTGCCGGCGGGAGTGGGCTCGGTCTCCGGGGAGGCGGTCACGGGAGGTGTGGTCACACGGTCGGCCATCGTCCCATGCTACCCCTGGCCCTCGAGCCGACGACCAGGGGCGACAGGCGGGGCCGCGGGCGGTCCGCCGACCCGCCGGAGCCCCACACCACGTTTCCCCGTGGCCACGGAGCGCCGACCAGCGGACCGCCCGCTGCAGGGATCAGGCCTGCAGGACCGCCTCGGACTCGATCTGGATGTCCACCTTCTTGCCCACCACGAGCCCGCCGGCCTCCATCACCGCACCGAAGGCCACGCCGAAATCCTCACGGTTGATGGTGGTCGAGGCACTGAAACCCACCCGGTGGTTGCCCATGGGATCGTTGACCACCCCTTCGAGGGTGGCGTCCAGGGTCACCGGCCGGGTCACGCCCCGGATGGTCAGGTCGCCCTCGACCTTGAACTCCGTCGGTCCCTCCGGCTTGATGCCGGTGCTGACGAACGTCCACGTCGGGTGGTTCTCCACGTCGAAGAAGTCGTTGGTCCTCAGGTGGTTGTCACGGGTCTCGTCCCGGGTGTCGACGCTCCGTGCGTCGATGGTCACTGACACCTTCGAGTCGGCCGGGTTCTCGGCGATCTCGATCGAGCCCTCGAAGCTGTTGAAACGGCCCCGTACCCGGGATACCGCCATGTGGCGGGCGGCAAAGCCCAACTGGGTATGTGAGGCGTCGATGGCGTAGGTCCCCACGGCCGGGTACTCCGCTCCGTCCACCTTCCTGGTTGTCACTGCGGTCTGTGTCGACATGGCTACTCCTTGCTTGCTCCCCCGGGCCCACTGCAGTGCCCGAAGATTGTTTGTACAGACAACTATAGCACTATTATTTGCTTTTGCAACTACTTTCGGGGAAATCCGGTACACTGTCCGCATGGCACAACTTCCGGTCAAGGACGACGAGAGGCTCACCACGGTCGGCCTGCTCTTCGAATCGGCCGCCGGGCTGCGCCGTTTGTTCGAGACCCGGCTCGAAGCCGAGCGATCGCTGTCCAACCAGTCGTTCGAGGTCCTGATCCGCCTGGCCCGGTCCCCCGGCTCAGAACTGCGGATGAGCGAGTTGGCGGCCCAGGCCTCCCTCACTCCCAGCGGGCTCACCCGCTCCGTGGACCGCCTTCAGGAGCAGGGCCTGGTGGCCAGGCGGGTCTGCCCCGACGACCGACGCGGTGCGTTCGCGGTGCTGACCACCGAGGGCCGGGCGCTGATGGACCAGGCCATCCCGGACCACGCCGCCCATGTCGACGAGGTGTTGCGAGACTTGTACACCGCCGAAGAGGAGCAGACCCTCTCCGACCTACTGCGCAAGCTGCGTGACCATCTCTTCGGCGCCGATGCCGCCTGGGGCCTGACCGCCGAGGACGCCGACACCTGCCCGGGGGCCGAGTAGCGGCGTTCCGGAGC
>DATBOO010000135.1:0-13303 GCA_036553725.1 Acidimicrobiales bacterium | reverse complement strand
AACTCCTCCTTGGACTGGGTGTCCTTGGTCTGCCGGGTGATGAATCGGTACACCTGCTTCATGTCGGGGTGCGGAAACCCCAACATGGTGTCCACCACACCGACGTCTGCTGGCATGCCCATGGTCGACCCTTCCCCGTCTGCCGGAACGGGGCCCATGCTACTGCCATGGATCCGGGCACCGAGCTAGCCACAGCCCGTGCCGTGGTCCATACTGCGGGGGTAACAATCGGAATGCCGCCTGTCCCCGTCCACGCGCTCCTCGCCCCTGCCGGCACCGGACAAGGACCCCCGCTCGAGTCTGATCGGGGGTGTGGCCGCCGGCCCGCCACCCAATGGTGAACAGAAAGGGAAACTGATGACCGTCACCGACCAGGCCTCGACCGGGGCCCAGGCGTCCCCGGTCCTTCCGGCCGCCCGGGCAATCGACCTCGTCAAGACCTACGGCAGGGGTGATGCTGTCGTCCGTGCCCTCGACGGGATCAACGTCGAGTTCGAGCGGGGGCGGTTCACGGCCGTCATGGGCCCGTCGGGCTCGGGCAAGTCGACCCTCATGCATTGCATGGCGGGCCTGGACTCGCCCACGTCGGGCCGCACCTTCGTGGGGGATCAGGAGATCGGGCTGCTCGACGATGCGGGCCTGACCCAAATGCGCAGGGACCGGATCGGATTCGTCTTCCAGTCGTTCAATCTCGTCCCCACCCTCACCGCCGGAGAGAACATCACGCTTCCGGCCGACCTGGCCGGGGTCAAGGTGGACCGGGCGTGGTTCGACTACCTCGTCGACCAGCTGGGGATCGGTGATCGGCTCTCCCACCGGCCGACCGAGATGTCCGGTGGCCAGCAGCAGCGCGCCGCCTGCGCCAGGGCGCTGATCGGACGGCCGGACCTGGTCTTCGCCGACGAGCCCACCGGCAACCTCGACTCGAACTCATCGGGCGAGATGCTGGCTTTCCTCCGCCGGTCGGTGACCGAGCTCGGCCAGTCCGTTGTGATGGTCACCCATGACCCCCGGGGCGCGGCCTATTCGGACCGGGTGGTGTTCCTGGCCGACGGAACAGTGGTGGGTGAGCTGTCCTCGCCCACCGCCGACTCTGTACTGGAGCAGATGAAGCGGCTGGGCAGCTGACATGTGGAAGGTCACCGTCAAGGGCCTCCTCGCCCACAAGCTGCGGCTGGTGCTGACCGGTCTGGCCATCGTGCTCGGGGTGACCTTCGTCTCGGGGACCCTCGTGCTCACCGACACCCTCCACAACACGTTCAACACGCTCTTCGGGCAGATCTACCAGAACGTCGATTTCGAGGTTCGTGGGGTGACGGTCTTCTCCGACAACACCGGAGGCAGTGGGGTCACCCGCAAGGCGATCCCTCAATCGATCGCCACGACGGTCCGTTCGGTCCCGGGAGTGGCCTTTGCCGAGGGCACCGTCGGCGGCTACGCCCAGTTCGTGGCGCCCGACGGCAAGGCGATCACCACGGGAGGTGCGCCGACCCTCGGGCTCTCGTTCGACCCCAACTCCCAGCTCTCGTCGCTCCGCCTGACCAGTGGGACGGCCCCGACCACGCCCAACGACGTAGCCATGGATGCAGGCACGGCCGACAAGTACCACTTCGTCGTGGGGGACCGGGTCCGCATTTTGCTGCGCGGCCCGCCCCAGACGTTCACGGTGTCCGGGATCGTCAAGTTCGGCACCGCTGACAACCTGGCCGGGGCCACCCTGGCGGCATTCGACCTGCCCACGGCCCAGAATCTCTTCGATCTGAACGGTCGCTACAACGCCATCGACGTGCTGACCACGCCCGGGGCGGACAAGGCGACGGTGCAGCACGCCATTGCTGCCACGCTCCCGCGCGGCGTCGAAGTGGTGACCGGCCAGACCGTGGCGAACGAGTCCTCCAACACCATCAACCAGGCACTGGGGTTCTTCTCCACCGCACTGCTGGTCTTCGCCTTCATCTCGTTGTTCGTGGGTGGATTCACCATCTTCAACACCTTTTCGATCCTGGTGGGCCAGAGGACCCGCGAGCTGGCCCTGCTCCGGATCGTGGGGGCGAGCCGCCGCCAGGTGTTCCGGTCCGTGCTCATCGAGGCCGCCATCCTCGGCCTCGTCGCCTCCCTGGTCGGGCTCGGACTAGGGGTGCTGGCCGCCGTCGGCCTCGAGGCACTGCTCAAGGGCTTCGGGATCACCCTGCCGTCCGGGCCGGTCGTCTTCCAGACCCGGACCGTCGTCGCCGCCCTGGTCATCGGCATCGGCGTGACGGTGGTATCGGCCATCAGCCCGGCCCGGCGGGCGGTGCGGATCCCTCCGGTGGCCGCCCTGGCCGACTACCGGGGTGAGCAGGCGGAGTCCTCGCGGCGACGGATCTCCATCGGAAGCGTGATCGCGGTGCTGGGCGTCGGGGCGTTGACCGTGGGGTTGACCCAGCCGGCCATCCAGCTGGTCGGGGTGGGCGCCATCGCCATCTTCATCGGCATCGGCATGCTGGCGCCGGTAGTGGCCCGGCCCATGGCCAGCGCCATCGGCCGGCCCTTGGCCCGCCTGCTCGGCATCTCAGGCAAGCTGGGCCGGGAGAATTCGATGCGCAGCCCCCGCCGCACCGCCCAGACCGCGTCGGCGCTGATGGTGGGGCTGGCGCTGGTGTCGACGATCGCCGTGTTCGGCGCCTCACTGTCCAAATCGGCGACCAGCAGCGTCGACAATGCGGTGAACGCCGACTACATCATCACCAGTTCCAGTCAGGGGTCCGGGGGATTCAGCGACTCGGTGGCGGCCGTCGCCGCCCGGGTACCCGGTGTCGTGGCGGCCTCCACGGTCTACAACGGGGAGTTCGAGTTCCAGCAGTCCCTCTCGAGCCTGACGGCTGTCTCTCCCGTCAACCTCTCGGCGACGGTCATCCTGCGGATCGACTCGGGAAGGGGCGCCCCGGCCATGGCGGCTGGGGAGCTGCTCATCGACAAGAACACGGCGAGCTCCAAGCACCTCGGGGTCGGTTCGACGGTTCCAGTCAAGTTCGCAGAGACCGGCAGCTCGACGATGCGCATCGGGGGGATCTTCGAGCCCAACGCCCTGCTCGGGAATTTCGTGGTGGGCGACGGTTTCTTCCTCTCCCATTTCAACAGTCCGCTGCCGGTGGCCGTGCTCCTTCGGACCGACACCACCACCGCCAACGTCGGTGCGGCGGTGAACGCCGGGCTCAAGGCCTATCCGGACCTCAAGATCCAGACCCGGGACGAGTTCAAGAAGTCCCAGCAGAAGCAGGTCAACCAGCTGCTCGGCCTGGTCTACGCACTCCTGGCCCTGGCGGTGCTCATCGCTCTCATCGGCATCGTCAACACCCTCATGCTGTCGGTGTTCGAACGGACCCATGAGATCGGCCTCCTTCGGGCGGTGGGGATGAAGCGCCGGCAGATCCGGGCCATGATCAGGTCGGAGGCCGTGATCCTCTCGCTGTTCGGAGCGGTCATCGGGATCGTCGTCGGCACGGCGCTCGGTACGGCCTTCGCGGCCTCGCTGAAACAGCAGGGCATCACCAACATCGTCATCCCCTTCGCCAGCCTGATCGTGTTCCTGGCGCTGTCAGCGGTCCTGGGCCTGGCCGCGGCCAGCTGGCCGGCGCGCCGGGCCGCCAAGTTGGACGTCCTGGCGGCCATCGCCTCCGAGTGACGACCTGACGCCCCTCCGGGGGACAGCACGGGCGGCTTCCCTAGGAGAACGACGGCAGGTAGGACAGGATCCCGTGCACGTACTGGACCGTCGAGGACATCATCCCGCGGTGGTGGACGGACGCAAGGCCCTGGTAGTAGCCGGCCAGCGCCAGAGCCTCGTTCCCACCCGTCTGGGCCAGCAGCTGATGGAGATAGGCCGAGGCCATCTCGATGTTGTCGGAGGTACTGGTGGAACTGAGGGTCTGATCCCCGAGGATGACGCGCAGGGTGCGGACGGTCGAGGGCTCGAGTTGTCCCACCCCGACCGCGCCGGTGGAAGAGACAACCCCCATCTGCCAACCGGACTCCCACCAGCACGTGGCTTCGAGAAGCGACCTGGGCACGCCGTAGGCGTCTGCCCATTGGTGGAACAGTGGGATGAGGGCCAGGCGGCCCGGGTGGCCCAGCAGGGCCGCGGGCAACCCCGAACCTTGACCGGTCACCGACGATGAGCCGCTCCCGCCGGCCGACGCGCCGATGCTGCCGGCTGCCGGAACGGTGAGGTGGCGTCCGATCGTCACATGCGACGGGTCGACGATCCCGTTGGCGACGGTGAGCGCGCTCACCGTGGTGCCGTAGCGGATGGCGATGGACCACAGGGTGTCACCCGGTGACACCACGATGCTGGTCGAGCCCGACGCGCCGGCCGGGACCGAGCCGGCTGTGCTCGCCGGCGGGACCTGGAGCATCGTGCCTACCAGCACCATGTTCGGGTCGGCAATGTCGTTGAGCGCGACCAGGGCACGGACGCTGGTGCCGTAGGTGCGGGCGATCTGGGTCAGGTTCGCACCGGAGCCGACCCGGACCGTGGCTGCCCCGGCCGGGTCGGGGCGGACGAGACCGAGGAGAGCGGCCACGGTCACGGCCGAGCTGACCAGGCCCATGACCACGGCCCCTCGCCAGGGGCCATTTATCCGGACTGGGCCGCGGGATTCCGGCGGGAAGGGCGTCCCCTCGGACGACGGCATTCCTCGGTGCATATGGGGAGGTATCGTCCGCTCGGCGGCACTGCTTGAGCACCCGGCAGCTCCCGCCGGCGCGGGCCGACCGCCCCCGGAAGGGCGTCAGTCGGTCCCCGGCTCGGCGGCCGAGGTCGCGGATGGGCCGGTCACAGGGTTTTCGGCCGGTTGACGAATCGGCCTGCCGTGGGGGAGTAGAACCAGCCTCCGCCCGCCTTCGTCCCCCCGTCCACCGGGATGTTGTGACCGGTAACGAAGCCGGACAGGTCGGACGCCAGGAACAGGGCGACCCGGGCCTGGTCCTCCGGCCAGCCGAGGCGGCCCACCGGGGCCCATGACGGCCACAGGTCCGAGTGGGCCTCGAACCCGGTGATGTAGTCCACCTGCGGGGTCTGGGTGAGGTCGGGCCCGATGCCGTTGACTCGGATCCCTGATCGGCCCACGGTCACGGCCAGGCTCGTGGTGAAGTGGGCGACGGCAGCCTTCATCGCCGCGTAGACAGGGTCGCCGGGATAGCCCCGGAGGCCTTCCACCGAGTGGACATTGATGACCGAGCCCCGGCCCCGGGCAGCCATGGCTCCGATGAAGGCGCGGGTCACCGCCAAGACATGGAGGAGATTGATGCGGTACATGGCGTCCCACGAGTCGGAGGTGGAGTCCTCGAACCGGACGAGAGGCCGGTAGTCGCCGACGTTGTTCACCAGCACGTCGACCCGGCCTCGGGTTTCGAACACCTCCGCGGCCAGCCGATCGACGTCGTCCGGTTCGGTGACGTCGACGACGTGGGTCCGGACCGTTCCGCCGGCCTCCTCGATCGCCCGGCGGGTGTGCTCGGCGCGATCGCCGTCAGCCTCGGCGATCTCCACCAGTGCGCCGTGCTCGGCGAAGAGGGTCGAGATGGCCGCACCGATCCCCCCTCCGCCACCGGTCACGACGGCGACCCGGCCGTCCAGAAGCCGGTTCCAATCGCCGATCTGGGCCACATCGGCCGGTCGTGGTGAACTCATGGTCGCTCCTCACCGATGACAGGGATCGTTCAGACGGGCGCGGTACTTCCCCCGCGCCCGCTGCCGGTCCATCTCACGATGAGCACCGCCGCATCGTCGACCTCGGGGTTGGATTCTGGCGCCAGTATTGCGTCGGCGAGCGCCCCGCAATCCAAAGAGGATTGGGCGTTCAACGTCCGGGCCAGCTGCTCGATTCGTTGATCGGCACCGGCTCGCCCCGCTTCAATGAGCCCGTCTGTGTAGAAGGCCATGGTTGCGGCTCGGGACAGTTTGGATCGCTTGACCGGGTAGCGGCCGCCCCCGATGCCGAGTGGAGGACCGGGTCTGATGATCATGGGAGCGGCCGGGTCGCCAGTGCTGACCATGAAAGGCGCCGGGTGCCCGGCCGACGAGACCACCACCGCTCCGCTGCTGGTGTCGAGGACGGCCAAGCAGGCGGTGGCCAATCGCGGTGTGGGCTGCTCGAGGGCAAAGCGGTCGAGCATCGAGAGGACCCGCCCCGGGTCGTGGGTGAGCAGGAGGTACGCACGGATGGCGCTTCGGAGTTGTCCCATGACGGTGGCGGCGGTCATGTCGTGGCCCTCGACGTCCCCGATGACCAGGGCGACCCGGTTGCCGGCCAGGGACACGACGTCATAGAGGTCGCCTCCGACCTCCGCCACCTGGCTGCTCGGCACGTAGCGCGCCGCCACGTCGATGCCCGCTATCCGATCGAGGCCGGACGGGAGCAGGCTGTTCTGGAGGAGGTGGGCGATGGAGGACTGCTCCTCGAAGGCGCGGGCCCGCTGTATCACCGATGCCACCTGGTTGGCCAGGTCCTCCGCGGCCCACAGGTCCTCCTCTCCATAACGTCGGCTCGAACTCGCGGTCACCAGGGTGAGCGCCCCCATGGTCTTGTCGTCGACCAACAGTGGAACGGACACGTAGGACTCGAGGTTCAGCGCCCTGGTCACCTCGTAGTGTCGGTCTCCCTTCGTCGTCCTCCGCATGAAGTCCTCGCTCATGGAGGTCGACCACTGGGACTCTCCCGTCCGCAGGGCCCGGGCGGCCGGGTGCGACCCCGAGAGGTCAGGCACGTGCGTGGCCAGTTCATCGGTCATCGCCTGGTGCCGGGGATCAGCGTGCCTGGCGGCCAGGCGGACCAGGGAACCGGTCGAATCGACGACGTCGATGAGGCAGACATCGCCGAGAGTGGGCACGGCGACGGCCGCCAACCGCCCGACTGCGTCACGAAAGCCATTGGATCCCGCGAGGGCCCGGTTGGCCTGGAGAAGGAAGTCCTGCTGCCGCTTCGAACGCTCGAGCTTGGCCACCAACCATGCCCGTTGCGCCTCGAGGTCCAAGCGCTCGATGAACTCGCCGAGTCTGGCGCCGACGCCGGCCACCGCCTCGACGAACGGTCCGTC
This sequence comes from Acidimicrobiales bacterium, assembly GCA_036553725.1. Taxonomy (GTDB): domain Bacteria; phylum Actinomycetota; class Acidimicrobiia; order Acidimicrobiales; family RAAP-2; genus Bog-756. Next base: position 6,226 of record DATBOO010000135.1, on the reverse strand, counting down.
GGGTCGCCGGTGGGCCTTGGTGAAGAGCTCGATGACCCCTACCAGCCGCTCCCTCGTCCGGATCGGGAAGATGAAACCGCTGCGGAGGGCGTCGGAGACGAAAGCCTCGTGGCGCCCGAGGTGGGGAGCCTGGGTGAGATCGGTGAGCCAGACGGGCTCGTTCGAGCTGGCCACGAACCCGGCCAGCCCCTCACCGGCGCCGACGGTCATCTGGTCGCACGCCGCGGCCAGGGTCTCACACTCCCTGGCGTTCCGCCGCCAGACGTGCTCGCAACGCAGTAGCTCGGAGTCGGTGTCCCACCGCCAGGAGGTTGCGAATTCGAAGTCCATGCTCCCCGCCAGGATCCCGAGCATCTGCGGTACGGTCTGGTCCGCGCTCCCGGATGCGCCGGCCACGAAGGTCAGGAGCTCTTCAGAGACCTGCTGATAGCGGTGGATATCGACCTGATTGCTCCGGTCCCACAGGACCGCAGCCAACATTCGGGGCCCGCGCTCCGGCGCCACCAGGAAGACTCCGACCTCGACCGGCAGCTCCGAGCCGTCGCCACAGAGCACCGTCACCCGTTCCGGGGCGCGGCTGGCGGAGGTGGGATCGGAGGCGATCAGCTCTTGGAAATTGGACCGGTAGGCAGCCCGCTTGTGCTCGGGCACCAACACGGTGAACGGCTCGCCGAAGAGGGATCGGACGTCCCGGCCCAGGAGTCGCCCGACGGCGGGGTTGGCGTAGAGCACCCGTCCCCGATCCTCCAGGACCAGTACGGCGTCCACCAGGTTGTCCACGATCCGGGGAGAGACGATGCCCGCCGGGCCGGCCTCGAGGGTCAAATTCGCTGCTCCTCATCCTCATGCGCCCGCATCGAAAACTTAGTGCCTCCGATCGGGAGGCGAGCGGGGACCAGACCGGGGTCATCCGTTTGCTAGCTCGGCGCCGGCCCCTTGAGCCCGAAGGCCTCTCCCACGGCGGCCAGTCCGTCGGCGTCGGTGAACGGGGAGCTGAAGATCAGCTCGTCGGCGCCGGCCTCGAGGTGATCGGCCACCAGATCGGGGATCTCGTGCGGTTGTCCGATGGTGAATCCGGCGATCTCCCCGGGGGACCCGCTGGCGGCGACCATCCGGCGGGCTTCGGCCGTGTTCTGGTCGGAAGTGGTCAAGATCAGCGGGGACATCCAGGTGATGGCGATCTCGGCCGGATCGCGTCCGACCTCGGCGCAGTGCCGGCGGAGCACCTCGATCTTGTGCGTCAGCGTGGCGGAGTCACCGGTGACGTTGCACTTGTCGGCGTATTGGGCCACCAGGCGCAGGGTCCGCTTCTCGCCGCCTCCGCCGATCATGATCTTCGGCCCGCCCTCCTGCACCGGCCTGGGCAGATTGCGGGCATGGTCGAGCCGGAAGTGCTTGCCGGTGAAGGACACGTCATCGCCGGTGAACATGGCCCGGCAGATCTGGACTGCTTCCTCGAGCATGTCGAGGCGGACCCGGTCGGTCGGGTACTCGATGCCGAGGCCCTGGTGCTCGACGTCGTACCAGGCACCGCCGATGCCGAGTATGGCCCGTCCCCGCGAGATGACGTCGAGGGTAGTGACGATCTTGGCCAGGATTCCGGGGTTGCGGTAGGTCACCCCGGTCACCAGCGTGCCGAGCTGCACGTGATGGGTGCGGGCCGCCAGCCCTCCGAGCAACGTGTAGGCCTCCAGCATCGGCTGGTCCGGACCGCCGAGGGGCGGGAGCTGGAAGTAGTGGTCCATGACCCAGACCGAGTCGAACCCGGATGCCTCGGCGGCGGTGGCCAGGCCGACGACGTGCTCGAACAGGTCATCCGGTGCTGGGCCGGAGAAGCTGGGCAGCTGAACGCCGAATTTCGTCATCAGCCCACCGTAGCGCCCGACCGGGCGCCTGGCCCCCGAGCTCATCTCGAAATGCCCTGGCCAGCGGCGTACCATGCACCTGCGTCATCGGTCCGACGGTCTCGTCACCGGGCCGACGAACCAGCGAGGAAGGGAATCCGGAAATGGCTGACAAGGCTGTGGGGAAGATCAGGAGTCCGGTAGTCGTGATCCTGCTGTCGCTGGTGACGCTCGGGATCTACGCCCTCTATTGGCAGTACGCCTCCTTCAAGGAGATGAAGGCGTACTCGGCAGAGGGAATCGGCGGCGGGCTGGGCCTGCTGTTCGCCATCCTCCTGGGCGTCGTGAACGTATTCATGCTCCCGTACGAGATCGGGAATCTCTACTCCGGAGAGGGCGAGCCGGCTCCCGTCTCGGCCGTCACCGGCTTCTGGGTCCTCATCCCCATCGTCGGGGGCATCATCTGGATCGTGAAGACCCAGGGTCGTCTGAGCGAGTTCTGGGAGGCTCACGGCGCGGTCAGGGCTTGACGGGCTTGACGGGCTTGACCACGGCGGAGCTCGGGCCTCTGCCGGCGGGCGGACGAACATCGTGTTTGGGCCCGTTGGTCCCCGGGTAGGACACAACAGCCGAGTCCGTCGAGCGGGGATCCGCCGCCTCGCTCCGGACACGGCGCCCAGTCGGTCTGCGGGCCTGCAGCTGCGTGGCGTGGTGTGGGGCAGGCGACGTCCCTGGGTCCATCCGGGGGCGGGGAAGGCCGGTCAGGAGGCTTCCGGCGCCGGTTCCGCCCTGCTGGTATCAATGGGAGGTCGGCCCTGTCGGGCCCGATGAGCCAGAGAGGAGCGCCATGACCACCGTCGAATCGGTCCCCGGTGCGGTCCATATCGGAGCAGACGATCTGCCGTTCGTCGATATCGGTGACGGCAGCAAGCTGAAGGTCATCCAGGTCAAGGCCGAGGAGGGCCTCTGGATCGTGGAGAACATCTTCCAAGCCGGCTACGAGGTGCAGACCCACCGCCACACCGGTCCCGTGTACGCCTACACGGTCTCGGGTGGGTGGAAGTACAAGGAGTACGAGTATGTCAACCGGGCGGGATCGTTTCTCTACGAGCCTGCCGGCTCGGTGCACACGCTCCAGTGTGTCGAGGACGACACCCGGGTGTGGTTCCAGATGTACGGCGCCAACCTCAACCTGGATGCGCAGGGCAACGTGGAGAGCGTGTTCGACGGGCCCGGCACCCTGGCCGCGTACCGGGCACTCTGCGAGGCCGACGGACTACCGCCCCCGGGGGTGTTGGAGGGCTGACAACCCCAGACCGAAGCGCCAGCTCGAATTGACCGTCCGGTGTGGGCGGGTCAGGTGGGGAATGCCTGCTCGGGACTGGTCTCGACCGGCTGTGGGTCCTCCTGCACACCTGCTCGCAACCCGAACAGGGCGGCGACCGTGGCGGCCGCCATCACCCCGGCCATCACCAGGAGTACCGTGCGCGTGGCATAGGCGAAGTCGAGTCGCACGAAGTGGGGGATCGCCCCGTTGTAGCCGCCGCCCTGTCCCTGGGCGACGCGCGACGCCTCCACTGCGGCCTGACCCGGTGATTGCCCCTGGTGGACCAGCGACGTGGTGAGCCGGGACCGCATCTCGGTGACCAGGATCGTGCCGAGGATGGCCAGTCCGAGGCTGGCCGCGTAGTTGCGGACGGTCTGGGTGATCCCCGTCGCCTCCCCGTATGAGAGCCTCGAGGCCCGATTGACGGCATCCGTGCTGGCCGGGCCGAGCATCATTCCCATGCCCGCTCCGGCCATGATGACGAACCACTCCTGTGTGCGGAATTCGAGCTGGGTGACCCTTCCCGCCCAGAGTGCAAACCCCACCGCGGCCAACGCGCAACCGAGCACCACCGGTCGCTTGGCGCCGATGCGATCGAGCATCCGCCCGCCGACCTGGGCGGCGATGACGAAGCCGATGAAGAAGTAGAGGAGATAGAGGCCGGCCTGCGAGGCTGACTTTCCCAGCGAGATCTGCGCATATTCGCTGCTGAAGAAGAACACCGGGACGAACGCCAGCATGGCGATGCCGAGCACGATGTTCTCGACCAGGAAGGCCTGGACCCGGAAGATCCTCACCTGCATGAGGGGTGAAGGCGTCCGGAGCTCGACGAAGTAGAACACCACCAGGAGCAACACCCCCACGGCGATGCACAGCCAGATGGCCGGGTTGCTCCAGCCCCAGATCGACGACTGCTGGAACCCGAACACGCTCAGCGCCACTCCGCTGGCGATGAGGACGACCCCCCGGTAGTCCATCCGGGCCGGCCGGAAGACCGTGGTCGGCTTGGAGACGAAGGTCAGCACCAGGGCGATGACGGCCACCGGGATGTTGACCCAGAAGATGGCCCGCCACGTCCACTGGGTCAGGTACCCGCCGAGTACCGGGCCGACCGCCGTGAGCCCCCCGGCGATGCCGAAGAACAGAGCCAGGGCTCTGCCGCGCTCGCGAAGTGCGAAGGTATGCACCACGATGGCCAGGGCGGCCGGGAACATGATCGCCCCGCCCGCACCCTGGACGACTCGGAAGGTGACGATCCAGGCTTCGGCCAGCCTTCCCTTCGGGGTGAGCCCGCACATGGCCGAGGCGGTCGCGAACACGATGATGCCGACCACCACCATCCTCTTGTGCCCCACGGTGTCGGCCAGCCTGCCTCCGAAGGCGAAGAGGGCGGCCAACGAGAGCAGGTAGGCGTTCACGACCCATTGGACGCCGGTGCTGGTCAACCCCAACTCTCTCTGGATCTGGGGCACGGCGATCGACACGATGGTCTGGTCGATGAAGGTCATCGACACCGCGAAGATCATCGCCGCCAGGATCAAGTTCCTCGATCGGCCGTTGCCCGCATCGTTACCAGCCACGGTGCCTCCCGTCTTCGGTTGATGTTCCGCCGGGCGGCCTCCGCCCGGCCTTGGTCCGACCCGCCCTAGAGCCGGAAGCGCTCGAAGAACGCCCAGATCGTCGTGGTGGCGTCGATCTCCAACGTGGTGTGGCCGGTGACAGAACTGATGGACTGGCTGAATGCGCTTCCGGGCCACGAGTGGCCCCCGCCCAGGATGATATAGAACGCCACGTCGGTCCCGGCGGGGCAGCGGTAGGAGCGGAGAATGACCTCGCCCGCCACCCTGCTGTCCGATGATCTCGGGTCGCAGTCGTCCCAGACGGCCCAATTCCGGACGGCGGCCGGATACCCGGGTCCGTGCAGATCCACCGGTCGCGTGGTCGTCGACGTGGTGGGTGCCGGCCCTGTCGGCCCCGCCCCTCGGCCGAGGATCTTGTGGAGGGTGGCCGTTCCGATCCCGCCGTTGAAGAACAGAATCGGATCAGCCGTGCCGTGGAAGGCGATGATCGGCACCCGGCGATGGGTGGAACATGGGGTGGGCGCCTGCAGTCCCGACACCGCGGCAATGCCGGCGAACTTGCCGGACATGGTGCAGGCCAGTAGGGAGACCATGAACGCCCCGTCGGAGAGGCCGCTGGCATAGACCCGCGAGGTGTCGATACACAGATTCGATTCCAGCTGGTTCAGCAGGGCCGAGACGAACCGCAGATCGGGATTGGAGCTGCCGTGGTCGGTCGTGTCCCACTTCACGGGAGTGCCGGTGCCGCTGGGGAAGGCGACCACGAATCCATCCTTCTGCCCGAGTTGGCCGAACATGCTGGTCGCCGAGTGGATGGCGGCCCCCTCGGCCAGGCCGTGGAAGTCGAGGACCAGGGGACGGGGACCGGAGGGTGTCTGCGGTGACGCCGCCCCGGTGTGGCCGACTGACCGTGGGGCGGGCGTGCCCGGGCCCGGGGTGGTGAGGAGGTACCACCGCGCCGCTCCGGCGACGTCGATGTCCAGGCGCCGGTCGGTCACGGCCGCACCCTGGGATGCAGCGCATCCCGACGAGGGGACCGGGGCCCCCGTGGCCATGGCGGTCCCGGCGCCCGAAATCGTCGAGGGGTGTGTCGACGGGTGTGTCGACAGGCGCGTCGAACCTCCCGCCGACCGGCTCGAGCAGGCGCCACAAACGAGCGCGAGAGCCACCATTGTCGCGGCCGCGCCGAGCGTGATCTTCTTCGGGATCGGGTTCATCACAAGGAGTAGCGAATCACACCGAAAGCGGTCCGGCGAGTACGATGGCGCCGATGGGACAACCGAGGAGTGGCCGATGACCCCGATGTCAGCGGCGATCGTCGCCACCAGCCCGGGTCTCCAGGCCATCTGGTCCATCGTCGGGCTCTTCATCTGGATCCTGGTGCTGGTGTGGATCTACAACATCGCCAAACGGAAGGGCCGGCACGCATTCGGCTGGCTGGTGCTCGGGATCTTCTTCTCGCTCATCACGCTGAT
>DATBOO010000128.1:0-1768 GCA_036553725.1 Acidimicrobiales bacterium | reverse complement strand
GAGGGGCGCGTCCCGGCGGGTCGAGCGGCTTCAGCGGCCGAACCGGCGGGCCCGGTGCCGGCGCCCGGCCCGGTGGGGGAACCCGCACCGGAAGTCCGGGCGGCGCCGGAGGCTTCGGGTCCCGCCCCGGTGGCGGCGGAGGAGGATACAGCGGTCGTCCGGGCGGGGGACCCGGGGGTGGCCCCGGAGGCGGTCCTGGCGGTGGCCCCGGCGGTCCTGGTGGACGGGGAGGGCCCGGAGTCGGTCGCGGGCGCCCCAATCAGCGCCGGCCGCGTCGTCGGCGCCGCAACCTCGAAGAGCTCGAGCCGACCCAGCTCACCGCCTACGCGCCCTCGACCGCTCCGGTGCCGGACACCGAGGTGATCATCGAGCGCGGGTCAACAGCTCGCGACCTGGGCCCCAAACTGAACCGGTCGGCCGGCGACGTGATCCGCTTCCTGCTGCTGCAGGGAGAGATGGTCACGGCCACCCAGTCCCTGACCGACGACATGATCGATCTGTTCGCGGCCGAGCTCGGAGCCGACGTTCGCCTCGTCGACCCCGGCGAGGAACGCGAGGCCGAGTTGCTGGCCAAGTTCTTCGACGACGACGACGAGGAGGAGGCCGAGGAGGATCTGCGGCCGCGGCCCCCGGTCGTCACGGTCATGGGTCACGTCGACCACGGCAAGACGCTGCTGCTCGATCGCATCCGGTCCGCCAACGTGGTGTCCGGAGAGGCGGGGGGGATCACCCAGCACATCGGTGCCTACCAGGTCGAGTGGAACGGCCACCCCATCACCTTCATCGACACCCCGGGCCACGAGGCGTTCACCGCCATGCGGGCCCGCGGGGCCGAGGTCACCGACATTGTGGTGCTGGTGGTGGCCGCGGACGACGGGGTCATGCCCCAGACCATCGAGGCCATCGACCACGCCAAGGCCGCCGACGTCCCCATCGTCGTGGCGGTCAACAAGATCGACCGCGAGGAGGCCGATCCGAACCGCGTGCTCCAGCAGCTCTCGGAGCACGGGCTGGTCCCTGAGTCCTGGGGCGGGGACACCATCACCGTCGAGGTCTCGGCCCTGCAGAACCTCGGGATCGAAGACCTGCTCGAGCAGATCGTCCTGGTCGCCGAGGTCGAGGAGCTGGTGGCCACCCCCGAGGGACGGGCCCGCGGTGTGGTCCTCGAGGCGGAGCTCGAGATCGGCCGGGGCCCGGTGGCCTCGGTCATCGTGGAGCGGGGCACGCTCCGGGTCGGCGACCCGATCGTGGCCGGAGCGGCGTGGGGCAAGGTCAAGGCCCTGGTCGACGAGCACGGTGACCAGATCAAGGAGGCGCCGCCGTCGACACCGGTGCAGGTGCTCGGGTTCTCCGAGCCGCCCGACGCCGGCGACGAGTTCCGGGTGGCCCCCGAACTTGCCCAGGCGCGCACCATCGGAGAGGCCAGGGCCCACCGCTACCGGGTGGCCGGTCATGTGCCGGCGGCCACCTCCGCTCTGGGAGGGGCCAAGCTCGAGGACCTGTTCGAACAGATCCAACGGGGCGAGACCGCCACCCTCAACCTCATCCTGAAGGCCGACGTCCGAGGCTCCCTGGAGGCGGTGACCGACAGCCTCCGCAAGCTCGAGCGGGACGACGTCAAACTCAGCTTCGTCCACCGGGGGGTAGGTGGGATCACCGAGTACGACGTGCAGCTGGCCCAGGCCTCGGCGGCGGCCATCATCGGGTTCAACGTCCGTCCCGACCGACGGGCCCGGGAGATGGCGGCCAAGGCGAATGTGGAGATCCG
>DATBOO010000092.1:0-39789 GCA_036553725.1 Acidimicrobiales bacterium | reverse complement strand
AGCCCGTGTACCCGTAACGGTTGGTCCATTCGGGGTCGGTGATCGCCTCCCAGATCGCTTCGGCACTGGCCTTGATGTAGATCCGGAAGACCTGGGTCATCTCCCCGGATCCGATGCTGGAAGTCTTGTTGTCGGTGGTCATCTCCGTCGCTCCAATCGCTGTTTCAGTTCGACGAGCGCCGACACCCGGCGCTCCGTGTACTTGTCGATCCAACGGTCGTGGATGAGCCGGATGGGTACCGGGTTCAAGAAGTGCAACTTCTCGCGTCCGGATCTCTGTGTCACCACCAGCTCGGCGTCCTCGAGGATCCGGAGGTGCTTCATGACGCCGATTCGCGTCATGTCCACCTCCCGTTCCATCTCCGTGAGTGTTCGTCCCTCGCGCTCGAACAGGAGATCGAGCAGGAAACGACGTGTTGGGTCGGCGAGCGCTCTGAACACTTGGTCGTCTTCGCTCACATGGCATTATATGTAACCAAAAGGTGACATGTCAAGGCAACTGGTCGGTCGTGGCGTCTTATCCGGGCGAACGACAGGTCGGATGGGGAGCGGTTAGCCGGCACCAGATGAGGTCATCGTGGTGGTCGGACCTCCACCACCGTGACAAAGACCTGGGTGCCGGCTGTGAGGGCTGCGGCCGTGTACTCCTGGAACGGATTGGCGGGGCCGAGCGGGACGGGGATCCGGAGCCGGCCCTCCTCGTCGGCCCGGAGGGTTGTGCTCCGCGTGCCCGATCGACTTCGCACCTGGATTTGCTGAGCCGAGAGAGGTGGGTAGTCGGGACCGGTCACGACGACGGCCGATCCGCTACCGGAGAGGGTGAAGCTCCGCGCATGGGCGTCGGCGAGTGTGCTGAACTCGCCGGCCAGGCGGTGCATGTGCACGTCCCACCCGTAGGCCGCGTACGAGGCCGCCTCGGAGGTGAAGGTGAATGTCGTGGGATCGCCCCTGTTGCGGGCGAACTCCGCCATCAGCTTCGGCAGGACATCACGAAGGTCGCGGGCCCAATAGGGGAAGGTGTGGGTTCCCGGCCCGTAGTCGTCGAAGAAGCTGTGGATTCCGGCCGACTCCAGCACATCGTGGAATTGGACCGTCGCCTCGTGGGCGAGCGCCTCGATGGTGTCGACCCCGGTCGTGCCGGGCGGGTCGAGGGGCCCGGGCTGCCCGTTTCCTGTGTACAGGTAGAGCTTGGTGTGAGCCAGGTTCGCCGCCAGCTGGGGCGGATCGTGGGCGCGCCAGTTGAGCTCTTCGGTCGCATGGGGTCCGAATGTGGAGAACCCGCTCCCACCCTCACCGGCCGCGCAGGCGGCGACGACGACGGTGGAGATCGGTTCGGCGACGGCGGGCGGGTCGGTCAGGTCGTCGGCACCCGAAAAGGAGGCCGCGGCCCCGAACAGATCCGGATGCCGGGCGGCGTAGCTCAGGGACCCGAACCCGCCCATCGACAGTCCGGCGATGGCCCGTTCCCCCCGGCTGTCGATGGTGCGGAAGTTGTGGTCGATCCAGGGGACCAGCTGGTCGACCTGGAAGGTCTCCCATTCGGGAGGGCCTCCGGCACCACCGTTGAACCAATCGGTCGAGGACGCCGCCGACCCGCCTTCGGGAATCACGACGATGACCCCGGCATCGGCGGAGGTCTGCTCGGCCTGGCCCGCCTGGGCCCAGGCCAGGTAGTCCGACCCGTTGAACGGCCCATTGGGATCGTTCCCGGCGTTGCACCCGTGGAGCAGATAGAGGGACGGATACCGCTGGCCGGGGGCATCGGCGTAGTCGCTCGGCAGGAGGACCTCGACGTGCACGGGTGCCGCCAGAGCACCGGTCACCATCGTCACGTCCATCAGGCGGGAGTCGACCCGTTCCACTTGCTGCACCCGGATACCGGCGAAGTCGACCAGTCCGGATCGGTGGTGGTGGTGGTGGGCCCCGGTGTCGGCGCCGGCCGGGCCGCCGGGGAGGGTCAGGGCCACGACCGCCACCGCTGAGAGGACCCCGATGCGCCGCAGCCACTGGCTGGGCCCGGCGGCGTGGCGGCCCACGGTCAGCCCTTCCCGTCCGGGGCGCCGGCGACGGTGGGGTCACGCTCGACGCCCGCCGAATTGAGCATGCCGGCGAGCATGGCGTAGTGACCCACCAACATGGTGAGCTCGAGGAGCTGTCGCTGGGAGTACCGGGCCGCCAACAGGCTCCAGGTGGGGTGCGACAGCCCGTGGTGGGAGACCAGTTCCTCAGCCGCCTCCACCAGGACGGCGTCTTCGGGCGCCCACCGGTCAGACCCGGGGCCGAGGCGGACCCGTTCGACCTCGCCCACGTTGACCCCGGCCGCCTTGGCCATGCGGGTGTGGTGGTCCCACTCATACGAGCACCCGCACAGATGGGCGGTCACCAGGATCACCAATTCGCGGTCGCGGGCCGGCAGCTCGCCGCCGAGAAGGAGCCGGGAGCCGAAGGGAAGATAGTCACGGAGGAGCTTCGGGTGATGGGCGAGGGTGCGGAAGATGTTGAGCGGATGATCGGACCCGGGGGGCGTCAGGGACTCGAGCGTCTTGTGCAGTTCCGGCGGGCTGTCCGCCGCGGCCAGCGGAGGGATCCTGGGCGTCACGAGGGCCCCGAGCCCAAGGGGAGGGTACTGAGTCCGCCGTCGACAGCCAGCACCTGGGCCGTGACGTAGCTCGCGTCGTCGGAGAGCAGGAACACCGTGGCCGATGCCACCTCCCAGGCCGTCCCCTGGCGGCCGAGCGGGATCCGGACCCGCTCGCGCCGGGGCTGTGCACTCGAGACGCCTCGGCCCATCGGGGTATCCATAAGGCCGGGCGCCACCAGGTTGGCGCGGACGCCCCTGCGGGCACCCTCCATGGCCACGTGCCGGCAGAGTCCGATCAGCCCCGCCTTCGAGGCGTCGTACGAGGGTGAGAAGGTTCCCGGCCGGAGGCCGGCCACCGAGCCGATGAACACGATCGACCCCCCGTCGAATCGCGGCAGTGCGCTCCGGCACACCAGGAAGTGGGACCGGAGATTGACGGCCAGGACGTCGTCCCAGTCCTCGGGATCGGTGCCGGCCAGTCCCACCCCGCTGCCGATGCCCACATTGAGGACCAGCCCGTCGATCGATCCCATCGAATCTGTCGCCTCTTCGACCAGGCGCTCACAGGCGGTCGAGTCGCGCACGTCGGCGATGACCGCCGTGGCAGTTCCCCCGCTTCCCACGATGGCGCCGACGGTGTGGGCGGCGGCGACGGGATCCTTGTCGCCCACCGCGACACGGGCACCCTCGCGGGCGGCCGAGATGGCGATCGCCTGACCGTTGGCCGCGAGCTCATCGGGGTCCTCCGGCCCTCCCGCTCCCACCACGAGGACCCGGCGCCCCTCCAGGCGGCGACCCGGGCGGCTGGCCCCGGCCCTGGCTTCCCGAGCCATGTTGTCGTTCTCAGCGGTCACGGTGTGCTCTTGTCATGCCGACGGCGCGCTGCCTCAGGCCCGAGCGCGCTGCCCCCCGCTCGACTGCGGACACTACCGGCTGGAGGCGGAGCCCGCCGGTGGCTTCGACGGCTGTCCGGAGAGGCAGGACATCCCACCCCCGTTCGGCCGGCGCCTACACCGCGTCGGTGAGTGGCGCCGACTCTGCCGCGGCGCTATCCCGCTGGACATCCACCAGGGCCTGGGGGATGTGGGGGATGACCACCTGCCAGTCCGAACCGTCGATTGCGCCGGAGGCCCGGGAGCCGGAAGCCACCGGGGTCGCCCCTTCGGGCTCGTCGAATTCCTCGTTCATCTCTTCGAGGGTCCGGCGGGCCGGCTCGGGGAGGACGGTGGTCAGGGCGAAGCCCAGGATTGCGGCGATGCCGGCGATGGTGAGCATGCCCCGCAGCCCGTAGTGCTTCTGGAGCTGGGGGACCAGGAAGACACCGAGGAATGCGCCCAGCTTCCCGATCCCTGCCGCGATGCCGTGGCCGGTGGTTCGCATGCTGACCGGGAACACCTCGGAGGGTAGGACGAAGGTGGTCATGTTGGGCCCGAATTCAACGAAGAAATAGCTGAGCCCGAAGATGGCCAGGAAGGGCACGATCATGGTGGTGAGGTGCGCGAACCCGGCCAACGTCAGAAAGGACGCGGCCATGACCGCGAACCCGATGAATTGGAGCCGGCGATGGCCGATCCGGTCCATTGTCAGCACGGCCACGAGATAGCCGGGAACCGCGAACACCAGGAACACCCCGAGGGTCCACAGTAGCTTCGTCTCCAGGGAGGCACTGGAATCCACCTGCTTCAGGATGGCGGGCAGGGAGAGCGTGTTCCCGTAGTAGGCGTAGTCGAAGAGAAACCAGGACCCGGCCGTTCCGGCCAGCAGGACGAGCATCCGCCGGTTCCTGAGGAACTGCCCGAGGCCCAGCTGCTGTCTCCGGGGGGAGTCCCCGCCGTGCGCCTCGACCACGCCATCCGAGAAGGCGGTGATGTCCTTGCTCGCCTGATCCGTCCGACCCTGGACCTGGGACCTGAAGCGCGGCGACTCGGGCATCTTGGACCGGAGGTAGATGACGCCGGCGGCCGGAAGGGCACCCAGCCCGAGCATGATCCGCCAGGTCATTCCGTGACCCACGCCGGCAGAGAGGAGCAGCAACCCGACCAGCGGCCCGACGACCAGGCCGAGCGCCTGCATGGAGAAGACCATGCCGACCAGGCGGCCCCTATCCTTCCGGTTCGAGTATTCGCTCATCAGCACGGCCGAAACCGGATAGTCGCCGCCGATGCCCAGGCCCAGTACGAACCGGGCGATGACCAACCATATGAAGCTGGGTGCGACGGCTGAGAGCAGAGCTCCTGCCATCATGATGACGGCCACGCCCGTGTACACCCACTTACGGCCGAGCACGTCAGCGATCCGGCCGAAGACGATGGCCCCGAAAAAGGCGCCCAGAATGGCAGAACCGGTGACCCAGCTCGTCTCGAGGGTGCTCAGGTGCCACTGGGTGGCGACGATGGTGGCCGCAGTGCTGATGACGAACAGGTCATAGGCGTCGGTGAAGAAGCCGACCCCTGAGACGAGTACCGTTCGCCGGTGGAACCGGCTTATCGGGGCATCGTTGAGGAGGTCGGTGACCGACGGCTCCCCGGCCCTCAGTGGCGCTTCGTCGGCCACCGCCGAAGTCGATGTCACTGGTGTCCCTTCCTCGCCCCGGTCGGAGCGACCCCAGACCACCTTGGCAGCCAATGGTGGCCGGAAGGAATTCTCAAGGTAAACACAAGGTGAACAACAGGTAATCTCCTGGGTGCTCCAGGTAAACGTTGTGTGTCGTGGCTATCCCCACGGCGGAAGCGTCGTGGGTATCCTCTGAAGGGAAATGGGCATTAACCGAGCCGGCATCGACACCATCGACCGCAAGGTCATCCAACTGTTCGCCCTGGTCTCCGAGGCCCTGGCCCGGGCGACCCATGCCCTGCTGGCGGGGGAGTCCGTCCTCGGTCAGGCGGTGGTCGACGGGGACCAGGAGGTCGACGATCTAACCGCGGAAGTGGAGCTCCTGGTGTGGGAGGAGCTCCAGCAGGCACGGGTCGAGGGCAACGATCTCCGCTACCTGGTGGCCATGCTCTTGATCATCCCCGAGTTGGAGCGGAGCGCCGACCTGGCCGAGCACATCGCCCAGCGTGCCGTGGACCATCTGGGGACGGACATGAGCGCGCGGAGCCGGGGCATCATCCAACTCATGACCGAGGTGGCCAGCGAGATGTGGGAAGAGGCGGCCGACGCCTTCGGCGAACAGAGCCGGGCGAGCGACCGCTTGGTCAAAGCCGATGAGGAGATGGACATCCTCCACGAGAGCCTGACCCGCGAGGTCGCCGAGGAGGAGATGCCAGCGGCCATCGCCGCCCAGGTCACCCTCCTGGCCCGGTTCTACGAGCGGCTCGGCGATCACGCGGTGAACCTGGCCCGTCGCATCGAATTGCTGGCCGACATCCACCCCTGACGCTTCCGGGTCGACGGGCCCGAGATGGAGGCCCCGAAAGACCTGCGCCGGTTGTCGGATGAGGATCGCCTGGGGACGGCACTCGACGCCCCTTGTGATCAGTCATCGGCACGACCCCGGTGAACTTGAGCGGAAGGAACGGTGTCCCCGGTGGTGGCGGCGGTACCTCCGGCTCCGCAACCAGGGTTGCGCAACAATTGTTGACAAACCACTAAAGACGCCCGCTCGAGCAGTCGAAGCACCGGAAGTGCCCCCTTCCGAAGACCCACCCGCCGGACCTGTCCACGGAGCCCTCCGGGTCCTCATGGTCACCGGTGCCGCGGTGGCTCTGGTCGCCAGCGCGGCCTTGGCGTCGGCAGTGGTGGTCCTCCACCTCGGTGTGCGCCCGGTGCTTACCGGAAGCATGTCTCCGACCTTCGGGCCCGGAGCGATCCTGATCACGCGGCCGGTGCCGGTCCAGGACCTGCACCGTGGAATGATCCCGCTGTTCATACCCCCCGGCCAGCACGAGGAGCTCGCCCACCGCATCACCTCGGTGAGGGGGTCCCCGGGTGACCCGACCATAACCACCAAGGGCGACGCCAACCAGGTCGCCGACCCCTGGCACGCCCGCCTCACGTCGCACACCGTGCCGGTCGTCGTCGCCACCGCGCCGTGGCTGGGTCGCCTCATGGCCGGTATCCGAGGTCCGATCCAGTTGGTGCTCATCATCGTGGGCGGCCTGGTGGTGGCTGTCTCCGGGGCCCGTTGGATCCTCGGCTCGCCGCCTCCGGCCCCGGTCGTCCGCATCTGAGCCCCTCCCTCTGCGCCGATCCGAGGTGCGGGACCCGTTCCCCGAGCCGGCGGGTGTCCGGAGGTCGTCGGCCACTCCTAGCCGAGGCCGTCGGGACAGGAGTCGGCGGGGGAGACCCGCAGCCGCACCCGGTGGTCTCCCGGCAGGTTGGCGACCGAGATCGTCGATGCGCAGGGCGGAGAGGTCACCCGGCCCCCGCGGACGCTGACGTGGTACCCGGTCGGATAGACCGTGGCGGGCGCCACGACTTCGGTATGGGTCCCCGGCTCGTACGACCCGCCCCCCGGCCTGGCCGTCGACCATCCGAAGGAGAGCATCCGACCGGCTGGCGAGTAGGCCAGCGTCTTCGGCGTGCCGGCCACCGCCAGCGGATACGGGCGCACCAGCGCGGCGACGGTGGAGGCGACGAGATTGGCCCCGCTGGGCGGGAGGTTCAGATTGCTCACGACTTCACTGATGGACCAGAAGATCCAGGGGACCAGGGCCGCGTCCAGCTCGCCGGCCTGCCGCTCGATGGCGGTGCTGTCGGTGACCGCTCCCCACTCCGTGTTCATCAGGGCGCCGCCGGTGGCGGCCGACCAACCGATGGCGTTGGCTATCACGTTGGGGTCCTTGGTCGGGTCGGTGGTGTACATGTGGAAGCTCAACCCCGCCCGGGGATCGTTCCCGGGCAGGGGGATGCTGGTCGGCGAAACGCCGAAGTTGAAGAGGGTGAAGGGCTCGCCGAAGATCAGGTGCGAGTCACCCGCGGATCGGATCCCCTGCACCGCAGCGGCGTACAGGGGGCCGAGCTCGGAGTGGTCGAGGCCAGGGCACCCGGTGGTGGCGAGGCACGGTTGCCACACGGTCCCCGGCCACGGCTCGTTGAACAGGTCGTAGCCGAGCACAGCGGGATTGCCGGCGAACCGCTCGGCGACGGCGTGGAACATGGCGACGTAGTCGGACTGGAGCGGCCTGCCGTCCGGACCCCGGGCATTGTCCCAGAAGCTCTGAAAGGCCTGTTGGGTGGCCGGGTCGTCGGCGTAGTACAGGGGAAAACCGACGTGGTTGTTGACCGCGCTCCCGGTCAGCGTCATCCAGTCGGGGAATCCGTCCGAGCCCACGGTCGGCCCGTACCCGTCCTGGTGGAAGTCGATCATGGCGTAGATGCCGTGGCGCCTCAGATCATTGACCGTGGCGACGATGTGCGAAATGTAGCGCTCGTCGACCGGACCGGGTCTCGGCATCAGCCCGGTGGCCAGGATGCCCACCCTGACCACCCGCAGCCCGTTGTCCGCCAACCAGGCGGCGTCCGCGTCGGAGAAACCGCCGGAGGAGGGATAGTACGGAGCTGTCTTCTCGACCATGTTGACGCCGTGGAGCAGCAGCACCCGCCCCTTCTGGTCGACCAGCCAACGTCCCTGGTGGGCGACCACACTCTGCGGATCGGCCCGGCCCATCGGGCCGTCGGCGCCGGCACTTTCCGCGGGCGCCAGCGCCGACCCCAGCGCCACTACCGCGGCGACTCCGGCGACGGCGAGGGACAGGCCAGTGCGCCGAGGGCCCCGGGCGGGACGGGAGGCAACGGGCCGGGCAGCAGGACCGGGCACCCTTGGAGGCTATCTTTCGCCTGGCGGCGGCGTCGGCGAACCCGCCCGGGCTGACGGCCATGCTGTCCGTCGCCTGATCGCTGCCCGCCTCGGCGCTCCCCGGCGATTGCGTTGACTGGCTGGGAGGAACCGGCGTAGCTTCGTTCCCGGTCGGGGCTTTCTCCGGCCGGGAGTTGGGGGGAATCATGACGGACATCGCCGAGCGGGCTTCCTTCGATGCGCTGGATCTGGCCCGGTGGGACCGGTCGTCGGGGGAAGAGACGGAATCCGGCCGGGGTGAAGGGGGCGAGCCGGCCCGGGTGCCCGTCGGCTATCCCGGGCGCATCTTGGTGAGCGTGCTGGCCGCCTCGACGGGCTTGCTGGCCGTAGCCGGCATGGGGCAGGACCTGTCGACCTCCCATTGGGCGGCCGCCCTGCTGGCCGTCATCGCCTGGTCGGAGGCGACGGTGGCCGTCTTGGCGTTGGCGAGGCCGTCCCGGGGACTGTTCGCCTGGGCCCTGGTCGGCAACGCCGTCCTCGCCGGGACATGGGCGGCGATGCGGTTGTCCGGCCACGGTGCCATGCCCGGTGCCGTTGAATCGCTGCGGGTCGGCCTCGAAGTGGCCATCGTCCTGGTCGCGGCCACACTGTTGCTCCGGCCGCTCGTCGGCCTGCACTGGGACTCGGCGGTCATAGTCATGGCGTCGGTGCTGCCCGTCGCCGTCATCGCCGCCACCACGGTGGTGCTCGTCGCCCACACTCCCGACGCCGTGGCCGGTCATCGGGGACCGCCTGCCCCGGTGTCGAGCGGGCAGGGGGCACAGGCCACCGTGGCGGTTCCCGGCTCGAGGTCATCGCGTTTCCTCCAGATCGCTTCGGGCAACGACACGGAGAAGTCCGAGCTCAAGCCCTACGTCCCCCTCGATCCCCAGACCCAGGAGGTGCTCGACCAACAGTTGGCGACGGCAGCTCAGGCGGCCATGCGATTCCCGACGGTGGCTGCCGCCAAGGCGGCCGGCATGGTCCTGGCCGGGGGAATGGCGCCCGGCGTCGGGGCGCACTATCAGGTACTGAACCCTTCGTCCCTTCAGGGCATCAATCCCGACGGTTCCGTCAATCCGGCGCGTCCGGCGTCCTGGATCTATGCCAGCACCGCCGACAACGCACCGGTGGTGGGTGTCATGTACGAGTCGCTGAACGACGCCGCGCCCGCGGGCTTCGCCGGGCCGAACGACCACTGGCACCAGCACTCGAACCTCTGCATCACCTTCCAGAACGGGATGATCGGCGTGCCCTTCGCGCCCGACAGCTCGGTCACCCCGCAGGAGTGCGCCAACGTGCACGGCGTGTTCATGAAGAAGACGGTGTGGATGGTCCACGCCTGGGTCGTGCCGGGCTGGGAGAGCCCTTCGGGGGTCTTCTCGCACGCCAATACCCACATCTACTGCCCCGGCAACACCGACCTGGTCGACGCGATCGGCTTCTGCGTTCGCCAGAGCTGATCCGGTGAATGGCCGGGGCCCGTTCGTAGGGACACGGGGTGCACCCTTCCGGGGAAGAGGGTCGCTCCCTCGTCTGCTCCTCGTCGGGGCGCTGATGGTCGGGATCGTCGTGGCCTGGGCCGCGCCCGCCGGTGCCCATGCCTCTCTGGTCTCGTCCTTCCCGGCCGCCGGTGCCCACCTGCGCCACGTCCCTTCGGCGGTCTCGGTCGTGTTCGACCAACCGGTGAAGCCTGACGACGGCGGGCTGGTGATACTGGACTCCAACGGCACCCGGGTCAGTAGTGGCGCCACCGGCCACCCTGCGCCGAACACCTTGCAGGCCGACCTCCCGGCCAGCTTGGGCGATGGTGCCTACGTGGCCAACTACACGGTGACCTCGGTCGACGGGCACGCGGTGAGCGGGGGCATCGTCTTCCTGGTCGGACAGGCCACGGCCGGCCGGATCGGCCAGCTCGCCCGTCGGGGCAGCTCGGTGGCCGGGGTCGTCGACAAATCTGGCCAGTTCCTCACCTACGCCGGCGTGCTGGTGGCCATCGGCCTGGCGCTCTTCCTGGCTTTCATCCTGCGCGAGGGCGCCGAACGGAGACGGATCCGACGGTGGTGCGTGGCCGCCACCGCGGTCGGGGTGGTGGGGATGCTCGTAGCCGCCGTCGCCCAGGTGGCCCTGGCCGGGGCGGCCTGGGGCGCGGCCACCCACTGGAGCGTGGACCAACAGGTGCTCGGCGGCAAGTTCGGTGCGCAGTGCGCCGTGCAGATCATCGGCCTGGCCGCCTGCCTCTGGTCGATGCGCCTCTCCGACGGCATGGCGAGCCAGTTCGCGGCCTTCTACGGGCTGCTCGCCTCGGCGGGGGCATTCGTGCTCTTCGGGCACGCCATCGCCTCCCGCGAACGCTGGTTGAGCATTCCGGCGGACATCGTCCACGTCGCCTTTGCCGCCGCCTGGATCGGCGGGCTCATGGGCCTCGTCGTCGTCCTCCGCACCCGCACCCGTGCTGCCCGACAGGCGGGCGAGTTGGTCGGTGGCGGCCACCCTCAGGCGGACGTCACAGTTCCGGGGAGAACCCTCGGACGCCAGCCGCTGGCGGGCCGGGGAGCAGCCACCGCCGTCCTCGAGCGCCCCGCCCCGCCGAGGGGCGCGGGCGCGGGCGGCAACGGGGGAGGTGGGCATGCCGTGACACCGCCCACCGTGCTGGCATCGACCATCGAGGTCGTCGGGCGGTTCTCGACGATGGCCGGGATCTCGGTGGCGGTAGTGCTGGTTGCCGGCGTGCTGCTGGCCGTCGCCGAGGTGGGATCGATCTCCAACCTGATCGACACCGCCTACGGGCAGATCCTGGTGCTCAAGGTGGCCCTGGTCGGGGTCCTGGTGTTCGTGGCCGCCTACAACCGACTCCTGCTGCTTCCGCTGCTCACCCGTTCCGCGGCCGGAGGTGGGCGGGCCGGTCTTGGCGACGGCTGGCGGCGGCTGCTGGCCACCGTGCGGGTCGAGGCCCTCGGGGTGGTGGCCGTCCTCGCCGTCACCTCGGTGCTGGCCAACAGCACCCCGAGCAACGTCGCCCATGTCGTCGATCGTCCGGTCCGGTTCGCTCAGACCCAGCCCTTCGAGGGCGGCCACGTCTCGCTCGAGATCACTCCCAACCAGGCCCTGGTCAATGATTTCGTGGTGCAATTCACGGGGCCCGGCGGCTCCCCCTCCGACAAAGCGGAAAGCGTGTCCGTGTACCTGACCCTCCCGTCGCAGAACGTCGGGCCCATCGAGACGGACATG
Organism: Acidimicrobiales bacterium; assembly: GCA_036553725.1. Classification (GTDB taxonomy): domain Bacteria; phylum Actinomycetota; class Acidimicrobiia; order Acidimicrobiales; family RAAP-2; genus Bog-756. Next base: position 28,198 of record DATBOO010000092.1, on the reverse strand, counting down.
CAGAGGGTCGGGGTCGGGAGGTTCGTCCTGACCGGCACCCCCGATCCGCCGATCATCGGCAGCTGGCAGATCACGCTGCAGATCCAGGTCTCGGCCTTCGACGAGCCCGACGTCGGATTCGTCGACACCGTGCGATGAGAAACCGTGCGATGAGAAACCGTGCGATGAAAATCCGTGCGATCTGCCGGATGCCGGCGGCTCAACGAACTGGACAGGGGAGGCTCTGGAGGATGCGACTCAAATTGGCCGGCGCCACGGCGGTCATGGCGGTGCTCTCGGTCCTGTTGGCCGGACCCGCGGGTGCTCACATTACCGTCAGCCCCGCTTCGCTCCCCCAGGGCACCGGTGATGCGGTCCTGACCTTCCGGGTGCCCAACGAATCGGCCACGGCCGAGGTGGTCGGGCTACGGGTCCAATTCCCCACCCGACATCCCATCATCGTCGTCTCGCCTGAAGCGGGGTCGGGATGGCAGGTGACGGTGCACTCGGCTCAGCTCCCCAGACCGATCACCACCGACGACGGCACCTTCTCGTCCACGACCGCAGAGGTCGATTGGAGCGGCAGCGCAATTCCGGTCGGCCAGTTCGCCGAGTTCAACGTGCTGGCCCAGGGCATCCCTTCGGGCACCGACTCCCTGGTCTTCAAGGCCGTCCAGCTCTACGGCGACGGCTCGACCGTGTCCTGGATCCAGGTTCCTGACCGGGCAGAGCCGAATCCCGCCCACCCTGCTCCGTCGATCAGGTTGACGGCCGGTGGCGGAGGCTCCGCCGGTTCCGTCGGCCCCGCCGCAACCACCCCGTCAGCCCCGGTGACCGCCACGGCGTCGTCGGCGCCGGATAGCGGCCTGGCCGTGGTGTCGCTGGTCGTCGCCGGCTTCGCCGTGGTCCTCGCCGTGCTGGCCGTCTGGCTCGGCCGGCCCCGGCAGATCGCGGCCGCCGGTGACGTGGAGGACGGGTCCGAGGGGGAGCCCGGCTGAACACGGACGGATTCACCGGCGCCATGTCCGATCGGCCGGGGTCGGGCAGGGACGGCGGGAGAAGACCTAGTCTGGCCCGACCGTCCACCGTCGAGGTACCTCTCATGGCTGATCAGGAAACGTTCCAGTTGCGCGGTGTCAACCACCTGGCCCTGGTGTGCCGGGATATGGCCCGCACGGTCGACTTCTACACCAATGTGCTGGGAATGCGGCTCATCAAGACCATCCAGCTGCCGGGCAATATGGGCCAGCATTTCTTCTTCGACTGCGGTGGGGGCGACTCCCTGGCCTTCTTCTGGTTCCCCGACGCCCCGGACGGGGTCCCGGGCGTCTCCGCCCCGGCCGACCGCCCCGACCGGGGTGACCTCACGAGCGCCATCGGCTCCATGAACCACGTCGCCTTCGACGTGCCACCCGAGCAGATCGAGCACTACCGGGACCGCCTGGTGGCGGCCGGGGTCGACTGCACGGAGGTCGCCAATCACGACGACAGCGAAATCGGAATCAGCCGGGAGATGAATCCCGGCGTGTACATCCGGTCCGTCTACTTCCAGGACCCCGACGGGATACTCCTCGAGTTCGCCTGCTGGACCAGGGCCCTCCGCCCGGACGAGGCCGGGCACCAGCCGGCACCAGCCGTGGCCCGGGCCTGAGGGACCGGCCGTGCCCCGACTCCGGCAGGTGCCGAAGTCAGAGGTGACTTCCCCCGTCGTCTCCTCGCTCTACGACTTTCTGTTCGAAGGGCGCGACCCGGTGTCCGAGCCCGGTACGTGGACCGGATCACCCGGTGACTGGTGGACGGTCTTCGCCCTGGTCCCCGATGTGTTCGACCACGCGGTGAAGGGCTTCGCCCTGTACCAGAGCCCCGAGCGGGTGCTCGACCCCGTCCTGAGAGAGCTGGGCCAGATCCGTGCCGGGTGGGCAGCCGGGAGCCAGTTCGTCTTCTCCCAGCACTGCAAGTCCCTGAGGGACCTCGGTGTGGACGAGGAGAAGATCCAGGCGATCCCCTCCTGGTCGGCGGCCACCTGCTTCGACGACACCGAGCGGGTGGTCCTGGCCTACACCGACTGCCTCGTCTACGAGCACGGCCGGGTCCCCGACGAGCTGTTCGACTCCCTTCGCTCCCGGCTCGGCGACGAGGCGGTGCTGGAGCTGACCTACATAACCAGTCTGTACTTCCAGCACGCGGTCATGTCCCGCGCTCTGCGCACCGAATTCGACGACCGGAACGACCCGGTGGTCGAGGTGCCCGGACCGGTGGGGGCATCGGCGCTGCACCCGGGCCGCCCGGGCTGAGGTCCCGGGTCACCAGCCGCGCAGGTCGACCGGCCAGCTCTCCACCACTTCGTCCCCGTCCACCAGGTGAAGGTGCTCGTGGTACGCCACCGTCGGGTCGACGTGGGCAGGGATGACGTTGATGCGGGCGCCGACGCGGACCGGGTGCTCCGGCGCGAAGGTGAGGTGCTCGTCGGAGCAGAACAGCACCCGGGCGCCTTCGACCGACGGATTCCCGTGGTCCATCCCCAGGGCCTTGAGGCCGCAGTCGGCCACCGCCCACCCCGGCGACACCGAGATCACCGTGGCCAGGACCGAGATCGCCTGGGCGAAGGGAAGGCCGAGCTGGCCGTAGGCGGTGTCCATCAGGGCGTACGAGCCGGCCTGGATCTCCGTGGCCCAGCGGTTGAGGTCGTAGGTGCCGGTCCCGCCGGCCGAGACGGTCTCGCCGCCCGTGTTCCGGTGGGCTTCCATGAGGAGGGCCATGGACACCTCCAACAGGTCGGTTCGGCGGGCGCGGTCCTCCAACCCGACGATGTGGCCTTCGTAGCCCATGACCCCCCGGACCTCCAGGCCCCGGCGGCGGGCGTGGTCGGCCAGGGGCCCGGCTTCGCCGGGCGTGCAGCCACAGCGGGGCAACCCGACGTTGACGTCAATCAGCACCTCGGGCACTCCGGCGTAGGCGGCGGCGTCGATGGTCGCCACAGAGTCGACGGCCACCGTCACCCTGTCCCCCCGACGGGCCAGCGCCCCGAGGCGGGTGGCATCGACCACCTCGTTGGCCAGGAGGAGGTCGTCCCCCAACCCGGAACGGGACAGACCCTCCATCTCGGCCAGGGTGGAGCACGTGAAGGCCCGGTGGCCCAACTCCGCCTGGCGGGCCGCCAGGGCCGTGCATTTGTGGGCCTTGACGTGGGGCCGCAGACGCCGGCCGGGCAGGGCCTCGGACATAGTGGCCAGGTTGCCCTCGAGGAGCCCGGACTGGACCACCAGGGCCGGGGTGGTCAGCTGGCCCGTCCTCACGACCGGCAGCGTAGCGACCGCGTGCGCTGCCCGGCTCTCGGCCACCGGGCGCAGTGGGGTGGGGGGGAGTACCGTCGGCGCTGATGCCGACACCGTGGATGGACGATGCCTGCAGCCTGGTGGAGGCGTTCCGGGCCGGGACCGTCTCCCCGCTCGAGGCCCTGGATGCCGCCGTCGACGCCATGGCCACGTCCCCCCTCAACGCCTTCAGCCACACCGATTTCGAACGGGCCCGGGCGGCGGCCGAGAAGGCAGATGTGACACTGCCCTTCGGCGGGGTTCCCTTCGGGGTGAAGGAGCTGGAGCGGGTGAAGGACTGGCCCTACACGGATGCCTCCATGATCTTCAAGGACCGGGTCTCCGACCATGACCACACGTCGGTGGCCCGGCTCCGCGCCACCGGTGCCGTCCTGGTGGCCCAGACGACGGCGAGTGAGTTCGGGGGCATCAACTGCACCTCCACCGAGCTGCACGGGACGACCCGCAACCCCTGGGACCGGGCCAGAACGCCGGGCGGCTCTTCCGGAGGGACGGCGGCCGCCGTGTCCGGCGGTCTGCTGCCCATCGCCACCGGCAGCGATGGGGGCGGGTCGATCCGGATCCCGGCCGGCTTCACCGGCCTCTTCGGCCTCAAGGCCACCTACGGCCGGGTCCCCACCGGACCATGGGCCGGTGTGCAGCCGATGACATCGGTGATCGGGTGCCTGACCCGGTCGGTGCGGGACACGGCGCGCTACTTCGACGCGTGCAACGGCTTCGACCCGCGGGACCCGCTGAGCCTGCCGGCCGTCGCCGGATGGGAGGCCGGACTGGGCAGCCACGACCTGGCGGGCATGACGGTGGCGATCCTCCCCGACCTCGGCACCGCCCGGGTGCGGGCCGAGGTCTCCGATCAGGTGGCGGGGGCGGCCCGGCATCTGGCCACCGCCGCCGGGCTGCAATTGGTCGAGGTGGTCCCCGATCTCCCTCCTCTCCGCGGCGAGTGGGCCATGGCCGGGCAGGTCGGTTTCGTGGCCGACCTGGGGACCGCCTATCCCGATCGCACGGACGAGCTGTCGAGGGAGATGCGGGCGGGCCTGGAGGGCGCCCGCCAGCGGTACACCCTGGAGAAGGCGGCTTCGATCGAGTCGTATCGGCGCCGGCTCAACGAGGCCATGGCCGACCTCTTTGCCCGGGCCGACTTCGTCATGTGCTCCGCCAACCCCGACGTGGCCTTCGCCGCCGAGGGACCGCCGCCCTCGACCATCCCCGGCGCCGACCTGATCCGCGAGCTGGGCTTCGCCCGGGCCATCATGAACAATGCGGCCCTCACCGCGCCCTCGAACCTCAACGGCAGCCCGGCCGTGAGCGTGCCGGCGGGCCTGGTCGACGGCCTTCCCGTCGGGCTGCAGGTGCTGGCCGGCCACCATCGTGAACCGCTCCTGTTGGACCTGGCCCTGGTGGCCGAACGCGAGCTGCCGTGGCCCAAGGTGGCGCCGGGCTCACCGCATCAGGCCTGACGGTCGGGGACCCGGCTCAGCGGCCGGCGGCCAGCCGGGCCAGCACCTGGTCGGTCAACCCCTCGATGCGCAGGGAGCGGATGTGACCGTCCGCCGTCTCGAAGATGTCGACCACCGTGGTGTCGGTGCCGGCGATGTGCAGTTCGATCTCGACCACCACCCGGTTCCCGGTCACCCGGAGCGGCCCGGGGACCGGGAGCAGGTCCTCGAACCGGAAGGCCCCTTCCTCGTAGAACCGGGAGATCATCTCGTTCCCCTCGTGGCGGGTGCCCTGGGCGTCGAGGACAGCATCAGGTGTGAACAGCCGGCGGAGGGCGGCGGCGTCCTGCATGGTGACGGCGGCGAAGTAGTCGTCCACCACCCCGGCGGGCCCTCCCGAGGGCGGTGGCAGACCGTAGATGCGCCGGGCATTGGCACCGAGGATGCGTGCCTGCGAGGGGATGCCGAGCGGCGCGATGGTGCGGCGGAGGGCGGCCACCGCGCCGGGGAACGTGGCATCGTGGTGGGGATAGTCGGACCCCCAGACCACCCGGTCGTGACCGATGAACGGCAGCAGGGCCGGCAGCGTGGCCTCGTCGACCTCGAAGCTGATGGCGCACTGGCGGGCGAAGTACTCGCTCGGGCGCAGGGGCATGCGGGGGCAGAAACCGCCGAACGTCTCGGCCTGCTCGTCGAGTCGCTCGAGCCAGAACGGCACCCACCCTCCGCCCGACTCCAGGAACACGATGCGCAGGCCGGGGTGGCGTTCGAGGGTGCCGAATGCCATGAGCTGGGCGCAGGCCAGCATCTGTTCGAAGGAGTGCGAAACGGCGTGCAGGATCAACGGGTTGAAGGGCCGGTCCGAGCCCAGTGTGGGCACGATCACCGAGCTCCCCTCATGGATGCCGATGGGGACGGCGAGCTCCTCGGCCGCCTCCCAGACCGGTTCGTAGGCCCGGTCCGACAGGGAGCGCCCCATGCACGGGTTCGGCCGCACGAAGGCCGCTTTGAAGCCGAGCTGGCCGACTGCCCTCCGGAGCTCCCGGGCCGCCGCCTCCGGATCCTGCATCGGCAGCATGGCCGCGCCGAACAGTCGGGCCGGATCGGCAGCGCAGTAGCCCGAGAGCCAGTCGTTGTAGGCCGTCGCCACCCTGGCCGCCGTCCCCGGCGTGTCCAAGGCCCAGAAATAGAGCCCGATGGAGGGGTAGAGGACGGCCTGGTCGATGCCCTCCAGGGTCATGTCGGCCAGACGGGCGGCCGGATCCGATCCTCCGGGCCGGGCGTCGGCCAGGGCGGTGAACCGGGTCGGGTCGGCGAAGTCGGCGCCGGGCGTGGCCAGGGTGCCGAGGGGAACGGCCAGGATCTCCCGGCCGCCGACGACGACGTGCTCATAGCCGGACGGGTCGCGGTGGATGACCGGGCGGTGAGCCTCGGGAAGCCCGTCCCAGGCCTCCATCGGCTCGACCACGTGTCCGTCGGCATCGATCACCGCGGTGGGAACGTGGAGGCTCACATCCACAGCATCTTCAGACTATCCCCGGCGCCCGGCCGCTCACGAGAGGGACTCGTCGAGCTCACCGAGCGAGCGGATCAGTTCGATGTTGGCCGAGTAGTCGACCGGGCAGGCGATGACCGACACGGTGTCGGCGGCGAGGGCGGTGCGGAGGGTGGGGAGCAGCTCGGCGGCGGCGCTGATCCGGTAGCCGGTGGCCCCGAAGCTCTCGGCGTACGCCACGAAGTCGGGATTGCCGAAGGTGGTGTCCACCTCGTGGCCCAACTCGAGCTCCATCTTCCAGCTGATCAGTCCGTAGGCGTCGTCGACCCAGATCAGGATCACCATGGCGATGTGCTCGCGCTGCGCCGTCTCGATCTCCTGGGAGTTCATGAGGAAGGCGCCGTCGCCGGTGGCGACCAGCACCTTCGCCTCCGGCCGGGCGATCTTGGCGCCGATGGCCCCTGGAACCGACCAGGCCATCGTGGACAATCCGTTGGAGATGAGGCAGGTGTTCGGTGCGTAGGTCGGGTACAGACGCGCCATCCACATCTTGAGAGCGCCGGTGTCCACCAGCACGATGTCCTCCGGGCCGAGCGCCGCCCTCGTATCCGTCACGATGCGGGCCGGGGCCAGGGGGAAACGCTCGTCGGTGCGGCCCCGCTCGAGCTCGTCGGCCAGGAGGTCGCGGATCCGCTTCCCGTCGCCGCTCTGCTCGAACGTCCGGCCGACGGCGGCGGCCAGGGCATCCAGGCTGCGCCCGATGTCGGCCTGCAGTCCCACGGCGACGTCGTAGTGGCGGTCCACCTCGGCCGGGAACCGGTGGATGTGGATGATCTGCTTGTCGCCCAGCGGGTTGATCCGCACCGGGTCGAACTCCTGGAGCTCGTAGCCCACCGTGACGATCACGTCGGCCCGATCGAAGCCGAAGTTGGCGTAGTCATGGCGCATGAACCCGACGGCACCCAGGGCCTGGGGGAGATCGTCGGAAATGACGCCCTTGCCGTGGAACGTGGTGGCCACCGGGACCCGGAGGGTCTCGACGAAACGGCGCAGGCTCCCGGAGGCGTCCGCCCGGGTGGCCCCGTGACCGGCCAGGACGACCGGGTTGACCGCGTCGCGCAGTATCGCCGCGGCCCGGCCCACCTGCTCGGACGAGGGCTCGTCGGCCCGGGGGACGTTGATCCGCAGAGGGGCCGATCCGGCGGGGACCGTCGCCGTCTCGATGTCCTCGGGGACCGCCAGGTAGACCGCGCCCGGTCGTTCGGTCTGGGCCAGCTTGAACGCCTTGCGGACCATCTCCGGGACCGCCCCGGGCGTGGCGATCAGTGCGGCCCATTTGGTGACAGGGGCGAACATGGCCACCAAGTCCACGCCCTGGTGTGACTCCTTGAAGCTCCGGTCCATGCCGACCTGGGCGGACAGGGCGATCATGGGGGTGGAGTTGGTGGTGGCGTCGGCGGTGCCGAGCAGCAGGTTGATCGCACCGGGGCCGAGGGTGGCCGAGCAGACGCCGGCCCTCCCGGTGATGCGCCCGTAGGTCTCCGCCATGAACGACGCACCCTGCTCGTGGCGCACCAGGACGTAGCGGATCCGAGATCGCGACAGCGCCTCGACCAGGCCGATGTTCTCCTCGCCCGGGATCCCGAAGACGTGGGTGACGCCCTCGTTCTCCAGACACCGGACCAGCAGTTCGGCGATGCTCTGTGAGCGCTCGTCCATGGGGGAACTCTAGAGGGCCGGCACAGCCGGCGGCAGTTCGACGAAGCTCCCAACTACTTCAAGATGTTGACCGCCCGAGCGATGACCAGGCCCAGCACCACGAGGGAGGCCGTCGCCTGGAGGGCCATCACCAGCTTGGCCCGGTGGGAGAGCGGCATGACGTCGGTCGGGCTGAAGGCGGTGGCATTGGTGAACCCGAGGTACAGATAGTCGAAGAACTCGGGCCGCCATGCGGGCCGGGCCAGGTGGGGGTTCAGGTGCTCGGGAAAGGCCCAGTCCGGGAACTCCGGTGCCGCCCGGGCGCGGGCTTCGGGCCCGTCCCCGTCGAGCTCCCAGTAGAGGAAGGAGAAGGTGATGATGGTGTAGGCCCACACCACCGCGCCGACCCGGAGCAGCTGTCCGGGCGAGGCCGTTTCCGGCCCACCCCTGACCAGGTCGACCACCAGGCGGACGGTGATGCCGGCGGCCGCCAGGGCCAGGATCGCCACCAGCCCGACGGACAGGGCCCGGACCAGGGTCGACCGGCGGTCGATGCGCCCCGGGTCGGCGATGATCAGGGCGACCAGAAAGGCCGCCTCGACCAGTGGGATGATCCACCTCGGTCCCAGGCTGAACCTCGGAGGCAGAAGAAACGGCAGCGCAATGGCGACGATCAGGGTCACCGCCATCGGCCAGCGCCGTTCCCCCTGAACCCCGGATGGGTCCGCATCCATCTCGGAACTCACCGTACCCGGCTCAAGCCTGCCCCGCCTGTGGTCGATGCATGAGTGTGGCCGAAGACAGTCGTACCTTGGCCAGGCTGTTCACCGAGCTTGCCGATGCGACGATCGTCATCGACGCCCACGGCCGGGTGAAGTGGGCGAACCGCGCCGCGGAAGGGTTGTTCGGCCGGCCACTCGATGATGCCATCGGTATCTCCGGGCTCGACCTCGTTCATCCGCAGGACCTGGAATTCGTACTCCTGTCGTTGATGAGCGTGCACAGCAAGGAGATCGGGTCGCCCATCGAGGTCCGCCTGGCCACACCGGCCGGCTGGTGCCTGGTGGAGTTGATCGGCGCCCCTGTCCCGTGGTTCGAGGACGGTGCCGTCCTGCTCAGCCTGCGCGATCTGACCGAGCGGAGGCGCTTCGAGGTGGCCCACGACCACGATGCCCGCTCCCGGTCCCTGGTGCAGAACTCCGCGGCGGTGACCATGCTGGTCTCTCCGGACGGAACGATCGAGTCCGTCTCCGGGGCGCTCACCCGGGTGCTCGGGCACGATCCGGAGATGATCGAGGGCCGTCCGTTGGCCTCGCTGGTCAGCGGCGAGGACCGCTCCACCCTGGAGGCCGCCGTGAAGCGTGCCACCGGAGGTGCACCAGCCGCCGACCCGGTAACGGTACGGGTGTCCCTGCTCCACCGGAAGGGCGACCCGGTCCCCTTCGAGCTGGCGCTGGTCAATTTGACGGATGACCCCACGGTCGGGGGCTACGTGGTCTCCGGCCACGAGGTCACCGCCCAGGTGGTCGTCGAGCTCGAGCTGCGCAATGCCCTGTCGCTCCTCCGGGCCACCTTGGACTCCACGGCCGACGGCATCGTCGTCGTCGACCGGACCGGTCGCATGGTGAGCTTCAACCGGCGGTTCGCCGAGATGTGGGGACTCTCCGACTCGACGGTGGTCCAGCCCTCCATCAAGGGCGCCCGGGGCTTCTTCAGTGATCGCCTGGTGGCGCCGGAGACGTTCTTGGGCAAGCTCGACGACCTCCAGCGCGTGCCCGAGGCGGAGACCTCCGACCTGGTCGAATTCAACGACGGCCGGGTCTTCGAGTGTGCCTCGCGGCCCCAGTGGGTGGGCGGGGAGGTCGTCGGGCGGGTGTGGAGCTCCCGGGACGTCACCGACCGCCGGCGTCTCGAGGAGCGACTGTCGTACCAGGCGTTCCACGACCCGCTCACCGGCCTCGGCAACCGCGCCCTCTTCCAGGACCGGCTCGAGCACGCCGTCGCCCGCATCGAGCGCACCCGGGCCCACCTGTCGGTGCTGTTCCTGGACCTGGACAACCTGAAGGCGGTCAACGACACCCTGGGGCACTCAGCAGGGGATTTTCTCCTTCAGGCCACTGCCGGGAGCCTGGTCGACTGCCTTCGGAAGTCCGACACGGCGGCCCGGCTGGGAGGAGACGAGTTCGGGGTGCTCATCGAGGAGGTCACCGACCGGGGTGAGGTCATCAAGCTCGTCGACCGGATGCTGGCCGCCGCCGGCCGCCCGGTGGTGGTAGGGGGGCGCAAGGTGTCCGCCACGCTGAGCATCGGCATCACCTTCCATCGCCCTGGCGCCTCCATCGACCAGCTCCTGAGCGAAGCCGACCGCGCCATGTATGTCGCCAAGGACCGCGGGGGGAACCAGCATGCGCAGTTCGGAGACGTGGCCCGGGTGGGTGCCATCGCCACGGGTTGAGAAGGCTGCACCACCTGGTCGGCTACCTTGAGCTCCGTGGAGCTCGCCGATCTCCCCGACTTCGGTCCGGGCGACTATGCACAGATAGAAGATGGTGAGGCTGATCCCTACGGGACCGACTCCCTGGGCATTGCCTGGGGCGACAAGAGCGGCCACGTCGGGATGATCGAGGACGGCCGCCTGATCGCCCATGCGGGCTGGGTGCCGGTGCGGGCCCTCGCGGGGGGCGCGGCGGTCGACGCGGTCGGCCTGGGTGGAGTGATGGTGCACCGGGACCACCGGGGCCGGGGTGTCGGCGGACTGCTGGTGGCGGGAGCCATGGCGAGGATGGGGGCGCTGGGCCGGCCGATCGGCCTGTTGTTCTGCCGCACCCAGCGGGTGCCGTTCTACCAGCGCCTCGGATGGGAGGTCCTCCAGTACGGGGTCACGGCGGATCAGCCCGCGGGGCGGATGACGATGCCCCTGGTGACCTGCTGGGCCCCGTTCGTCGACGGTGCATCCCCTCCGGCCGTGGAGCTCGAGATCGAAGGCCTCCCCTTCTGAAGGGATGGGCGGGGTGCGGTCGGGACGGCTCTACCATCGTTCCCTACGCTGGCAGCCGAGGAGGTCTTCCCATGCCCTCGGTTTGGACGGTGCGCCACGTGCGCGATGACGAATTCGACGCGTGGTCGGAATTGTTCCGGGGTTATTCGGACTTCTACCGGTGGCCGACATCGGACGAGCATCAGCGCCAGATCTGGGGATGGATCCACGATGACCGGAGCGTCGAGGCCCTGGTGGCCGTGGAGACGGATGAGACCGGCGTCGAGCTCGGTCCGCCCCGAGGACTGGCCCATCTCCGTGAATGGGTCCGTCCGCTCAGGGGCGCCGTCTGCGGCTACCTGGACGATCTCTTCGTGGCTCCACAGTGGCGGGGAGGCGGTGTCGTCGAGGCGCTCTTTGCGGAGGTGAACCGACTCGCCCTCGAACGAGGATGGGATATCGTCAGATGGACGACAGCCGACGACAACTACCGGGCCCGGGGCACCTACGACAAGGTGGCGCAGCGTACGACCTGGATCACCTACGACATGACACCGGATCCCGAGCGAAGGAGATCGTGAATGACCCGGTGGGCGACACATCGCAGGCGGCGCGGCCTGGCCATGGCCGTGGCGGTCTCGGCGCTGGTCTCGGTGCTGGCCGGGGGCGTCCTGGCGGCCCCTTCGACCGCTTCCGCCTCCGCCCGGCGGTCTGATCACCGGGGCACGCTCGCCACTGTGCACGTGAGCGCCACCGCCGCCCAGAGGATGGACGGATTCGGCGCGTCGGGGGGGTGGTGGCCCAGCGACCTGGAGCATTTCCCCCCGGCGGTCCAAGAGAGGGTGGCCGATCTGCTCTTCTCCCGCACCGGGATCGCGCTGAGCTCGTACCGCTACAACATCGGCGGCGGGGGCGTCGGCGTGACCGATCCGACCCGGGCCCCGCAGACCTTCCTCACCGCTCCGGGCGTCTATGACTGGTCCGCCGACCCGGGGGGCATGCGATTCCTGCGCCTGGCCCGGGAGCACGGAGTGCCCATCCTGACCGGTTTCGTCAACAGCGCCCCGCCGTCGTTGACCACCAACGGCAAGAGCTGTGGTGGGCAACTCATCCCCAGTGACGAAGCCGCCTACTCCGCCTACCTGGCAGAGGTGGCGCGCCACCTGCGTTCGGCGGACGGCATCACCCTGTCCTACATCAGCCCGATGAACGAGCCGGACAACAGCTTCGGGTCATGCGGGCAGGAGGGCATGGCCGTCCCGGTCGGGCAGCGGGCCGCCGTCGTGCAGGCCCTGGGCCGGGCCTTGAGGGATCGGGCCCCCTTTGCCCGGGTCATCGCCGACGAATCCAGTCTGGCCGCCTTCCAGTTCCTACCGGAGATACCGCAGTGGCTGCCGGTGCCGGGTACGGCCAAATGGGTGGCGGCACTCGCCCATCACACCTACGAGTATCCGACCGACGCCCAGGCGGCTGCGGTTGCCACCCTCGGGACCCGATTCGGTCTGCCCCTGTGGATGACCGAGATCTGCTGCTACGACGGTCGGGGGCCGCTGGTCGGGTTCGGTCAGCAGTACGACCCCACCATGACCAGCGGCCTGTGGTTGGCCGACACGATCTACCAGGACATCGCGGTGATCGGGGACTCCCAGTTCGACTGGTGGACCGCCCTGTCGAGCCAGCTCGGTTGCGATCCGGTCGCCCAAAGGTCCTGTCCTGCCGTCCTCAACGGATCGGGATGGAACGACGGTCTGCTGTACTACGACCCCCACTACCGGAGCGACGGCAACCACGCCATCTACCAGACGAAACGGTACTCGGTGCTCGGCAACTTCAGCCGGTACGTTCGGCCCGGAGCCGTACGCCATCTCTTGTCGGGAGTGCCCCCGGGGCTCGACGCCCTGGCCTTCGAGCGCCACGGCGACTGGACAGTGGTGGTGGTGAACGACAATGGGCCTGGGGTTGCTCCCGTCCGGCTTCGCATGGCACTGCCGGGTGGTGAGGACGCCCGGGGCACCGGCGCCTTCCGGACCAGCGCCACCCAGGATCTTGCCCCGGTGGACCGGCCCGGGACCGGAGCCGAGGGCGCCGTTCAGGTTCCCTCCCAGAGCGTGACCACCTATACCTTCGGGCCCGGCTGAGGGCCAGGCCACCTCCGGGCGATCAGCTCAGCACGTCCCTGCGGTTGAAGCAGACCCATGCCGAGCCGAGGAAGGCGACGGCATAGGCGGCCTGGACGATGGCCAGGTGGGGGTAACCCGCCAGATTGGTGGGCTGGAAGAGCACCTGACTCCACAGGCCGGTTCCGCTGTTGGTGACGGGCAGCCACGGCCCCAGCGCGTGGAACCCTGGAATGTTGTCGAGGGCCCGCGACACGAAGGCCAGCAGTACACCGCCGGCGACAGCGTTGAACGGTCGGTCGGTGAGGGTCGAGCAGAGGACGGCGAAGGAAAACGTGCTGACCATCGTCCCCGTCACCATGAGGGTGGCCAGAGCGATCCGACCCAGGGCCTGGAAAGGGGAGAAGCTGGCCAGTCCGGTGGCGAAGGGGGACGCGTGCTGGAGGTCGATGACCGAGAGGGGATGCCACCCGAAGGCGGCGAGCCCGGCAACAAGCCCGAAGATGGCGACGATCGCCACGGCCGCCACGGAGAACAGACCAGCCACGAGCACCTTCGATGCCAGGACCCGATGCCTGGCGACCGGTCCGGCCAAGAGGTATCTCAGGCTTCCCCACGAGGCCTCGCCGGACACGGATTCGCCGGCGAAGATGGCCACGGCGAGGGGTATCAGGAACAGCAGCGATGAGTTCAGGGCGATCGCCGCCATGGTGAAGCCCGAGGAATTGGGAACCACCGATCCGTAGTCACCGAGTCTCTCCGGAGTGGCCGCACTGGTCAGTCCGATGATCGTGGTGATCGCCACAGAGATAGCCGCCAGCACGCCCAGCACGGTCCAGTAGCCGGTTCGTCGCAGTTGCTTGATCAGCTCGATCCGTATCAATCGAGCACGTCCTTGCGAGTGAACCACCACTGCGCCAGGCCCATGAACACCACGAAGTACACAGCCTGAAGGAGTAGGAAGTGGGGCACCCCGGAGAGGTCTGCGGTCGTGGTGAACTGGTGCTGCCAGAGGTCGATGTCATTGTTGGGCATGTAGCGGTTGACCGCCATGACACCGGGGAGGTAGTCGGCGTTGAATACCCTCGAGATGATGGTCACTGCCACCCCTCCGGCCACGGCTACGAGGGGGCGGCGGGTGGTGGTCGAGAGGAAGAATGCCACCGCGAAGATGCTGGCCATGCCGGCGCCGATGTAGAGCACGGCGATGCCCAGGCGGCCGAGGACGGCACCGACGCCGGTCACGGACACATCGGTGTGGAGGGCGGTCGAGGCGCTGGAATCGGTCACGCTGAGCGGATGCCATCCGAAAGCCAGGCCCCCGGCTGTCAGGGCCACCAGGGCTACCAGCACAAGCGCGATCCCTGACAGCCCGGCGGCGACGGCAGCCTTGGACCAGAGAATCCGGCTCCGGGACATGGGACGGGCCAGCAGGTAGCGGAGGCTTCCCCACGAGGCCTCGCCGGCCACCGATTCGCCGGCGAAGAGCGCGACGACGAGCGGGAGGAAGAACTTCATGGTGCTCGAGAGGGCGATGACCGGGACCGTGAGCCCCGACGACCGGGGAACCAGCCGGAGGGGCAGATCGCCTACGAACTCGGTCTGACCGGATCCGGTGGCGACCAGGGCGATGGTCAGGACGGCGGAGAAGCCGGCCACGATTCCAAGCGTCAGATAGGTCTTGGGCCGGTGGAATTGCTTGTACCACTCGATGCGGATCAAGGCGTAGTGGGTCCCGATGTGTCGGGGCGCAGAGGATCAGCCGCGAAGAGCTCGAGATACGAATCCTCGAAGGTGTTGGATCGGAATCCCGACACACCGCATCCGGCGGCATGGAGGGATTCGAGCAGGACGAAAGGGCGCAGGCCGTCGCCCTCCACAGTGACCGATCGTGGTCCGGAGGCGGTGGCCCGCGACACCCCGGGTAGAGCTTGGAGAACCGCGATCCCTCCCTCACGATCGTCCAGGTCCAATCGCACCCGCGGGAGTTCTCCGACCAACTCGGCAACTGACCCCGTTGCCGCCAGTCGCCCGGCGCGCAGAATTGCCGCGTGGGAGCACACGAGCTCGACTTCCGACATCTGGTGTGTCGAGAACACGATGGTCGTGCCCCCTTCGGCGCAGGCAGCCATGACCGTATGGACCTCGTGGATCTGCTCAGGATCCATGCCGGTCGTCGGCTCATCGAGAATGAGGAGATCAGGCCCTCCCAGAAGCGCCCGGGCAATGGCCAGCCGGTAGCGCATGCCGTGCGAGTAGCCGGAGAACGGACGGTCGATGGCCTCTCCGAGGCCCGTCATCTCGACGGCACCGCCGAGGTCGGCGGACCCGCCGGTCAGCTGGATCTGCCTGCAGGCCAGATCCAGGTTCCGCCGACCGGAGAGGTAGGGTACGAAGCCCGGTCCGTCCACCAACGCGCCGACACGACCGAGCACCCGGGCACCGGGGTGAACCTCCTGACCGAAGATCAGGGCGCGACCTGACGTGGGCCGCACCAGCCCCAGGAGGATCCGGAGTGTGATGGTCTTGCCCGATCCGTTCGGCCCGACCATGCCCAGGACCTGGCCGGGCGCCACGACCAGGTCGAGGCGGTCCACCGCGGTGATTCCGTTGCGGAGGCGCTTGGTCAGTTGCTCGATCTGAATGGCCGGACAAAGGGGCGGCGCCTCCGCCGGGTCCTCATGCGCCATCCGTGTCACCGCCGTTGAGAGCCTCCTGCTCGCCTCCCGGGATCATGGCGGCGATGTCCACGACCTTCGCTCGCGGCGGGACATCGGTGTGCACGCTCACCCCGAAAGGCCCAAGGGCCAGGGTGAGCGTGCCGACGCCGGCACCGGGAGGAGTCACCCGCGCCCCCACCAACCGGCCGGAGCCGTCCACCCAGACCTCGGCCGCCAGCGTCACCGGAGCCGACGACCCGCCCCCGTCGCTGGCCGAGATCTCCGACGAGAGGGCGTGGGCGAAGACGGCCCCGGCCGGTCCGGTGGCGTGGGAGAGCGCCCGGTTCACCTCGACTGTGACCGAGTACTCGGCGGCCTGCTGCCCGCGGAACGTGGATTGTCCTACGGGCGCGGCCGCGGCGGCGCCCCAGGCCAGCTCGGAGAGGGTGAAGGCGGGATTGATGCTCTCGGTCTGCACGATGTACGGGGGAAAGTTGACCTTGTACTTGGCGATGTCCGCGAAGTTGGCGAAGATCCAAGGCTTCCCGGCCTGGAGCGGGAGATTCGACGGCGGCGGCTCGATGAACACGGTCCCGGGGAGGAAGACCATCTTCTCGATGCCTCCGTATCTCCCGGGCAGGTCGATCCGGATGGCTCCGGCCGGGCTCCGGAAGTCGACGGTTCCACTGGCACCTTTGGGTGTCGTCGAAGGCACGTTCGACGATGGACGGGAGAAGCTCAGGTCGACGGAGCTGGTGAGGGCCAGGGTGCGGGCCACGGCCTGGGTCACCGCGGCCAGCGCCTGGGGCGAGGGCGGGGCGGTGACGGTCGGACCGGAGGCTGGGGCGCCCGACGGCCCCGACCCCGACCCCGCCGAGCCACAGGCGGAGAGGGCCACCGCGGCCAGGATCGCCACCGCGGCTACCGCGGCCACCCCCGACGATCCCGGGCGCAATCCCGTCAGCAGCGGTCGTGGGTGGGCGACCTGCCGGTTGCGGGGGACCGGGATCCACCTTCTCACCGGGGGCCCTCGATGCTGGTCACGCCTTCCTCCCTGACTGGTCCCGGAGGTTCCCGAGGCGCGACATTTTGGCACAGCCCCTGGCATTCCGGTCCGCGCCAAGGGCCCCGGCGCCCGTCGTCGGGTCACAGCCGGCAGACCGGCTTCAGCCGTTGGTCGGGATGGTCAGCGGAGGCACGGTGGTGGGCGGGACGGTGACCGCGGATGGGGGGCCTCCGTGGGATCCGCCCGACGCGGAGTTCGCTCCGGCGCCCACCGCCGGGTTGCCGGCACCTTGCGTGAAGTGGAGCAACGCTTCGAGCGTGCCGGAGTCGGAGGTGGTGACGAAACCGCTGATGCTCGGGTTGGCGATGCCCCATGTCGAGAATCGGATCGGGATGTCGGCCAGCACGGCAATACCACCGCCGGTGCGCTCCGCGGACACGATGAAGGTCACCGGCTTGGTCACGCCACGGAGGGTGAGGTTGCCGGCGGCCCGGTAAACGGCTGTGGCCCCCTGGGCCGGAATGGTGTGCAGGACGATCGCTCCGGTGGTCCGTAGGGTGGACGTCGGGAACCTGGAGACCTCCATGATCGGCCCGTCGAACTGCGAGTTGCGCTGACTCTGGTCACTCACCACTGAACCCATGGCCACGGCGAAGCTTCCTTCCGCCACCGTGGCTCCTGAAATGACGATGGACCCGGAGACCTCGGTGCTTCGTCCCACCGCGGTGGAATGTTGGCCGATGAGGACCTCGTCGACCCGGTAGCCGACCACCGATCCCGTCCCCACGTTCCACGTTCCCTCGATGGAACCGGACGATGACCCGGCGGTGCCGCTGCCACCCGTGATCCCCGGCAGGGCGAGCTTGGCCGGGGCCGGACCCTCGATGAAGTGGATGTAGACGAACGGGAGCGCCACCGCCAGCACCACCACCACTGCGACCGCCCCCCCGATCCACCAGCGCAATCGATTCCGGTGTCGGCTCCCGTCCTCCGGCATGGCTGCCTCCACTCGCGGTTCGCCCGCCGATGGCGGAGGTTAGCCCGGGCCTCCTGTGGATGCGAGGCGGCCCGACCCGGGGATGCCATGCTGAGGTACCGCGGTGTGGCCGTGTGTCGTCCACCGCCCGATCACCATTCCGGTCACCGCCTTTCGAACCAAGGGACTCCGCTCATGACACCGACGAACTCCGCAGCCGAGGGCGATGTGGCCGCCCCACGGCCCGGTCATCGCTTCGGCCGCCGCGGGCTACTGGCCGGGGCCGCCGCCGTCGGCGTCACCACCGCGGCAGCTTCCGTGGAGATGCCGGCGGCCGCCGGTGGGGACGGGAGCACCGGGGAGCCGACCGTCGATGTCATCGTGGTCGGCGCCGGGCTGGCGGGGCTCACGGCCGCCACCCGCGTCGCCCGTTCCGGTCGCTCGGTACTGGTGCTCGAGGCGCGGGACAGGGTCGGCGGGCGCAATTACGACATCACCCTGGCCCCGGGTGTGGTGGTGGAGATGGGAGGCCAGTGGACAGGGCCTGGGCAGACCCGGGTGCAGGCGCTCGCCCACCAGCTGGGCGTCGGCCTCTTCCCGACCTACTCGGCCGGCGAGAACCTCTACTACCACGGCGGCCGCCTGCAGGCCTACACCGGTGACATCCCGCCCGCCAGTCCCACCGCACTGGTCGAACTGGAACGGACCATCACCGCCCTCAACCAGATGGCGAGCGGGGTGTCGGCCGACACCCCGTGGGACGCACCGCAGGCGACCCTGTACGACGCCCAGACCATCGCCAGCTGGATCGCCGGCCAGAACTACAGCCCGGAGGCGACCTTCCTGGCCGGGCTCTCGATCCGGGCCGACTACGGCGAGGAGGCGTCGCAGGTGTCGCTCATGGACCTCCTGGCGGAGATCACCGGTGTGGGCGGGGACTTCAACACGGTCATCGGGTCGGCCCAGAGCACCCGATTCGTCGGGGGCCCCCAGCAGCTCTCCCAGGGCCTGGCCCGACGGCTGGCCCGTCCGGTGCGCCTGTCGTCGCCGGTGCTGGCCGTCGAGCGGGGCCACACTGCCACCGTGCACACGGCTGGTGCCGGCTACCGAGCCCGCCAGGTGATCGTCACCGTTCCCAAGGCGGTGACCGCGGCCATACGGTTCCAGCCGGCACTCCCGGCCGCCTTCGCCCAGTACCTGCAGCGGCAGCCGTCAGGGGCGACGGTGAAGATCCAGGCCGTCTACGACACCCCCTTCTGGCGAGCGCAGGGACTGAGTGGGGCGGTGACCTCTGACACAGGACCGATCGAGATCGTCTACGACAACTCGCCGCCGAGCGGGGCGCCCGGGGTGCTGGTCGGATTCGCCGAGGGCGACCAGGGCCGCTCCCTGTTCGGGCTGTCGGTCCAGCAGCGCAGGCAGACGGTACTCAACAGCCTGGCCCGCTACTTCGGCCCGAGGGCAACTCAGCCGACCCACTACGCCGACTTGGTGTGGGCGCACGAGCCGTACTCGGGCGGCGCCTACGGTTCGTTCAATCCGCCCGGGGTCATCACCTCGATGGGGGAGTCGGTCAGTGGGCCGGTCGGCAACATCCACTTCGCCGGGGCTGACTATTCCCCCTCGTGGCCCGGCTACATGGAGGGGGCGATCCGGTCCGGGGAAGCCGCCGCCGG
This sequence comes from Acidimicrobiales bacterium, assembly GCA_036553725.1. GTDB lineage: Bacteria > Actinomycetota > Acidimicrobiia > Acidimicrobiales > RAAP-2 > Bog-756. The sequence goes on along the minus strand of DATBOO010000092.1, from coordinate 8,840 downwards.
CGCGGTGTTGGCCGCGCTGTAGCGTCTGCCCCCACCCGGAGCGCAACCACTCAGCCGTTCACGGCAGGCGCTCGATGATCTCGATCAGCTCAGTGGGTCGGTATCCCTGCCGCCGGGCGAAGTCCAGGAGCTCCCGGGCCCGCACGACGACCGCGGTGCGTTCCGGTGACCCTGCCACTGTCACGCCCCGTCCCCGACCGAACTCGAGGAGTCCCTCGTCGCGCAGCAGGCGCAGGGCACGCAGCACCGTATTGGAGTTGACCCCCAGGATGGCGGCCAGGTCCCGTGCCGGTGGCATCCGTTCGCCGGGACCGGCCTCTCCGTCGGCGATGGCCCGGCGGATCTGGGCGGCCACCTGTTCATGGAGGGCCAGCGGCTCCGAGCGGTCGATCTTGACGTGCGAAATGATGATAGCTATCATAGCACCATGAATGTGCAGGTGCCAGTGCGCCCGGCCGAACCGGCCGACGGACAGGCGCCGCCGTCGCCCGAGGCGCTGATCCGGGAGGCCCGGCGGCGTCAGCGCCGCCGCCAGGCCGTGATCCTCGGTGTGGTGGCGGTCATCGTGGCCGCGGGTGTGGTGGCTCTCGACGCGATGAGGACGGACGGTTCGACCCCGAGGGCGGGGCTGCTGAATCGCCCAGGACCGGAGTATCCGGTCTCGGTCCCGGGCCCCTTCACCGGCTCGTGGCGCGTCCATACGACCGTCGTGACGATCGAGAGCAACGGTCGGGGAACGGCGACGTGGCCAGGACCCCTCGGACCGGGCCAGTCGGAGGCCACTGCCACCCCCGGACACGCCGACTTCCGGGTGACGGGCGTGAGCGGGACGCACGGCATCGGGCTGGTCTCCGGATCGACCGAGCCCTCGGTGCTGGCCAACGGCCCCATCCGGCTGCTGGTCAGCAGTCAGGACCTGCTCTACATCACGCAGGGGGGTTCCACCGCAGCGGGCCCGATCCTCGGTTCGGGGTTGTGTGGCCCGAGCGCGTTGGCCCTGCCGCTCGCCCAGCAGGTGGCCGGGGGGATCAACTGCGGCGCCTGATCAAGGGGACAGTGTCCGGAGATCACTCCCCGTCGCATCTGCGACCGCTGATCGACGTACTGCGCCCGGCATCCGCCGCCTTCACCCGTCCCGCCGTGCCGGCCCGGCGGTCAGCGGGCACCACTCCAGGAGCTGAGGGGCGAGGAGGGGCCAGCGGGCGAAGAGGCCGGCGCCCTCCGATTGGGCCGCCTCGACCCGCTCGTTCCACTCGGCGTCCGGCCAAGGTGGTTCGACCAGCTGAGCCATGGGCAGGAGGGCCGCCAGCCGTTCTGAGGTCTCCCTGGTGTGGTGGGGATCGCTGGTGCCGCTGCGGAACACCAGCGCCGGGATCTCCAACTCCCGGGCCCGGTCATCGGGCATCCCCGGCACCAGCTCGTCGGGGCGGGGGCAGTAGGCCTCCATCCACTGCTCGAGGGTGGCGATGAACCCCGCCCGGTCCTGCTCGAGGAGCAACGGCCGGTTGGCCGGACGCCGTTCCACGACCTCGGCCCACACCGGCAGGTCGGCCACGGCCTCCATCCCGCTGCGCCAGGCGGCGACGATCGAGTCCCCGCAGTAGTGGACGGCGAGGCTCATCAACCCGAACACACCTCCGCTGATCCACCACACCGCCACCCCGGCAGCAACGTCAGGATGCCGTGCGGCGGTGAGCAGCGACACCCGCGATCCTCCCGAGCCGCCGGCGATGACCGCCGGCGTCATGCCCAGGTGTCGCAGCAGCCCGCCCAGGACGTCGGACTGCATCTCCGATTCCGACGGACCGGCGAAGCACACCTGGGAGGCACCGGTGTTGGGTCGGTCCCAGATGAGCACCTTCTTGCCGCCGGCCGCCAACGCCTCGGCCAGCTGGCGGACCCCGGGGACGTCCTTGCTGAACCTCCCCCCCGGCGTGATCACCCAGGGCTGTCCGGTGCCGATGAGGTCATAGTCGACGGCCAGGCCGTTGATCTCCGCGACGGCCATGGCTCTTCCCTCCCTCGGCCACTACATTTGGAAGAAGCTACTACCGGGGGATGAAGATGGCGCTGGCGCTGGACGGGCTGAAGGTGGTCGATGCCGACACCCATCTGACCGAGGCGCACGACCTGTGGACCAAACGGGCGCCGGCGGCCTACCGGGATCGCGTCCCCCGGGTGGAAGAGGTCGATGGTCAGCCGACCTGGATCGTCGACGGCGGTGTGCTGGGCCACGCCGGGGGCGGCGGTGTGATCGCCCGTGACGGGAGCAAGGGCCGGGCTCTCGAGGCTCTCTACGAGTGGACGATCGACCAGATCCATGTGGCCGCCTACGACCCCAGGGCACGCATCGAGATCATGGACGAGTCGGGGATCTGGGCCCAGGTCATGTTCCCCAACGCCATCGGACTGGGAGGACAGGGTCTTTCGAGCGTCGTGGAGGACGAACGCCTCCGCCTGATGTGCGTCGAGATCTACAACGATGCCATGGCCGAGGTCCAGGCCGAGTCCAAGGACCGGCTGCTGCCGATGCCCGTGCTCCCGGCGTGGGATGTCGATGCCTGCGTGCGAGAGGCGGGACGGGTGTCCGACCTCGGACTGCGTGGCGTGAATCTGACGTCGGACCCCCAGGACCTCGGCGCCCCCGATCTGGCCAACCGGGCGTGGGATCCGCTCTGGGAGGCCTGCTCCACACTCCACCTGCCCGTCCACTTCCATATTGGCGCCAGCCTGACCACGATGACCTACTTCGGCACCTACCCCTGGGAATCCCAACCCGAGGACACCAAGCTGGCCATCGGCGGCGCCCTGTTGTTCATCGGGAACGCCCGGGTCGTGACGAACATCATCCTGTCGGGGATGCTCGACCGGCACCCAGACCTCAAGATGGTCTCGGTGGAGAGCGGCGTGGGTTGGATCCCGTTCATCCTCGGCGCCCTCGACTACGAGATGTCCGAGAACGCTCCGAGGGACCTCGAGAAGCTGGAAATGATGCCCTCCGAGTACTTCAAACGGCAGCTCTATGCCACCTTCTGGTTCGAGAAGGGTGATGTCCCCGCACTGATCTCGTCGGTCGGCGAGGACAATGTCCTGTTCGAGACCGACTTTCCGCATCCCACCTGCCTGTACCCGGACCCACTGGGCACGGTCGCCGACAAGATGTCCGGGCTGACCCCCGAAGTGCAGCGCAAGGTCCTGGGCGAGAACGCAGCACGCCTCTACCGCCTCTAGAGCCTGCAGTCCGGGGGTCGACGCGGTCCCGGGTCGGCGCAGCCCCGGGGAGTCAGGCGGTGCCGGGCCGGGAACGAGCCGGGACTACTTCTTGTAGATGCCCTTGTCGAAGGTCGTCGCCACCGTCTTCGCCTCGCCCAGCCGGGCCAGCCCGAACAGGTCCTCGATGGAGGCCAGCGACGAGTAGTGGTTGAACGAGGTCTTCGGGACCACCGTCCCCGGCGTGATGAACGGCGAGAGGAGGACGGCGCCGACCTTTCCTCCGCCGGGACCGGTGATGCCGTTGCCACCGGCGTTGGCCGCGGGCCCGGGAGTCTCGCCGCAGCAGGCGGTGCTGTCGAGGGTCGGGCTCTCGGCTTCGTCGAAGGTGATCTCGAGCAGGCCGTCCTTCTGGAAGGCCGGCGAGCTGGTGATCAGCGGCACCCAGGTGGCGAGGAACGCACTGGCATCTGCGGCCGCCGACGTCGACGGGGTGGCCTGGTTGATGCATGGGTAGTCATGGCCGTCGTTGCACAGGTTGGGCGTGATGAAGCTCAGATTCGGGGTGGTGGCGATGGAGGCCAGGTCGGTGGCCAGGCCGGTGACCCCCGCGGGGGTCCCCGCCGGCAGCGCCCCACCGGTGGTGCCCAGCGGAACCACCATCTGATTGCACAGCGTCGGGTTGTCGATGATCGAGTGGAAGTACACGAACGGGTTGTGCCGGGTGGCGTACCCGTCCCCGGACACCGCCGCGAACGAGGGATCCGCTCCGCCCGGAACCGGGTGGCCGCATGTGGGGGATTCCCGGGTCGGGACGTTGCCCATGTCCTCCATGTAGCCCTTCGTGCTGAGCCCTTCGCCGCTCAGCTGGTCGGCCACCGTCTTGACCGCGCTGGGATAGATGCAGCCGGTCCCCTGTTGGATGCCCTGGGCGTCCTGACCCGAGCTGGGCGCGAACTCGCTGTAGGTGCCGCAGTCGACCTGGCTCGAGGCGTTGGGGGGCTGGCCCGACACGAAGGCGTCGTAGTTGTCGTTGGAGAAGTGCCCGATGCCGTAGTAGCTCTTGAGGAGCGCACCCTGGCTGGGCAGTGTGGTGGCCAGGTAGGGGTCGTTGGCCGGAGACCCGAAGGTGGCCGGGTAGCCCTGGTTCTCCAGCATGATCACGAAGACGTGGCGGATCAGCGGCAGCTTCGACTTGACGGCCAGGGTCAGCGTCTGGCCGGTGGTGCCGAGGCCGTTGGCGGCCTGGAGGCCGATGGAATAGGTGCCGGCCAGCGGCTCGGTCCCCGACAACTTGGCCGTTCCGTTGTGATTGTCGCTGAAGGTCACGCCCAGCGGCAGGGGGCCGATCTCGGTGATGGCGGCGATCGGGTTCGCCTTGGTCTTGACGGTGAAGGCGAACGGCACGTTGACCTTGGCCTTGGCCAACGCCTTGCTGGAGAACACCGGTGCGGACGTGGGTTTGGCCCCCGCGTCCACCGGTTGCGCCAACTGGATCAGCAATGCCGCCACCCCGATCAGCACAGCGGTAGCACCGATTGCTCGAACCGGCCTGGTGCGATACATCCTTGGCTCCCCCTGTCGTGGACCATGACGAACCGCCGGGCCGTTGGTCCATGGACCGTCTGCCTGCCCGTCGCGGCCCTCCTGCCGGGCTCATTCTCCCCATTCGCAGCTGCCTTGTCAATCACTGTTCTCAGGCGGGCCGATCAGCTCCTGATCCCCTCGATCGGCCGTCGGGCCGTGGGCGTCAGGGTGGCCCCGCCCCGGTGGGTGGGGCCCGGCGGAGCCTACGATCGGGGGGATGTTCACGGCGATGGCCCATGCCGCCATCTGCGTCGGTGACGTCGATGCGGCGACCCGGTGGTATTCGGAGGTCCTCGGGCTCAGGGTGCTCTCGCCGCCCTACCGGATGGACGGGGCGGACATCGAGCGGGACATGGGGGAACTGGTCCCGAGCCCGGTGGTGATCAGGGCGGCCATCGTGGGAGTCGGTGCCGACGACCACGTGCTCGAGCTGATCGAGTACCCCGAGGTGGAAGTCCCCCCGGCCCGGCCGCCAGGGATCACCCGCGCCGGCCTGACCCACGTCGGACTGGTCTGCGACGACATCGTGGCCACCCGGGACGAACTCGAGCGTCGGGGCGTCGCCTTCCTCACGACCGGGGTTGCCGATGTGGCCGGACTTCGCACCACCTGGTTCCACGACCCCTGGGGAACCGTGTTCATCCTGCTCGAGAAGAAGGCCGGAGACCGTCCCTACTGGGGCCAGTACCCGGCATGAGCTGAGCCGGCCTCCCCGGCTGCTCGGGCACGGAACGAAGGACTCGGCCGATGCCCCGGCTACCCTGCAGGTAGCGCCGTCGAGGGCCCCCACGCGGGTGGGCCCTGGTCGTCCAGAGCGCCAACGAACCTCTGGGCGGGCTCCTTCGTCATGATGGATCAGGGGGAGCGGTGTCCGTGGACGGTTGAGCGGAAGGCCATGGGATGATGCGAGCCGGATCACCGGCAATCTGCACCGGGGCGAGGAAGCTGTCCCTGGCGCGCACCGGCCGGCGGGGTCGGGCCTAGCTCCGTGGCCTACCTCCTTGCGTTGTCATCAGCGCTGGCCAATGCGCTGACGAGCATTCTCCAGCGCATGGGGGTGGAGGACGCGCCCGAGGAGTCCACCCTGAGGCTCAGCCTGCTGACCCACGCCCTGAGGCGGGGGGTGTGGCTGATCGGATTCGCGTTCATGGTCGCCTCGTTCCTCATGCAGGCGGTGGCGCTCCACCTCGGGGACCTCAGTCAGGTCCAGCCCATCCTCACCACCGAACTCCCCTTCCTCGTCCTCCTCCTGGCCACCTGGTTCCGGTTCCGCATCGGGGCCCGGGAGTGGCTCGGCTGCCTGGCCGCGGCCGGCGGGCTTGCCGGCTTTCTGGTCTTCGCTCAGCCCAGCGGTGGTGATCTCGTGCCCACCGGTGTGGGCTGGATCGTCGTCGCCTCGATCTGCGGCGGCGTGATCCTGTTGACGGTGGTCCTGGCCATGCGTGGCCCGCGTTGGTGGCGGGCGGCGATGTTCGGAGCGGCCGGAGCTGTCGGGTTCGCGTTCACCGCCGCGCTGATCAAGACGGTGGGCGACTTCGTGGCCGGGGACTGGACCCACATGTTCGGACACTGGGAGACATACGCCCTGGCCGTCAGCGGGGTGGTGTCCCTGTTCCTGGCGCAGAACGCCTTTCATGCCGGCCCGATCGCCGCTTCCCAGACCGCCCTGGTCCTGGTCGATCCGCTGGCCAGCCTGGCCATCGGTATCGGGCTCTTCGGTGACAATCTCCGGACCGCCGGCATCTTCGGCCCGCTGGAGGCGATCTCGCTCGTCGTCATGTTCGTGGGTGCGGTCTCCATCTCGTACTCTCCTCTGGTCTCCGGGATGAAGGGGGACAGCCAGCAGTACTCCGAGATGCTCTCTCTCCGGTCGCGTTCGAGGCGGTTGGCAGAGGCGGTGAAGGAGCAGTTGACCCCGGAGGTGATCGAACAATTGCCCCCCGATGTCATCGAGCACCTTCCACCGGAATGAGCCGGACGACGATGCCTGACCGACCCGCGGGAGGAGGCGGCTATGGCTGGCGGACGGCGCCGAGCCGGTCACGGCGGTCGCGGAGGAAGCGGACCTCGGCGGCATTGCCGGTGAGGGCGATAGCCCGATCGTAGGCAGCCCGGGCCTCCCGGGTCCGCCCCAGCCGGGCCAGGAGGTCGGCCCGAGTGGAGTGGATCAGGTGGTAGGACCCGAGGTCGAGTGCGTCGACCACTGCCAACCCCCGAGCCGGTCCCTCGACCTCTGCCACGGCCACGGCCCGGTTGAGGGCGACGACGGCTGTGGGGGATCGGGCCAGGAGCTGATCGTAGAGCTCGAGGATCTGTCCCCAGTCGGTGTCCGCCGCGGTCGGTGCCGCGCTGTGCACCGCGCTGATGGCGGCCTGCAGTTGGTAGGGACCCGGCATGTTCCGCCTGAGCAGCATCCGGACCCGCGCCTGGGCCTCGGAGATCAAGTCCGCGTCCCATTGCGATCGGTCCTGATCGGGGAGGAGGACGAGGGAGCCGTCGGCGGAGGTGCGGGCGGCCCGGCGCGATTCGGTGAACAGCAGCAGGGCCAACAGGCCGTGGGCCTCGGGCTCGTCCGGCATGAGCTCGGCGAGCATGCGGGCCAGCCGTATCGCTTCGAGACAAAGGTCGGCCCGGACCAGGTCGTCGCCGGTGGTGGCGGTGTAGCCCTCGTTGAACACCAGGTAGACGACGGCGAGCACGGCGCGGAGGCGATCGGGCAGGGCCGCGTCGTCGGGAACGCGGTACGGGATGCCCGCATCGCGGATCTTGCGCTTGGCCCGGACCAGCCGCTGGGCCATGGTCGGTTCGGGGACGAGGAAGGCCCGGGCGATCTCCGGGGTCTGGAGCCCGCCGAGCAGCCGGAGGGCGAGCGCGACCTGGGCGCCGGTGGCCAGGGCCGGGTGGCAGCAGGTGAACATCAGGCGGAGCCGGTCGTCGCTCACGGGTCCGTCCTCCGGGCTCTCCTCTTCACGTTCGTGGAGCAACGCTGCTTGCGCGTGCCGGTCATGTCGGGTCGCCTCCCGTCTCAGGCGGTCGATGGCGCGGTTCCGGGCTGTGGTGATGATCCACGCGGCCGGATTCGGGGGCCGGCCGTCGACCGGCCACCGCTGCACCGCCACCGCGAACGCCTCCTGGACCGCCTCTTCCGCTATGTCGATGTCGCCGAAACGACGGACCAGCGCGGCGACGGCACGCCCGGACTCGTGTCGGAACAGCTGCTCGATCCCTGCGTCTTCGACCGGCGGCACCGCTACGGCTGGGGGACCTCTTGGAAGGGGCGCACCTCGACCGGATTGCCGCACGCCCTCGAGGCTTTGGCCGACCAGTCGAGGGCGGCGTCCAGATCCGGTGCCTCGATGATCCAGATCCCGCCGAGCTGCTCTTTGGTCTCGGCGAACGGGCCGTCGGTGGTCAGCACCTCGCCGTCCCCGACCCGGGTGACCGTGGCCGTGCCGGGTGGCTGGAGGCCGCCCGCGAACACCCACGCGCCGGCCTTTTGGAGATCGACGTTGAACCGCCCAACCGCCTGGTAGGCGCGCTCCATCTGGTCGGCAGCCGGGGGATCGGCACTCCAATCGGTGTTGACCGAAAGCAGGTACTGAGTCATGGACCTTCTCCTCTCGTGTGGGAGGGCAGCTTGTCCTGTCCCTCGTCCTTTCTACGAACGGGATGGCCGAAATCGACAGCCGCATGCACGGTTCTCCGAGCCATCGGCGCCGCGCCGGTGCACGGTCATGTGCCGGCCAGCTTCGACACCAGCGGTCCCAGTGCCTCCCAGTCGCCGGCCTCGATCGACCAGTAGGAGATGCCGTACTCCTGGCGACGCCACTGGAGCTCGTCCTCCATCTCGTCGAGCGTGCCCAAAAGGGCCAGGGGGACGTGGGGGGCATCGTCGGGGCTGATGCCGAAATGAGGAGCCATGGCGGTGGCGATCCCGGCGGCGTCGTCAGTGATGGCCACGAAGCCGATCAGGGCGTTGAGCTCGAGGTCATCGAAGCGCTCGCCGGCCGCCTCCCTGACCCAGGCCACCTTCTGACGGGTGC
>DATBOO010000088.1:0-14557 GCA_036553725.1 Acidimicrobiales bacterium | reverse complement strand
GCTCCGGGTGAGCCAGCCGGGGCCGGGCCGAGCCGGGTGGCCCTAGGATGGTGGGGGAGATGGAGAGCCTCTGGCCACGGATAGAACCCCTCTTGTCCCAGGTCACGAAGCCGGCCCGCTACATCGGCGGGGAGCTCGGGGCCCAGCAGCCCGAGCACGGTCCCGGGTCCGTGTCATGGCTCCTCGTCTACCCCGACACCTATGAGATCGGCCTCCCCAACCAGGGGCTCCAGATCCTCTACGAGATCCTCAACGAGCGTACCGACGCGGTGGCCGAGCGGGCCTACGCCCCCTGGGTGGACATGGAGGCGGCCATGCGCGCCGCCGGGCTGCCCCTGTTCTCGCTCGAGAACCACCTGCCGGCCCGCGCCTTCGACGTGCTGGCCTTCAACCTCTCCGCCGAGCTGGTCTACACCAACGTGCTCAACCTGATCGACCTGTCCGAGGTGCCGCTCCACTGCGCCGACCGCACGGCCGACGACCCGATCGTGGTGGCCGGTGGCCACTGCGCCTTCAATCCGGAGCCCCTGGCCGACTTCGTGGACTGCTTCGTGCTGGGGGACGGGGAGGAGGCCATCGGCGAGATCAACGAGGTGCTGGCCGGATCCCAGCCGGCGGCGGGGCGCCTTGCCGGGGGGTCCGAGCGGGCCGGCCCTGACGCGCGGGAGGCGCGGTTGCGGGCCCTGGCCCGGCTGCCCGGGGTCTACGTCCCCTGTTGCTATGAGGCCGGGTACGGGCCCGGGGCGACCCCGGCCGGGGCAGATCCGGCCCGTGGGCCAGACCGCCTCGTCGCCACCACGCCGCGCTACGCCGAGACACCGGCGCGGGTGGAGAAGCGGACCATCGCCGACCTCGGCCGCTGGCCCTACCCCAAACAGCAGCTGGTGCCGCTCATCGAAGTGGTCCACGACCGCCTCAACGTCGAGCTGTTCCGGGGGTGCACCCGGGGGTGCCGGTTCTGCCAGGCCGGCATGATCACCCGGCCGGTCCGCGAGCGGCCGGCCGACCAGGTCCGCACCATGGTCAGTGACGGCCTGGCCCGCACCGGGTACGACGAGGTGGCCCTGACCTCGCTGTCCAGCGCCGACTACTCGGGCATCGAGGACACGGTCACCTCGATCATCGACGACCCGTCCTGCTCCGGCCAGGTGTCGGTCAGCCTTCCGAGCCTCCGGGTCGACGCCTTCACCGTGGGCACCGCCGCCCAGATCCAACGGGTGCGCAGGACCGGACTCACCTTCGCCCCCGAGGCGGGTACCTGGCGCATGCGACAGGTGATCAACAAGCTGATCCGCGAGGAGGACCTCTACGCCGCGGTCGACGCCGCCTTCAGCCAGGGGTGGAAGCGGGTCAAGCTGTACTTCCTCATCGGCCTCCCCACCGAGACCGACGAGGACACCCTGGGCATCGTCGAACTGGCCAAGCAGTGCGTGGCCATCGGCCGGCGCTATCACAAAGGGGTTACCGTGACCGCCTCGGTCGGGGGGTTCGTCCCCAAGGTGCAGACCCCGTTCCAGTGGTTCGGCCAGAACACCATCGAGGAGCTCACCCGCAAGATCCACCTGCTGCGGGATGCAGCCCGCCCGGTCCGGGGCCTGACCGTCCGGTGGCACGATCCCAAGGCCACGGCGGCCGAGGGCATCGTCAGCCGCGGCGACCGGCGGATGGGTGCGGTGATCGAGCAGGTGTGGCGGCGCGGGGGCACCTTCCAGGAGTGGACCGAGCACTTCGACCTGCAGCTGTGGACCGAGGCCCTGGCCGACCACGGGATGTCCCTCGAGGAGGCGGTCTACCGGCACCGGGCCGAGGACGAGGGGCTGCCCTGGGACCACCTCTCCGCCGGGCTCCACCGGGACTTCCTGTGGCAGGACTGGCGGGACGCCCTGGCCGAGCACGGGCTGGAGGACTGCCGCTGGACGCCCTGCTACGACTGCGGGGCCTGCACCGGCTTCGGCATCGAACATGTGGTCGCCTCGGCGGTGCCCCCGGCGGGCGGCAGCCAGGGCACCGGGCAGGATCTCTCATCCGGGGGCCGGGTGCCGGTACGATTCCTCACGACGGCGCCGTCCGGTGCCGTTCCGGCCCACGGGCCGGACCAGCGTGGCGAAGTGCGGGTCGGAGAGGGGACAGGCTGAGATGCGCATACGGCTCCGTTTCACCAAGCTCGGGCGGATCCGCTTCACCAGCCAACGCGACGTGGCCCGGATGTGGGAGCGGGCGTTGAGGCGCGCCGGGCTCCCTCTGGCCTACACCGAGGGGTTCTCCCCCCGGCCCCAGCTCAGCTTCGGGCTGGCCCTCCCGACCGGCTGCGAGTCGCTGGCCGAGTACCTCGACGTGGTCCTCGACGCGCATCGGCCCGAGACGGCCGACATCGAGGTGGAGGCGCTGCCCGGGCGGCTCTCCCACCTCTTGCCCGCCGGCATCGAGGTCGAAGCGGCCGCCCCGGTCGAGCGCCGGGCGGGCTCGCTGCAGCAGGAGGTCACCTCCTGCTCGTGGGCCATGGACATCGCCGGGATATCCAGGGGTGACCTCGAAGCGCAGGTCAGGATCCTCCTGGCTTCGCCGGTGGTGCCGATCGTGAGGGAGCGGAAAGGCAGGGAGGAGCACGACGACCTCCGGCCGTCGGTGCTGGCCCTGGCCGTCGACGGTCGTCGGGCGCCGGCCGGGACGAATACCATGGCCGGGGGCGAGGGGCCGATCGGTGTGGTGGCGGAGCTGGCCACCCGACCCCGGGGGGTCCGGCCGATCGAGCTGGTCCGGGGCCTGGTGGCCGCGTCCGGGGGCACAGGGGAAGGGTCGTCGGGGACAGCCCCCGATCGGGGCACGGCCACAGGGATCCCGGTACTCGACCGGGCATGCAGAACTCAACAATGGATCGAGCGCGAGGGCATCAGGGAGGAGCCCCTCCGACGGAGGGGTGAGCCGACCGGCACCCACCGCGCCGCGGACGCGCTGGAGCGTGCGTCATGAGCAGGACGAGAAGGGAATTCGATGTCAGACGTACCAATCGGGCAACCGGTGGAGGTCCCCGCGGACCCGCCGGGACCCCCGACCGCAATGGCGGAGACCAATTCGCCGAAGCCCACCGCCCCGGAAACTGCCCACGGCGCTGCCGCTGACGGCCAAAGGGCCCCAGTGGCCGGCAGCACCGGTGACCGGGACCAGGGGGGCGGAGACGGCCCGAACCGGAGGCGCCGCGGCTCGCGGGGCGGTCGGGGTCGGGGCCGGACCGGTGCCGGGACCGCGCCTGCTCCCTCCGAGGGCGGGAACGAGCCTGCTCCTGCCGCATCGGCCGCGGCTCATGACGCCGCGGCTGCGGCACCGGCGGAGCCCGCCGCTTCCGGCCCGTCGCCGGTCGGTACGGCCCCGGCCGTAGCTCCGGAGCGCCCCAAGATCGGCGACAGCCGCCCGGCCCGGCCCACCGGCAACCAGAACGGCGGAGGCAGCCAGAACGGCGGCGGCAACCAGGGCGGCCGGGGGGGCGCGCCGACGGCCGGGCGTGCCCCGGGACGATCCAACGGGGGAGGGCGGTCCCGGCCTCGTTCGGGCGGCGGCTCCCCGGCGGCTGCCACCAAGGCTCCGTCGGCGACGGGCACCGCGCCCCGCGGCGCCCCCACCAACCGCCCGGAAGGCCGCCGGGGCGGGCGCGAACGCCGGGGCAAGGCGGTGGGGCGCTACATGATCTGCGTCCACGTCCGTCCCGAGGTGACCCAGATCGCCCTGCTCGAGGGGCGCACCCTGGTGGAGCACTACATCTCCCGGGCGGCTGACGACGCCACCCAGATCGACGGCAACATCTACCGGGGCCGGGTGCAGAACGTCCTGCCCGGCATGGAGGCGGCGTTCGTCGACATCGGAACGCCCAAGAACGCGGTGCTCTACCACGGGGACGTCCGCTACGACACCGAGGACGTGGAGTCCGGGGCCTCCCCCGGCCAGCCCCGGATCGAGCAATTGCTCCGGCCGGGCCAGACCATCTTGTGCCAGGTCACCAAGAACCCGATCGGGGCCAAGGGCGCCCGGCTGACCCAGGAGGTCTCGCTCCCCGGCCGGTTCGTGGTGCTGGTCCCCAACAGCACGGCGTACGGCATCTCCAAGCGCCTCGAGGACAGCGAGCGCAAGAGGCTGCGGAGGATCGTCGACGACATCCGCCCGGAGGGGCACGGGCTCATCGTGAGGACGGCGGCGGCCGGGGCCAGCGCCGAGGAGCTGGGCAGCGACGTCGATCGCCTGGCGGCCCAATGGGAGTCCATCGCCGCCGAGGCCACCCGGGGCCAGGGCCCGGCCCTGCTGTACCGGGAGCCGGCCATCGCGGTGCGGGTCATCCGCGAAGAGCTGAACCGCGAGTACCGGGCCGTGGTCATCGACGACCTGGCCCTCTACGAGCAGGTCCGCGACTACGTGGGGGCGGTCAATCCGGAACTGTCCGACCGGGTGGAGTACTTCGACCCGGAGGTCGAGTCCCTGCCGGTCTTCGAGCGCTACCACGTGCACGAGCAGCTCCACAAGGCCCTCGACCGCAAGGTCTATCTCCCGTCGGGCGGCTCCCTGGTCATCGATCGGACCGAGGCGCTGACGGTCATCGACGTCAACACCGGCAAGAATGTCGGGACCACCAACCTGGAGGAGACGGTCTATCGCAACAACCTCGAGGCGGCCGAGGAGGTCGCCCGCCAGCTCCGACTCCGGGACATCGGCGGCATCATCGTCATCGACTTCATCGACATGGAGATACGGGAGAACCGTGACAAGGTGGGCAGTGCCCTGCGCTCGGCCCTGGCCCGGGACAAGACCCGCACCCAGGTCTTCGACATCTCCGAGCTGGGCCTGGTGGAGATGACCCGGAAGCGGGTCTCCGAGGGGCTGATCGAGTCGATGTCCACGACCTGCGAGGTCTGCAACGGGAGGGGAATAGTTTTCGAGGACCCCGAGCTGTAGACTGCCAGCCCTATGTACGCAGTGATCAAAACCGGAGGCAAACAGGAGCGGGTGGCCGAGGGCCAGCAGCTCCGCGTCGAGTTGCTGGGGGAGTCCCCCGGGTCAGAGGTGACGTTCGCGCCGGTCCTGGTGGTGGACGGCGATACCGTCCTGGCCACCCCGGACCAGCTGGCCGGGTCGTCGGTGACCGCCACCGTGGTGGGAGAGGAGCTCGGGCCGAAGATCCGGGGCTTCACCTACAAGAACAAGTCGAACCAGAGCACCCGTTGGGGTCATCGCCAGCGGTACTCGACGATCGCCATCACGTCGATCAGCGCCACCGGCTGAGCATCCCGGCCGGCCGCGGCGTCAGTTTCCGTCACACCGGCGGGGGCGTCCCCTCCGAGCGCCGATCGGGACAACCGGGGCGACCAGGTCCGGCCGGCTGAAGCACGAGCACGAGAACGAGCAGAAAGAGCAGGAACACATGTCGAAGACCAAAGGTGGCGGGTCGACCCGGAACGGCCGTGATTCGAACGCACAGCGATTGGGAGTGAAGACGTTCGGTGGCACCACGGTGCGGGCGGGGGCCATCATCGTGCGCCAGCGGGGCACCAAGTTCCACCCCGGTGTCAACGTGGGCCTGGGCGGCGACGACACCCTGTTCGCACTGGCCGACGGCACGGTCAGGTTCACCAGCCGCAAGGGGCGCAAATTGGTGGACGTGGTTTCCGGCGACTGACACCCGGGCGTGGCCGTCCGGTGTTGCCGCTATGGCCGCCGGACAGAGCCGACGATACGCTCCCTGGATGTCCACCTCCGACCTCGCACCGTCGAACGGGAGCCGGTCCCCGGTTCCCGAGCCGACCCGGGCGCTGACCTTCGAAGGGTGCGTCAACTTCCGGGACCTGGGCGGCTATCGGACACGGGACGGCCATCGGACGGGGTGGCGGCGCCTGTTCCGGGCAGACGGTCTGAACAAGCTGAGTGAGGCGGACCGGGACCAGCTGATCGAACTGGGCGTGTCCACGGTGATCGATCTCCGGACGGTGGACGAGGCGGAGCAACGTGGTCGGTTCCCCGTGGACATGGTCCCGGTCCGCTATGTGGACCTGCCCCTCACCGACGTGCTTCCTTCCACCGAGGAGATCCCCTCATGGGGTGAGGCCTCCTACGTGGCCTCGCGCTATGTCGAGATGGTCTCGCGGGGCGGCCCGGCGCTCACCGGGGCCATCGAGGCCCTGGCCTCCCCGGATTCGTTGCCCGCGGTCTTCCACTGCAGCGCCGGAAAGGACCGGACCGGCGTGCTCTCCGCGCTGATCCTGGCCTTCCTCGGCGTCCCGGATGCGACGATCGTCGAGGACTATGCACTGAGTGCCGCGGCCATGGGTCACCTCCTCGACCGGCTGAAGGCGGAGTACCCGGACTCGACCGCGGAGGTCGAGCGCTACGCGCCGACCATCCTCAACGTCGTGCCAGAGACAATGGAGGAATTCCTCGGCGTCATCCGGAACGAGTACGGCACCTATGACGCCCTGGCCGCCTCCCTCGGTGTCACCGAGGCCGTGGCCCGGATCCGACCGCTGGTGCTCGAAGCGGACTGAGCCGGCGCCGTGAGCGGAGGCAGTGCCAACGGAGGCAGCGCGCACGGGCACTGCCGCGGCGCCTCGCCCAGCGCAGCACGCCTGCACGAGCTCGTCGAGGGCGTTCACGCCTGGATCCAGCCGGACGGGACCTGGTGGATCAACAATGCCGGTGCGGTCATCGGCACCGGAGAGACGATGGTCATCGACACCTGCGCCACCGAGGAGCGCACCCGCCGGTTCCTGGCCGCGGTGGGCGAGGCTGCCGATGGGCGCCCGATCCGGGTCGCCGCCAACACCCACGACCACGGCGACCACACCCACGGCAACTGCCTGCTTCCGTCGAACGCCGTCCTGGTGGGGCACGAGAGCACGCGGCGCCGGATGCTGAGGGACCCGACGATCGATGCTGCTCCCCGCCAGTGGGATCCGGTTCCCGACTGGGGGAAGGTGAGTCGGCGGCCACCGACCATCGTGACCCGGTCGGAGCTCACCGTCTACGCGGGCGATCGCCGGGTCGATCTGGTCCACCCGGGCCGGGTCGCCCACACCCAGGGCGATCTGGTGGCCTGGCTCCCCGACGAGCGCATCCTGTTCGCCGGCGACCTGGTGTTCCACGGGCTCACCCCCCTCGTGTTCGCCGGGTCGGTCAGGGGTGCACTCGAATCGCTCGACTGGTTGGCCGGTTTCGGCGCCGACTGGATCGTCCCCGGCCACGGCCCGATTGTCGGAAAGGCGGCGGTCGAGTCGGTCCTCGCCGACCATGAGCGGTACTACCGCTTCGTCCTTCGAACCGCCGAGCGAGGGCGGCACGAGGGCCTGAACGCGCTCGAGACCGCGCAGCAGGCCGATCTCGGCGAGTTCGCGGCGTGGGCCGATGCCGAACGGCTGGTGCTCAACCTCCACCGCGCCGACGCCGAGTCTGCGGGAGGCTCCATGGACGTCGGCCGGGCCTTCGACGACGCCATGGTGTGGAACGGTGGCCCGCTCACCACCCACGTGTGCTGCGGCCCGGACGCGGCCCCGCCGGTGGTCTGATCCGCCCCGGGCCGGCCGAGTCCCGGCCCGACAGTCGCAGAGGTGCCGCTCACCGCCGGGGCCGCCATTCCCGGAGGCGGACGGTCGATCGGTAGGATCGGCCAATGTCCGGTTTCGTCGACGAGGCACAACTGCATGTCAAGGCCGGCGACGGGGGAGCGGGCGCGGTGGCGTTCCGTCGTGAGGCCCATGTGGACAAGGGTGGACCCGACGGGGGCGATGGCGGACGGGGCGGCGACGTGTGGCTGGTGGCCACCACCAACCAGTCCTCGCTGCTCGGATTTCGGGACCATCCCCATCGACGGGGTGGCGACGGCGGCCACGGGGGCGGGAAGAAGAAGCACGGGGCCCGGGGCCGCGACCTCGACGTGCCGGTCCCGGTGGGTACCCGGGCCAGGGGCCGCGACGGGTCCCTCCTGGTCGACCTGGCCAACTCCGGTGACCGGTGGCTGGCGGGCGAGGGCGGTCGTGGGGGCCGGGGGAATGCGAGCTTCCTGACCAACCGCAGACGAGCCCCGGCCTTCGCCGAGCAGGGGGAGAAGGGCCACGAGCAGTGGTACGACCTCGATCTGGCCCTGGTCGCCGACGTCGCCCTGGTCGGCTTCCCCAACGTGGGCAAGAGCACGCTCATCTCGCGGATCTCGGCGGCCAAGCCCAAGATCGCCGACTACCCGTTCACCACATTGGAGCCGCACCTGGGCGTGGTTCGGGCAGATGACGACTCCGACTTCACAGTGGCCGACATCCCCGGGCTGGTAGAGGGGGCCGCCGACGGCAAGGGGCTGGGGCACCGGTTCCTCCGCCACATCACCCGGTCCCGGGTGCTGGTGGTGCTGGTCGAGCTCGACCCGGTCACTGGCGTCCCGCCGGGCGAACAGGAGCGGGTCCTCCTCGGCGAACTGGAGCGCTACCAGCCGGACCTGGTGGACCGGCCCCGCCTGGTGGTGGGGTCCAAGGCCGATGTGGCCGGCGAAGCCGCCGCCGCCGGGGCCAGCGGTGACGGCGACAGCTCGTTCCGGCCGGACATGGTCGTGTCCGCGGTCACCGGGTTGGGCATCGGGACCCTGGTCGGGAGGCTGGCCCGCCAGGTGGCCGATGCCCGCGCCGCCCAACCCGAGGCCGACCACACCATCATCGTTCACCGACCCCTCCCCGAAGGGTTCGCCGTGGAACGGGTCGAAGAGGGTGTCTACCGGGTAGTGGGCAAGGTGGCGGAGCGGGCGGTCGCCCTCAACGACGTGACCTCCGACGAGGCCGCCGACTACATCCAGGGGCGCCTGCGCCGCATGGGCGTGGACCGCCAGCTGGCCCGCGCCGGGGCCCGCGACGGCGACGTGGTCCACATCGGCGGACTGTCCTTCACCTGGTATCGAGACCAACCGGAGTACACCGGGGGCCCGGGGGGCCGCCGCCGTCGCCCGTGGTGACCTCCCCGGCGGGAGAAACTGGACCACGCACGCTGGTGGTGAAGATCGGTTCGTCCTCGGTGACCACGGCGTCGGGCCGGGTGGACACCGAGGCCATCGACAAGCTGGCGGCAGAGGTCGCCGGTGCGCGCTCGGACGGCAGCCGGATCGTGGTGGTCACCTCCGGTGCGATCGCTGCCGGGCGCACCAGCCTGGCCCCGACCCAGCCGCATCCCACCGATCTGGCCACCCTCCAGGCATTGTCCGCGGTCGGCCAGCACCGCTTGATGCGGGTGTGGAGCGACGCCCTCGATCGACACGGTCTGACCGTCGGCCAGGTGCTGCTCGCCCCCCTCGACTTCGTGCATCGGAGCCAGTACCTCCATGCCCGCCAGACCCTGGCCCGACTGCTGGACCTGGGGGTCGTCCCGGTGGTCAACGAGAACGACGCCGTGGCCGACGAGGAGATCCGCTT
Source organism: Acidimicrobiales bacterium (assembly GCA_036553725.1). Taxonomy (GTDB): domain Bacteria; phylum Actinomycetota; class Acidimicrobiia; order Acidimicrobiales; family RAAP-2; genus Bog-756. Next base: position 5,138 of record DATBOO010000088.1, on the reverse strand, counting down.
CGGCGACAACGACCGTCTGGCCGCGCTGGTCGCCCATCTGGTCGGGGCCCAGCTGCTGGTGCTCTTGACCGACACCGCCGGGCTGTTCACCGAGGACCCCCGTCACACCGGCGGGGCATCACTGATCGAAGAGGTGGTCGAGATCGACCACGAGCTCGAGCGCATCGCCGGCGGCCCGGGCTCGACGGTCGGCAGCGGGGGGATGGGGTCGAAGCTGGCCGCCGCCAAGATCGCGGCGTGGTCGGGAGTGGAAGCGGTGATCGCCGACGCCGCCCGTCCCGGTGTGCTCGACGCGGTGGCCAGGTCGGCTTCCGGCGTGGGCACCCGGTTCCGGCCCCATGACCGCCGCCTGCCCGCCCGCAAGCTGTGGATCGCCTTTGCCATCGGCGCCTCAGGGACCATCGTCGTCGATGACGGCGCCCGGCGGGCCCTGGTCGAGCGGGGCCGCTCCCTGTTGTCGGCCGGGGTGCTCTCGAGCCGGGGCGGCTTCGGTGTGGACGATGCCGTCGAGATCGCCGGGCAGGGCGGAGCCGTCTTCGCCAAGGGTCTGGTCCGCCAGTCGTCCTCCGAGGTGGCGGCCTGGGCGGGCCGGAAGTCGGACGACCTCCCCGACGGCGTCTCGGCCGAGGTGGTCCACCGCGACGACCTGGTGGTACTCGAATAGCGGCACCCAGGCCCGGGCGCCGGGGCCGGAGGCCCGGGAAGTACGCTGACACGGTGCAATCGAGATCACCCTCCTCACTCGTGGACCTCGGGCGCCGCGCCCGGGTGGCCGGGCGGCTCGTGGCCCGGTCCTCGTCTGCGACCCGGGACGAGGCCCTGATCCGGGCGGCGGACCTGTTGGAGCAGCGGGTGGGCCCGATCCTCGAGGCCAACACCACCGACGTGGGCAAGGCCGAGCAGGCCGGTGCGGACCCCACCTCCCTCGACCGGCTCCGCCTGGACAGGGGCCGGGTGGCCTCCATGGCCGCCGGCCTCCGGAGTGTCGCCGGCCGGCCCGACCCGGTAGGCGAGGTCGTCGAGGGATGGGTCCGTCCTAACGGGCTGCGGGTCCAGAGGGTCCGGGTCCCCCTGGGGGTGGTCGGGATCATCTACGAGAACCGACCCAACGTCACCAGTGACGCCGCCGGGCTGTGCATCAAGTCCGGCAACGCCGTGCTGCTGCGGGGCTCGTCGTCGGCCATCGCCTCCAACACGGCCATCGTGGGAGCGCTCCGGGACGGGTCGGACAAGGCCGGGCTTCCGACCGACGCGGTGGTCCTGGTGGAGGACACCAGCCGGGCCTCGGCGGTGGCCTTCATGCAGCTCGAGGGCCTCATCGACTGCCTGATCCCCCGCGGGGGACCGTCGCTGCTCGCCTCGGTCGTCGAGCACGCCACCGTGCCCTACGTGGTCGACGGGTCGGGGAACTGCCACATCTACGTGGACGCGGCCGCCGACCTCTCCATGGCCGAGGCCATCGTGGTCAACGCCAAGACCCAGCGTCCCGGCGTGTGCAACAGCGCGGAGACCCTGCTGGTCCACCGGTCGGTGGCCGATGAGTTCCTGCCCCGGGTGGCGGCGGCGCTGTCCGGGGTGAAGCTGATCGGCGACAAGGCCACGCGGTCGGTGCTCCCCGGGGTGGGGCCGGCCACCGACGCCGACTTCGCCACGGAGTTCCTCGATCTCACCCTGTCGGTGGCCGTGGTCGAGGACCTCGACGGCGCCATCGACCACATCGCCCGGTTCTCCTCGGGCCACTCCGAGGCCATCGTCACCGGCGACCTGGCTGCCGCCGACCGGTTCACCGTCGAGGTCGACGCCGCCGCCGTGCTGGTCAACGCCTCGACCAGGTTCATCGACGGGGAGGAGCTCGGCCTCGGGGCGGAGATCGGGATCTCCACCCAGAAGCTCCACGCCCGCGGTCCGATGGGCCTCCGGGACCTGACCTCCGTCAAGTACGTGGTCTCGGGCACCGGGCAGGTGCGGTCGTGACCGGCGTCGTCGACCCGGCCGGCCGGGTGGGACCGGCACACGAGGTCATCACCGGGTTTCCGGTGGCCGGACCGCCGCGCTTCGACTCGATCGCCGCCGTCCGGGGCGGCCTGGCGGGCGTGGACTACCTGGCGGACGACGGGATCGCCGGCGTGGTCTTCCTGGCCGACCGTCTGGCCAAGCCGGTGCTGGTGGAGGGACCGGCGGGGACGGGCAAGACCGAGCTGGCCAAGTCGGTGGCCCGGATGACCGGGAGCCGGTTGATCCGGCTCCAGTGCTACGAAGGCCTCGACGAGTCCAAGGCGCTGTACGAGTGGAACTACAAGAAGCAGCTCCTGCGCATCCAGGCCGACTCGGGCCAGGCCTGGCAGGAGCTCGAGGGGGACATCTTCTCCGAGGAATTCCTGTTGGCCAGGCCGCTGCTCGAGGCCATTCGGTCGACTGAGCCGGTCGTGCTGCTGGTCGACGAGGTCGACCGGGTGGAGCTCGAGACTGAGGCACTGCTCCTCGAGATCCTCTCGGAGTACCAGGTCTCGATTCCCGAGCTCGGCACCGTGCGGGCGACCCAGATCCCCCTGGTCTTCCTCACCTCGAACAACACCCGCGAGCTCTCCGAGGCACTCAAACGGCGCTGCCTGTACCTGCACATCGACTACCCGCAGCTCGACCGGGAGCGGGCGATCATCGAAACCCGGGTACCGGGCATCAGCCGGTCGTTGGCCGACCAGGTGGCACGCATCGTGCGGTCGATCCGGACCCTCGACCTGAAGAAGGACCCGTCGGTCTCCGAGACCCTCGACTGGGCCCGCACCCTGGTCGTGCTCGGGGTGGAGTCGATCGACGCCGAGCGGGCCAAGGACACCCTCCACATCCTCTTGAAGTACCGATCGGACATCGACCGGGCCGCCAAGGAGCTGGCCGGGGTGGAGCCACCCGACTGAGGCCGGGGACACCGACGATGCTCGAACTGCTCACCGGCTTCGTGACCGAGCTCCGCGCCGCGGGCATCCCCGTGTCCCTCACCGAGCACCTCGACGCGGCCGAGGCGCTCCGCCACGTGCCCATGGAGGACCGCGAGGCCGTCAAGTACACCCTCGGGGCCAGCCTGGTGAAGTCCTCGTCCCACTGGCGGGCCTACGAGACGGCGTTCGAGATCTACTTCTCCCTGCGCGGGCCCGGCTACCGGATCGACGGGGACACCGACGATCCGTCCAGCGGGGCCGAGTCCGACGAGGGCGAGGGTGAGGCGGCCGGCTCGGGTGGTCGCCGGGGCCAGGGGAAGGGCGGTACCGGGGGCGGGGAGGGGATGACCCCCGACGAGCTGGCCGACCTCCTCTATCGGGCGCTGCTGGGGTCCAACGACGCCATGATGGCGGCAGTGGCCCGCCAGGCGGTGACCCGCTATGCGGGCATGGAGGCGGGCCGCCCGGTGGGCGGGACCTACTACCTCTACCGGACCCTCCGGAACCTGGACCTCGAACGGGTGCTCGACCGGCTGGTGGACCAGGCCCGGGACGCCACCGCCTCGCTGAACCGTGAGGGCCCGCAGGCCCCGGAGGGGCCGGAGACGACCCTCACCCCTCTGGAGGAGCGCCTGCTGCGCGACGAGTACCAGTCGAGGGTGGACCAGCTCCGCAAGGAGATCGAGGACGAGATCCGCCGCCGGCTGGTCGCCGACCGGGGGAGCCAGGCCCTGGCCAAGTCGCTGCGCAAGCCGTTGCCGGAGGACATCGATGTGATGCACGCCACCCGGGAGGAGTTGGTGGCTCTGCGCAAGTCGCTGCAGCCGTTGTCCCGGAAGCTGGCCGTCCGCCTGGCCCGCAAGCGCCGTCACGGCCGCAAGGGCGCGCTCGACTTCCGTTCGACCGTGCGCCACTCGCTGTCCACCGGAGGGGTTCCGGTGGACCCGAAGTTCCGCTACCCCCGCCCGTCCAAGCCGGAGATCGTGGTCATCGCCGACATCTCGGGATCGGTCGCCTCCTTCGCCCGCTTCACCCTCCACCTGGTCCACGCCATCAGCTCGCAGTTCTCCAAGGTCCGCAGTTTCGTGTTCATCGACGGGATCGACGAGGTGAGCAGCTTCTTCGAGGGCGTCGACGACCCGGCGGATGCCGTGCACCGAATCAACACCGAGGCCGACGTGATCTGGGTGGACGGCCACTCGGACTACGGGCACGCGCTGACCGTCTTCTGGGAGCGGTGGGGCGAGGAGATCACCCCCCGGTCGAGCGTGCTCCTGTTGGGCGACGCCCGCAACAACTACCACGCCTCCCAGTCCTGGGTGGTCAAGGAGCTCCAGGCCCGGGCCCGCCACGTGTACTGGCTCAACCCCGAGCCCCGGGCCTACTGGAATTCGGGCGATTCGATCGTCGGCGAGTACGCCAACCACTGTGACGACGTGGTCGAGTGCCGCACCCTCCGACAGCTCGAACAGTTCGTCGGCGAGCTGGCTTGAGCCCCGGGCCCCCCGGATTCGACGGTCTGGCCGGGGCCGGGCCCGACACCGCGCCCGCTCCGGGTGTCCCCCCGGGCGTTCGCACCGTGCCGCCCCTCTCGCCGGGGGCCACCCGCCTGGTGCTGATCCGCCACGGGGAGGCGACGTGCAACGTGTCGGGGGTCTGCGGCGGTCCGCGGGGGTGTGACGGGCTCACCGGGCTCGGACGCCGGCAGGTGGAGACGCTCCGGGACCGGCTGCTGGTGACCCGGGAGCTGGCCGGGGCCGACGCCCTGTATGCCAGCGTGCTGCCCCGGGCCATCGAGACGGCGGAACTGCTGGCGCCGGCCCTGGACGCGGTCGGCGGTGGCCACCGTGAACCGAGGCTGGAGTTGCTGACCGAATGCGGGCTGTGCGAGCTCCATCCCGGGGAGGCCGACGGGCTGACCTGGTCGGAGTTCAGCCAGCGATTCGGCGATCTCGACTGGGATGCCGATCCGTGGCGACCGATCGCCCCCGGAGGCGAGAGCTGGGCCGGATTCGTCAACCGGGTGGCGGGCGCGCTGGACGGGGTCGTGGCCGGCCGGGAGGGCCAGCTGGTGGTGGTCGCCTGCCACGCCGGGGTCATCGAAGCGTCGATCCTGGCCAAGCTGGCGGTCGCCGGGGGGCTCGACGGTGCCCGCCTGCAGCTCCGGACCCGGCACGCCTCCATGACCGGCTGGGAGGTCGA
>DATBOO010000054.1:0-24121 GCA_036553725.1 Acidimicrobiales bacterium | reverse complement strand
GGTGCAGGCGTCCCATCCATTCCGAGTCGCGGGTGGCCAGATAGTCGTTGACGGTCACCACGTGGACGCCGTTCCCACCCAGGGCGTTGAGGTACACAGGCAGGGTGGAGACCAGGGTCTTGCCCTCACCGGTCTTCATCTCGGCGATCCACCCGAAGTGGAGGGCCATCCCCCCCATCAGCTGGACATCGAAGTGGCGCTGGCCGAGCACGCGCCAGGATGTCTCCCTGACCAGGGCGAACGCCTCGACGAGCAGGTCCTCAAGGGTCTCCCCGGCTTCGAGGCGCCCCCGGAACACGTCGGTGAGCGCCCGCAGCTCGGCGTCGGTGCGGGCCTCCATCTCGGGCTCCAGGGCGTTGACCAACGGCACCAGTTCCGCCAGACGGCGGACCTTCTTGCCTTCACCGGCGCGGAGAACCTTGGTGAGCACGCTCATCGGCTTCTCACTCTACTGTCGGACGTGTTCGGGGCTGGCCGGCTCCCGGCGGAGATCCCCGGGCCCAGCCCAGTGGGCGGTCGGGCCGATGCGGCGCCCCGGCGGCCCGATCTCACGACGTGATCCCGGGTCGGGGGCCCGGAGACCGTCGGCTCCTCTGCCCGGGCCGCCCCGTCGGGCTTGGCCGCCCGGCCGTCCGGTCAGGCCGTGCGCACCTTCTCCCGGAGGACCGACACCGAGTTGGTCGGGCGGCGGCGGGGGTGGGTCCGGGCCACCAGGCGGCCCTTGGTCTTCTCCAGCTGGTGCTCGAGCTTCTCCACCACCAGGTCGACGGCTACCAGCGGCTCGGGGGCCGCAGCATGGGCGCGGATGGTGCGACCGTGTCCGGAGATGATCACCTCACAGCACTCGCGATCGGCAATCCTCGGATTGTGCTCCTCGGAAAAGTGGACCTCGGCCCGTTCGAGACCCGGGCACAGGCGACCGAGTCGGCCAACCTTCTCGTCGGTGAGAGCCCTCACCTGGTTGGACACAATCCTCCTGCCGTTTGCGATGACAACGTCCACTTGCTCGCCTCCCTGGTTGTGCTGGTTGGTTCCTTCGCCTGCTGTCGGCCGTCCTCCTGCTCGGTCGTCGGAATTAGCAGTGTGAGCTGCGTACGGCTGACCTGGTCTTTGACCCCACACTCGCCTGCAGTGAGAGTGGCGGCCAGGCCCCGGCGGCCCCGACCACAACCGGTCGGAGGCCCTGCGGAACCATGGGTGACCGCGTCAACTCATCTCCGCCCGCTCCCGAGAGCCGGAAGCGCGACGGGCAGGTCTTACTCCTAAGCCGCACCATGCTCAGCAACCACGAGTTGCCTTACGTGGGTCGTTTTGCCTGCGACTGGCTTCGACTTGCAACCACAGACCCGCACGCAGCTCACAAGCCGCGAGTGTACGCCCGCCGGTGGCAATCCGGCATCCCGGCCGACCCGAGTTCACCAGGTTGTGATCGGGCTGTCATCCAATGGCAACAGAACCGGCAATCACCTGCCTTGGGGCCGCCCGGCAGGCGAACTCCCAGTTCAGCGCGACAATTTGTCGGTCCGCCCCGCAGGTCGGGCCCGGCCGGTGGGCCGGGGCGGGACTCAGTCGGGCCCTGGGCTGAGCTGGAGTTTGATCTCGTCGAGCACCGGGATCGGCCCCGGGTCGATCCCCTCGTTGCCGGCGAGGTGGAGGGAGACGAAATCGCCGACCATGGCCAGGTCGAGGAGCTGGGCGAGATCACCCTCGCCGGCCGCCCGGACCTCGATGACATCGGCGACCACCTCCCGGAGGACCTCGCTGACCAGGTCGAATCGGCGGGCGACCTGTGGGTGCTCTGCGTCGTGCCGCAGGTTGACCAGGGTGATCAACTGGCGGGTGGCGTCACCGTGTTGGCCCCAGCCGGCCACCTCGTTGTGGCACACCTCCGGATAGACGTTGAAGAAGGCCGGGCTCTTGGCGTTCTCGTTGATCTGGGCCTTCCAGCGCAGGGCGGCGGCGGCCCCGAGGTCCCCGGAGCTGTGCACGAGGGGAATGGTCCGCCCGATCCTCCTGGCCAGGTCCTCGGCGTAGCTCCCGGGCCGGACCAACTCGCGGCGCCGGACGCGCAGCTGCTCGACGGCCTGGTCCACCCATTGCAGCGCGCCGGGGAACAGCCCGATCTCTTCGAGGAGCACCAGGGGCGGAATGGCCATCGCCCCGAGCGCGGCGCGGGGCTGGGGAATGGTGGTGGGCACGGGCACCACCGGAACGTCCCACTCGCCGGCCAGGCTCACCAGTGACCCTCCCCCGGCTACGACGACGAGCGACGCCCCGGCCTCGTAGGCACCGGCCGCGGCCTCCAAGGTCTCTTCGGTGTCCCCGGAGAACGACATGGCAAAGACCAGCGATCCGGTTCCCACATAGTCGGGAGGCTCATAGCCCTTGACCACGGTGACCGGCACGGGCATGAAGGGCGCCGCCGTCGCCACCAGCACGTCGCCGGCGATGCCGCTCCCGCCCATGCCCAGTACGACCACGTTCTCCACCCGATCGTGGCCGGGCAGGCCCTTGACGCCCCGGGAGGCGGACACCGCCGCCTCCACCTGCTCGGGAAGGGCGGCGGCGGCCCCCCACATGTCGAGCGAGTCGACTCCGAGCGGGGAGGGGTGCGGGGCGGCGCCGGCGGTGACGGTCACGACCCGGACGCCTCGCCGGTGGACCGCGCCCCGCCGGCCTCGGCCTTGGCCATCAGCCGGGCATGCTCGGCCGCGTCGACCGTGGTCGCCTCGTCGATCAGCATGACCGGGATGCCCTCGCGCACCTCGTAGCTGCGCTGCAGCCGTGGGTTGTACAGACGGTCCTCGTCTTCGAAGTACAAGAGTGGCCCTTTGTCCTCCGGGCACGCCAGCACCTCGATCAGCAGCGGGTCGAGGGTCATGGTTGGTTCCTTTCTCGTCGATCAGCGATAGGGCGGCGCACCAGGGCGACCGGGCCGGGCCCGTGGGGGCGGGCCGCGGTCACGTGGCCAACAACCGGTCGATGTCCGCCTGCACCTCGCCCACGCGTCGGGCACACGACGCTTCGTCAGGTGCCTCCACGTTGAGGCGCAGCAGTGGCTCGGTGTTCGAAGGCCTCAGGTTGTACCACCATTCGCCCCGGTCCACGGTGAGGCCATCCAATCGGTCGGCCGTGCCCCGCGCCCCGGCTGCCCCCTCGACTTCGGCGGCCATGAGCTCGACCGCCAAGGCGGGGTCGGCGACCTCCGTGTTGATCTCGCCCGAGTCCGCGTATCGCTTGAAGGGCTCGAGCAGCTCGGACAGCGGCTTGCCGGAAACACTCAGGAGCTCGAGGACGACCATGGCGGCGATGATGCCGGAGTCGGCCCGGTAGTTGTCACGGAAGTAGTAGTGGCCCGAGTGCTCGCCGCCGAAGACCGCCCCTGTCTCGGCCATGACCTGCTTGATGAAGCTGTGACCCACCTTGGTGCGGACGCCGACACCTCCCTTTTCGGCGATGACCTCGGGAACCACCCGCGAGCAGATGCAGTTGTACAGCACGGTCGCCCCCGGGTGCTTGTCGAGCATCGAGGAGGCGACCAGAGCCGTGGTCAGGGAGCCCGAAACCGGTTCCGCTGCCTCATCCACCAGGAACACCCGGTCCGCGTCCCCGTCGAAGGCCAGGCCGATGTCCGCCCCGGAGGCGAGCACCGCCTTCTTCAGGTCCGCCAGGTTCTCGGGCTGGATGGGGTCGGCCGGATGGTTGGGGAAGTTGCCGTCGAGCTCGGGGAAGAGGATCTCCACGTCGAAAGGGAGGGGCCCGAACACCTGGGGGACCACCAGTCCGCCCATCCCGTTGGCGGTGTCCGCCACGACCCGCAGGGGCCGGAGGACGTCGATGTCGACGAACGAGCGGACGTGTCGCGCGTAGGCGTCGAGCACGGAGCGCTCCTCGATGGGGGCCAATCGCCGTCGGTCGAGGTCGGGCGGGCCCTCGTCGCCCCAGGCGTCGAGCAATGCCTCGGTGGTGGCCTGGATCTCGCCCAGTCCGGTGTCACGTCCGATCGGGCGGGCCCCGGACTGGCAGAGCTTCAAGCCGTTGTAACGGGCCGGATTGTGCGAGGCCGTGAACATCGCCCCGGGGGCATCGAGGTTGCCGGCGGCGAAATACAGGAGGTCGGTGGAGGCGAGCCCGAGGTCGATGACCGCGGCCCCTTCCGATCGGGCACCGTCGGCGAACGCCCGTGACAGCTCGATCCCGGACTCGCGCATGTCGCGGGCCACCAGCAGCCTCGGAGCGCCGGTGAACCGCGCCACGGCCATGCCGATGGCCCGGAACTGCACGGCGTTGAGCTGGTCAGGGACCACGCCTCTGATGTCGTAGGCCTTGAATACGCCTGAGAGGCTGGTCGCGGTCATGACCGGGCCATCCTAGCCAGGCGACCTGTCGGCATCGGAGGCCCCGCCCGCCGACAACGGGGGATCTTCCGATGGGCGGGGATCGTGCGACCGCCGGGTGGTCCCGGTTCAGATGGTGGTTCTGACTACCCGGACGTCGACCGGTGCGGACCGGCCCCTGACCGCGAGCCGGCGCGCCTCGGCCCGTGGAAACCGGTCATCGACCTCTCCGTAGACGTCCTCGGCCAGCACGACCTCGCCCGGGCCGGCTTGCGCCTGGAGGCGGGCGGCGGTGTTCACCGGATCCCCCAGCGCGGTGAAGTCGACCACGTGGTCCGCGCCCACGTTTCCCACGAACGCCGGGCCTGCGACCACTGACGCGCCGACCGGAAGGGTGGAGCCGAGAGCCAGGTTCTGAACCAGTTCGACGGCTCCGAGCGCGGCTCGGCGTCGGTAGTCCGGACCGGAGATGCCGGCAACGAAGAAGGCCATGACCTCATCGCCGATCAGCTTGTCGATGATGGCGTCGTGGCGGATCAGGACCTCGGTGGCCGTCCGGTAGAACTGATTCATCCGTCGGGCGAACTCGGCGGGCCCCACCCGTTCGGACAGAGCCGTCGATCCGCGCACGTCGGCGAACAGCACGGCGGTGTCGACCTCGATCCCGCCGGGGGGAAGGGAGTCGCAACAGCGGGTACACAGGTTCGGGTTCTTGCGGGAGGGCCTGAATCCGAACAGACCGACCAGGTGCCCTCCCACCCCGCCGAACGGGTTGTGGCACAGCTTGCACCGGGGTGCACTCGGCAGGTGTCGGAAGAGGCGGTGGGCGAGCCGAAGGCGCTCGTGTCCGTCGACCAGCACCTTGTGCCACCCCTGCCGGGCCGACTCGGGTAGGACGCCGCCGACGACGTCCTTCTCCGATGGTGGTCTCGGCGGTTGCTCGTCAACCATGGGGAACCTCCCTCGACCCCGACTTCGGGGCAGGAAGACCGGACAGCGTCCGCCATTCTCCCACCCGGCCCGCCGGGCGGCAACGGGTGCCGGTCAGCCCAGACCGATCATCCCCGTCAGTCCCAGCAGACCGACGAACACCATGGCGATGCCCACGGCCCGCCCGCCGTTCTCACCGAAGGGCGTGGTCTTCTCGAGGAGTATGAAGGCGGCGATGGCGGCGATCCACAGCAGGTTCATCACGCCGCCCAGGAACAGCAGGCCCATCAGAACCCAGCAGCAGCCGAGGCAGTAGGCCCCGAGACCCAGCCCCATGCGAAAGGCCCCGGTCGGCCCGGGGCGCCAGCTCATGGCGATGAAATGGGCAGGGGCGCGGCACTGGGCCAGACAGGCATGCTTCATGGGCGTCAGCTCGTACACCCCGGCCGAAATCAGCAGTGCACTCCCGAGCACCGGGCTCGCCGACGCCATCGCCGGCGACAACAGCGCCAACTGGTCGAGCCCCCTCTGGCCGGCGGCCGCCGCCACGCTGAACACGACCCACACCGCGAGATAGCCGGCGACGAAGACGGACGTCGGTGCAATCGGGTGCCCGTCCCTCTCCGCCTTGCGGGCGACCGCGGCATAGACGAGGGTCATCGGAACTGCCGTGGGCAGCATCATGGCGACCATCATCACCGCCCACATCGACAGCATCAGGCCGGACTCGGTGGCGGACCAGCCCCGCATCTGCATGATCGATTGCACGGCGTGACCCATCGAATGGTCGCTCATCCCGGTCTGGGCCATGCCCGTCGACCGGGGCCGGGCCACGACCACGAGGTAGATCCACGCAGCCGCGGCGATGCCCCCCAGCCCCGACAGCACCGCCCACCGATCACGACGGTGACCGTCGGGCGTCCCGACCACCGGTGCCGCAACCGCAGCCGTGGATCGTGGCGGGCCGGTCAGCGAATGACTCCGTCCTGGTTCATGTGCAGGATGTTGAACTGCCCATAGCTGTCCTGAAGATCGAGCTCGATGGCCGCTCGGGCCGTCGTGTTGCCGTTGCCCATCTCCGCGTATGTGTACTCGAATCCGTCGGGGAGATTGATCCGGGACCGGGCCGGGTTGCCGTCGAAGGCGCTGATGATCGGCGCACCGACCGACTGGACGAGATCCCCGATCTTCACGCTGGCCTTCCGGCCGTCGACGTCGATCGACAGGTCGATCGGCTCGAAGAGGGTGTCGAGGACGGTCGACATGGTGCTGTTGTAGACGAAGAAGTGCGTGGCCCCCGGAGTCGTCGACTCACCGTGCAGGATCTTCCGCAAACCCCGGCGCTGAGCCTCATCGGCCCGCTGGTCGATGATCGCCTGCTGTCTTCCGTTGCCCTGGGCGATCTCGCCGGGCCAGTGCAAGAGCAGCGCCCAGTCGAGGCCGTCGAGCCGGGTGTCGTCGAAATTCCCCTCCTCGATGTGGCCGGCCACCACGGCCTCGCAGTGGCCGTTGGTGGTGGGCGCTCCGAATTGGCAGGGGCATCCCCAGTCACAGTTGCAGTTCGAGTACTCCACACCCCGGAGCATCCACCGATCAGCCATCGTTCCTCCCCGGCTCCGCCGCGGCCCCTCCTGCCATGTTGATCCAACGAGGTCCGTCTGTCCAGGGACTGTGCCGCCGGCCCTTGGTCGCGGAGCGGACCACCTATCGGAGGGGGGACCGGTCAGCCCTCTGGGCCGCCGGCCAACATTCCGACCACGTCTGCGGCCATGGCGTCGCACAGCTCGACCAACAGTTCCATCCGGGCCGCCAGGCCTCCGGAGGAGAGCAGTCGCTGGCGGTCGATCAGGTTGAGCGGTGCCAACCCGCACAGTCGCCAACCGGTCTCCTCGTCGGTGCCGGCGAGGTCGAGGTCGAAGGGGAGGGCCGGGATGTCGCCCAACTCCGACAGCACCCACCGCAGCCGGCGCACTGCGTCTGCGGCCCTGGTGACCGCCGGGTTGCCGTCGGCACCCCGGTCGATGGGAACCCCCTCCACCTCGGCCAGGGGATACGGGACCTCGGTGAGCCACCGGCACACCCGCACCCGCTCGATGCCCCGGGCCAGGATCATCATCCGTCCGTCCTCCAGGCGGGCGACCTGCGAGATGCGGGCAACGGTGCCCACCTCGAACCGCTGGTCGCCGCCGCCCACCTCTGAGCCCCGGGCGATCAGCACCACTCCGAAGTCGGCGGCGTGGGCCAGACAATCGGCCATGAGCGCCCGATAGCGCGCCTCGAAGACGTGCAACGCCAGCCCGGCATGGGGGAAGAGAACGGTCGAGAGCGGGAACATGCCGAGGGTCCGGGTCATGCCCCGGTCCGGCTCACGACCCCGGGCGGTTCGTGGCGGCCCGGCGGGCCCGCCTGGCCCGGCGATCGAAGAAGACCAGGAACACGGCGGCCACCACCGCAGCCAGGGAAATCGCCGCACCCGCCTTGTCCGCCCCCGACCTGGCATAGCGGAGGGTGACGTCGTGGCTGGTCGGCACCACCGCCATCAGGTTCGGGGCCACCCGCCAGGGCCCGTCGGCCCCGGTGGCCTGCCAGCTGGGGAAGTAGGAGACCTTGACCTCGACCGGGACGCCCACCCGGTCGACGTGGAAGGAGACGGAGCTGTCGGTCTGCGTGATGTGGGACACCGTGGCGGCCGGCTCGGGCACCGCCGCGGGCTGCTTGTCGCCCACCTTCACCCGGGCCCACCCCGGAGGACCGTCGGCGGCGGGCACCACCTTCCATCGGCCCGGGTTGTCGTACCAGCTGACCGCCGGAGCCAGCCAGCTGGACTGGCCCGGGGAAACGTCCTTCCAGACCACGGGCCGGTCGGCCAGCGGCTGGACCAGCGACGAGTCACTGATCCGGTACACCTTCCAGGTGGTGTTCAGCGTCTGCCCGTTGTAGCTCGTGGCCCACGGACCGGTCGAGGCCACCTCGGTGGCGTTGGGGTCGGCCGCAGCCGCTTGTTCGACAGTGGTGGAGGAGGCCAGCAGGTACCGGACGCCCAGCTGTTGGAGGTGCTCAATGCCCAGTGGCACGTTCAGCCCGCCGTAGGGCAGGCCGACCACGGCATCAGAGGGGGTGACCGAGAGCTCGTTCTGGTTGATGAAGTGGAACGGCGTGGTGGAGGCCGACTCGAAGAGCAGCCCTTCCATCGAGTCCACGCACCCGTTGGTCCAGTAGGGCAGGAGCATCAGGGCCATGGTGGTGCCGAACCGGTTGAGCGAGGGGTCGTACTCCCACATGGCGCGACCACATCCCTGGCCCGCCCCCACCTTGGCCATCATCTGGATCACCGCCCGGTACTCGGGGTAGTCGGGCTTACCCTCATAGCCGGAGTAGTTCCACTCGGACCATGCGCTCGGCTGGTTGGCACTGACCGCCACCCCCACCTTGGCCAGGGTCGAGGCCGGCAGCACCAGGGGAGGGACCACCGCCACGCAGGCGGCGGCCAGGGCGATCAGCGGGCCGACCACGGAACCGGGGGGGCCCGGGTCGGGGGTGGGCCGGCGGAACCGGCTGATCCGGTTGCCCGGCCGCCAGGGCACGCCGTGCACCAGCCGCAGGCGCTCCCGGACAGCCACCACCCATTGATCGAGCCGGCGGCGGCGGTTCCAGCGGGCGACGGCGCCCACCACCTCGGCCGTGGCGTAGCCGGCCAGCAGGTAGAGGCAGAGGAACCACAACGGCAGGAATCGCACGTTGTAGAGCTTGGGGGTGGGGTCGAGGCAGACCACGGCGGCCGAGATGGCCCCCATGACCACGAGGAACAGCGCCACCCGGTTGCGGCGGACCACCATGGCCACCAGGCCGACCAGGTCCGCGGCCAGCACCCAGCGGGCCGACGCCGGGAAGAGCAGATGGGGGAAGCCGAGGACCTTGGTGTAGCCCATGTCGGTGGTGTAGGCCTGGTCCAGGGCGAACGGAACCAGCCACCAGGCGGCCAGCCCGACGCCGACGGCGCCGGCCACGACGGACCAGGCCAGTCGGCGCGACCACCGCCGCCGGGCCCGTCGGCCCCGGAACCCCGGCCGGAGACTGCGGACGAGATCGGCGTCGAGGAGCAGCCAGACCCCGGCTCCCACCGCCGCGAACAGGGCGGGGATCAGGTGGCAGAGCAGGGTGACGGCGAACAGGAGGGCGGCCAACGCCCGGTGTCGCCCGGTACGGAGGCCCGAGGCGACCACCCCGAGGAACAGCAGGGCGAACGACAGGCTCAGGGAGAAGGAGAACTCTCCGGCCAGGGTGGAGAGGATGTTCCCCCCGTAGATGGAGAAGCTGGGCTCGAAGAGGAAGGGGAGCGTGGCCGCCGCCAGGCAGGCCGGGGCGGGGTCGCGCAGGCGGGCCAGGCGGCCGAAGGCCCAGGCGCTGACCGGGAGGAGCAACGTGCCGAGCACGGTGACCAGTTTGAAGGCCACGTCGTAGGGCATCACCGCGTTGAACAGGACAGTGACCAGCCCGGGCAGCGGGAAGTAGAAGGTGTACACGGGGAAGCCGTCGTACCAGCCCGGGTCCCAACCGGTCAGCAGGCCGTGGGTGAGGAGATGGGACTTCATGAAGGCCGCGAGGATCACGTGGGCGCCGGTGTCCCCGCCGGCGGTGGTGGTGTTGGTCAGCAGCAGCGACGGATGGAGTTGGCTGAGGGCGACCAGGGTGACGCCCACCACCGCCACCAGGTTGGCCCACCCCGGCCACGAGGACCTCCGGGTCAGCCTGCGGAGCAGCGCCGGACCTTCCCGGGGGGAGGCCAGGCGCACACCCCCCGGCCTGGCCTCGGTCGGGGCGACGTCGACCGGTGCGGTCATCTCAGAGCGCGCCGAGGGCCGCCGGCGCCACCACGGCGGCAGCCACGGCCATCAGGTTGAAGGTGGCGTGGGCGACCATGTTCATCCCGAGCCGTCCCGTCCGGTAGGACACGCCCGACAGGATGATCCCGAACACGGCCAGGCCCAGCAATTGGAGGGATTCGGCGTGGGCCAGACCGAAGAGCACCCCGGAGACGACGATGGCCAGGGCCGGCCCGACCCACCTGCCCATGGTGCCGAACAGTCGGGCCAGGGCGCGCAGCAGCACGCCCCGGAAGAACAGCTCTTCGAAGAACGGCGCCCCCACCACCGTGCAGATGGCGATGATGACGAAGCCCAGCCCGTGCGATCCACCGGTCAGCCTGTGGCTCGGGGCGTTGAAGCGCTGGTTGAAGTCGTGCACGTGGTGGGAGATGGGCACGTAGATCAGGGCCACCAGGATCTGGCCGCCGACCCCGATCGGGATCCCCAAGAGGTCGGTCCACCGGAAGCGGAGCCCCAGGTCCCGGACGAAGCTCTTGGTGCCCCGTATCCCCGTGGCCAGCCAGCCGGCCCCGAAGAAGCCTGCCCACAGGCCGAGCAGGGTGGAGACGATGTACCAGGTCGGGGGTTCGTCGAGCCGGGCCACGGCGGTCAGCGAGTTCAGCTTCCCCTCGAAGGCGGCGGTGATGGCCACGAACACGGCCGCCAGCACCTGGCCGCCGAGGAATCCCAGGGCGGCGAAGAGCAGCCACATCCAGGCCGCCGGCCTGCTGTTCGGGGCCGCGCCCGCACCGAGCTGGCGACCGAGGGACGACCCGGGGTCGACGGGGCCGGCGCCGCGCCCGGACGGTGGGATCGGGCCGGGGACCGTTCGGGGCGGAGCCGGGTGCGCTCCGTCACCGGCCGCGGCGGCGGCGCCGACCGATCCTCCAGCCACGGCCGCGGCGGAATCCACTCCCTGTTCGGGCCGCTCGATCACCCTGTCACGATACCGATCGAATCCCGACCGGAGGCGGCGGCGGGCCCCACGCCCGGGGCGATGCCTCAAATGACGCCGGGCGCGAATAGCATGAAGGGGTGACCCCGCCCAACCCGAATTCGCCCGGCGGTCCCCCAGGGACGGGAGGTCCGGGACAGGAAGCGCCCGGCCAGAACAAGAACCGGATGGTGATCTACGCAGTCATCGCCATCGCCGTCCTGTCGGTCCTGATCGTACCCAACCTCCTGCACAAGGCCAATACCAACACGCTCACCTACAACACGTTCCTCAGCGACATCCAGGGCAAGCAGATCCACACGGCCACCATCGACCAGACCACCGGCGTGATCACCGGCACCCTGGCCGACGGCCGCTCCTACACGGTCAACGGGCCCAATCCGGTGACCGACTCCGAGCTCAACGCGCTCAAGCCGCTCGGCTCCAACTACAAGCTGGTCACCCCGACCTCGAACCCGTTGGTCGGAATCCTGGGCTGGGTCCTCCCCTTCGTGCTGATCGGCGCCGTCTTCTTCTACGTCAGCCGCAAGGCTCAGGGCCAGATGGGGAGCATCATGTCCATCGGCCGCTCCAAGGCCAAGCTGTACTCGACCGAACGGCCGTCGACGACCTTCGACGACGTGGCCGGATACGACGGGGTCAAGCTCGAGATCAGCGAAGTCGTGGACTTCCTGAAGACGCCGGCCCGCTTCAAGGAGATCGGCGCGCGGATCCCCAAGGGCATCCTGCTCGTCGGGCCTCCGGGCACCGGCAAGACCCTCCTGGCCCGGGCCGTCGCCGGTGAGGCGGGCGTGCCCTTCATGTCGGTCAGCGGCTCGGACTTCATGGAGATGTTCGTCGGGGTGGGCGCCAGCCGGGTCCGTGATCTCTTCGCCACCGCCCGCAAGCAGGCACCGGCCATCGTCTTCATCGACGAGATCGACTCGATCGGGCGCAAGCGGGGCGCCGGGCTCGGGGGCGGCCACGACGAGCGTGAGCAGACCCTCAACCAGATGCTCTCGGAGATGGACGGGTTCGACCCGACCGAGGGCATCGTGGTCATGGCCGCCACCAACCGCCCGGACATCCTGGACGCGGCCATTCTGCGGCCGGGCCGGTTCGACCGCCAGATCGTGGTTCCCCTGCCCGACCTCGACGAGCGCCTGCCCATCCTCCAGGTCCACTGCAAGGACAAGCGGGTCGACCCGAGCGTCGACCTGGGCACGGTGGCCCGCGGCACCCCCGGCATGAGCGGCGCCGACCTGGCCAACCTGGTCAACGAGGCCGCGCTGCACGCGGTACGACGAGGCTCCAAGGTCATCCAGAACGTCGACTTCGAGGCATCTCGGGACCGGGTCCTGATGGGCCAGCGACGCGAGAGCCTGGTCCTGTCCGGTGCGGAGAAGGAGCGGGTGGCCTTCCACGAGGGCGGGCACGCGGTGCTGGCCTATGTGCTGCCCGACGCGGACCCGGTCCACAAGGTGACCATCCTGCCGACCGGCATGGCCCTCGGGGTGACCATGCAGCTCCCCATGGAGGAGCGCCATATCCACCCCCGCCAGCACATCGAGGACTCGCTGGCGGTACGCATGGGCGGCCGGGCCGCGGAACTGCTGGTCTACGGCGACCTGTCCACCGGAGCCAGCAACGACCTGGTCGGCAACACCGAGCTCGCCCGCAAGATGGTCCGCGAATGGGGGATGAGCGACAAGATCGGGCCCATGGCCTGGGGATCCCAGGGGCAGGTCTTCCTGGGTGAGGACCTGATGCACACCAGGGACTACTCCGAGCACACCAGTCAGATCATCGATGACGAGGTGGAGATCATCCTCCGGGCCCAGGAGGAGCGCGCTCTGGAAGTGCTGGCCCGCCACCGGGGTGGCCTCGACGCCGTGGCCCGGGCCCTGCTCGACGAGGAGACCATCGACGGCGAGACCGTCGGTCAACTGGTGGACACCGCCTACGGGCGGCCGGTGCACGAGCACGG
Source organism: Acidimicrobiales bacterium (assembly GCA_036553725.1). Taxonomy (GTDB): domain Bacteria; phylum Actinomycetota; class Acidimicrobiia; order Acidimicrobiales; family RAAP-2; genus Bog-756. The sequence continues at coordinate 11,068 of DATBOO010000054.1, read as the reverse complement.
GGTCAAGACGGTGCCTCCGATCTTCGTCGCCTCCCAACACGGTCCGACGGGGTCCGACAATGTCGACGGACCTCCGGGGGGCGCCAACGGTACTGCCCCGGGAACCGTCTCCGGGGCCGACCCCGGAGACGGTGGCGGGGAGGCACCCGCCCCGACCCGGTCCCCCGAGGGCGGGCCAGGTGAGGCCGAGGTGTCCACCGGCAGCGAGGTCTCGAATGCCGCCCATGCCTCCGATCAGGAGGGTGCGACAGGGTCGGCCGACCCGGCCAACCCGGGCGACCCGGCGCCCCAGGCCGGCGAGGGCCAGGTCGGTCCCGCCCCGTGGCCGCCCCCGGCGGACCCGGCCGCGCACTGGCCCCATGCGCCATCGCCGATCCCGGCGCAGCCGCCCGGCCACTGGCCGAAGAAGGCCCCCTGGCCTCCTCCCCCACCCCCGGCCTCCCGGTAGCGGGCGGGGTCGTGGGCTGCGGCGGGAGCCCTATGGTCTGGGCCAGTGGACGCTGTCGTCGGTGCTCTCGCCGCCCAACACGCTGAGCTGGCCGACCTCCTGGACGGGCTGACGGAGCCGGACTGGCACGCCCCTACCCGCTGCGAGGGCTGGGATGTGGCCGACGTGGTCCTCCACCTGGCGCAGACGGACGAGATGGCCATCGCCAGTGCCACCGGGAGGTTCCCCGAGGTGATCGCCGGCCTGGCTCCCGGGTGGGGGGACCCGGCCTCGGTCGATGACGGCGCCGCGTCGATGGTCGCAGGCGAGCGGGGACTGCCGGGCGCGGCGCTGGCCGAGCGCTGGTCCTCGGGCGCGCATCGCCTGGTCGGCGTCCTCGACGCCATGGACCTGTCCACCCGGGTCGACTGGGTGGCCGGCCAACTGTCGGCCCGGACACTGGCCACCACCAGGTTGGCCGAGACCTGGATCCACGCCGGCGACGTGGCCGGCGCCCTCGGCCGGGAGCTGCCGGCCACCGACCGCCTCCGGCTCATTGCCCGGCTGGCCTGGCGGACGCTTCCCTATGCCTTCACATCGGCCGGCCGGACCATGGCCGGACCGGTGGCGTTCCGGTTGGTCTCCCCGGAGGGTGACGAGTGGGACTTCGTTCCCGACGAGCCGGCCCTCACCACCATCTCCGGCCCGGCTGCCGAACTGTGCGCGGTGGCGGCCCGACGGATCGAGCCCTCGATCACTTCGCTGCGCGGTGTGGGCCCGGATGCGGAAGCGGTCCTCACCCTCGTGCGGACCTACGCCTGATGGCCGGAGCCGGCTACCGCAGTCCGGTCACCAGCCGCAGGACCAGCGCACCGACCCGCTCACGCTCCACCGCCGGTTCGGGCGAGGCGGCGACCGCCAGTCCGGCCTCGGACATGGCCGCCAGCAGCATGCGGGCGGTGAGGTCGCCGGATCGGGGATCGGCGGGCCCTCCCGGAGCGAGGCCCTCGAGGGCCCCGGCCACCAGGCCGAGGAAGTAGCGCTCCTCGATCTCCTTCCAACGGGCCCAACCGAGGGCGGTGGGTGCCTCCTGGATGGCGATGCGCCGGAAGTCGTCCTCGCAGCACTCGGCCAGGAAGAGGTCGACCCCGGCGGCAATCAGCTCCAGGGGGTCGGCAATCCCCGTCACTCCGGCGGAGACCCGGGCCAGCAGCCGCTCCTCCATCACCACGAACGCCGCCTCGAACAGCTCCGCCTTGTCCCTGAAGTGGTGGTACACCGCGCCCTTGGTGACCCGTGCCGCCTGAGCCACCGCGTCCATGGTCGACCCGGCAAAGCCTTCGGCGGCGAACTGGCGGACCGCGGCCTGCACGATGGCGGCCCGAGTGGTCTCGGCGTACTCCTCCCGACGGCTCTTGACATTCATCGCCCTTGATCTTACACTCACAAACTATGAGTATTTCAGAATCTAACAGTATGCAGGAACGCCGGTCCGCGGCGACGACGTTCGGCGAGGTCTCCTACCTCGAAGCCGGGCAGGGCCCGGCGGCCGTGTTCGTCCATGGCGTCTTCCTCAGCGCCGACCTCTGGCGACACCAGCTCGAAGGGCTGGCGGACCTGCGGCGATGCCTGGCCGTCGACCTCCTCGGCCACGGGGCGACCCCCTACGGCGGCACCGACGACCTGACCATGAGCCTCCAGGCCGACATGATCGTGGCGTTCCTCGACGCCCTCGGGCTGGACCGGGTGGACCTCATCGGCAACGACAGCGGTGGTGCCATCGCGCAGCTGGTGGTGGCCCGGGCCCCCGGACGGATCCGGACCCTGACGCTGACCAACTGCGACACCCACGACAACTGGCCGCCGCCCGCCTTCGCGCCCATCGTCGGGTTGGCACGCCAGGGCGCGCTGGCTGGCATCCTGAGGGCCCTGGCCGGCGACCCGGAGGCGGCACGCACTGCGTTGGCCTCGGGGTTCGAGCATCCCGGAGAGCTCTCCGACGAGACCGTGGCCGGGCTGATCGGCCCGATCGACAGCTCCGACGCCAGGGCCGAGGTCATCCAGGCCTATGTCGCCGGCATGGACAACCAGGTGACCGTGGCCATCCGCGACGACCTGGCTGCCTTCCGATCCCCCACCCTCATCGTCTGGGGAACGGCGGACGAGTTCTTTGACGTGGAATGGTCCCGATGGCTCGCCTCGACCATCCCGGGGACGGTTCGCCGTGTCGAGATCGAAGGAGGGAAGCTCTTCTTCCCCATGGAGCGTCCGGCGGCGCTCAATCAGGAGCTCCGCCAGCTCTGGACCGACACACCGTCGGCGGAGGGTTCGGCGGCCTCGGTGTCGGTGGAGGGGTCATCAGCGGCGTGATCGGCGCCGGCGTCGGGTGACGGGTCCCGACCCGGATGGTGGATCTCTCGGGGGCAGATGGGGGCTCGTGCGGCCGCCCGGGTAGGCGATGCCGGCGGGAGCGATCCGACTCGTAAGCTCCCTGCGCGTGAGAACACAGGTGCCTCGGTCGAAGCCAGATGCAACGGGTTCGGTCAGGCGGCGGACGGCGCTGGGTCTGACCGCGGCCGTGCTCATGGCGGCCGGATGCTCGTCGGCCGTCCCCGGCACGGGCGCTCCGGCGAAGACGGCCGTGCCCCCGCCAACAACGACGACGACGACGATTCCGCCCACGACCACCACCACTACCGAGCAGCCGGGGTGGACACCGGTTTCCGTCATCAACGGGGCGATCGCTGTTGACAGCCGGTCGTCGCCCCAGTCGACGGGGGACATCATCACGACCTTCCGCTTCCGGGTCGGGCACACTCGATTCAACCTCCATACGGGCAGCTCCGACCCGCCCACGAGGGCGGCGACGGTGGCCCCGGACAGCGGATCAACCATCGGGCCCCATGAGACCCCCCTGGTGGTCGCCGCCTTCAACGGTGGGTTCAAGACCAACGCCGGCGTCGGCGGATTCGAGCTGAACGGGCAGGTACTTGTCCCCCTGGTGCCCGGCGGCGCCAGCCTGGTGATCGACACCAGTGGTGCCGCACGGGTCGGCATCTGGGGCCAGGGCCTGCCTGTCCCCGGGGAGCAGGTCACCAGCATTCGCCAGAACCTCACCCCACTGGTCGCCTCCGGCCAACCCAGTCCTCGGATCGCCGACATCGGTGCGTGGGGGTCGACCCTGGGAGGGGGGTCCGCCGTGGCCCGCAGCGCCCTGGGAGAGGACGCGGCGGGGAACCTCATCTACTCGGCCGGCATGCAGGCTCTCCCCGAGGACCTGGCCAACGCGATGGTGGATGCCGGGGCGACCATGGCGATGCAGCTCGACATCAACCCGGAATGGGTGCAATTGGCGTTTGCTCCGGCTCCCGGCGCGCCGCTGGCCGCCGGCATACCCGGGCAGAACCGGCCGGGCGACCAGTACCAGGTCGGCTGGACCCGAGACTTCGTCACCGTGCTGGGTCAGTAGCCCCTCAGTCGCCCTCGGCCCACGGTCTTCTGGCAGGCCAGGCTGTAGTGTCCGCAGGAAACGTCGGTCCCGGCGTGGGGCGAGGGCCATGATCCGACGGGTCGGATGTCCTCAGCCATCGGACCGATGACGCCTGACGGAGCACGGGGAGGCCGCCACATGCGACTGACGACGGGTACGGCGGTTAGGGCGGGTGGGGCGGGTACGGCGCCGGGCACATCGAGTGCCACGCCGGCGCATGGCCGGCCCCCGGGACCGATGCGGTCGCACTCCCCCGACCGGTGGTCGCCCGCGGCCGTGGCCGTGTCCCTGGCCATCGCCGTCTCGGTCGGTCTCGTCGTGTCCGGGTGCAGCCTGCATGTGAGCAAGCACCAGGTGAGCGGCAACTTCTTCGGCCACCGCTTCTCGGGCGCCAACGGCTCGCTGCCGGCCGGATTTCCGACCAGTGTGCCGGTGCCCGACAACTCCCGGGTCCTCGTCGGCGGCGGAGCTGACAACAACTGGGACGTGGGCTTTGCCGTCACCGGCTCCATCACCTCGGGGACGACGGCCTACCAATCGAAGTTTCGGTCATCGGGCTATTCGATAGCCCATGTCCAGGCCGGGTCGTCTCCGGTCACCGACGGATCCGCTTCGAACGCCGGCTCTCCTTCGACCACCGTGACGGTGAGCGGTTCGATCTTCACCGCCGACGATGCACAATGGACCGTGCAGGTCGAGTCGGCCAGTACGACCTCGTCCGGGAATGGGCTCCGGGCAGGCGAGTTCGCCATCAACATCACCGTCGTACCGGCCTCGTCGGCCCCTCCGAGCACCTGAGCCGGCCCCACTGGCCGGAGGGCGGAGCAGGCCGCCGACAAGGGGACTCAAGGGCGGGAGGCGGCTTGACGATGCTCTCCCCATGGATTCGGAGCTTCGGTTTGACACAGACGACCCGGAATTCGTCCGGGGGTTCGAGATAGGCGTGCTCTGGGAGCGGCTCAACTCATTTGGCTCGTGCCACATGGCGGTCAGCGCCTCCAATGCCGAGATGGTCATGCGTGTGGCGAAGGCTGCCGGTTGCCAGTTCTCGGGGAAGGAGCTCGGGGACGATCGGATCTCCGTCGAACTGCACTCGTGACCTGGTTGGCGTCAGCTACCGCGCCTCGAGGATTCCCTTGAGTCGCCGGAGGTCAATCTTGTTCGCCCGGGTCATGGCCCCGATCATCAACGGCGTCGCCAGCTTCGAAAAGCCCATCGGCTCCCCCCGGTTGCGGAGCACCATCCTCGTCCCACCCGCCGGAGTGTCCTCCCAGGCATAAGTGGTCTCCATTGGAAAGGGCCCTTCCGAGGTGCTCATCACCAATTCTTCCCCGGGTGCGAGCCGGGTCACCTCGTAGGTGTAGGAAAGGCGCCTACCCAGGAACTTGGCCACGAAGGTGACCTGCGAGCCGACGGCGACCGGAGGGGACGACTTCCACGCCACTTCGATGATGTTCCGGTACCACGACATGGCGTTGTCCGGATCGATGGCGTAGGCGGAGACCCGATCCCGTGGGCAGTCGATTTCGATCACCGTTCGCACGTCGACGGGCATCGTCAGCTCCTCCGGGGCCCCAGGCTACCTCGGCCGGCCGGGACCCTTCGGCCCGGTGGCTCCTGTCCGGTGGCCCGGACAGGAGCGGGGTCGGGTGGCTTCGGCGAGGTCACTCCCGGGACGCCGGATCGGCTCCGGGGCGGCCGCCTTCGACGAGCTCCTTGAATCGCACCATCTCCTCGGCGGTGTCGGTCTCCAGCCAGCTCCGGAGGAACGGCTCGGCCAGCCATCGCCACGGGCTCTTGAATCTGAACTCCTCCCGATGGGTGACAACCGTCCCCGCCGCCGTGACCTGACAGTCGAACCGGCCCTCGAAGTCGAGGAACCATCGCGCCGGCCCGGCGATCGCCGATCCGAAGACAAGGCTGGATTCGTCGACCGCGAAGGGGTAGGTGCCCGACGGGCCCGGCAGTCCCTTGATACGGCCCGAGAACTTCACCGTGCCTCCCTTCTCGGACCTGACCACCGCCCCCACCCTGCCGATCTTGCGGTCGGCCTGCCGGTAGCGGTTCAGATCGAGGACGAATTCGAAGACGGCCCGTGGCGGGACCGTGACGGTCGCTGTTGCCTCGCCCACGATCACCCGCGGAGCGTATACCTCTGCCTTCTCCTCGCCGGAGTGGATCCGGTACCGTGCAGGGATGCTCCCCGACGGATACCTGCTCAGCGGGTCCGAGGTCACGGTCCCCCTGCTCGGCGTGGGCACCTGGGCCTGGGGGGACCGCTCGACGTGGGGTATGGGCGGCTATGACGCCACCCTGACCCGCGACTCGATCCAGGGTGCATGGGACGCCTCCGTCGATGCCGGCGCTGCATTGTTCGACACGGCCGAGGTCTACGGAAGCGGGGAGAGTGAACGGATCATCGGCCACATGCTCGCCCGGGACCCGCAGCGGGCGGCCTCGGTCGTCATCGCCACCAAATTCATGCCCTCGCCGTGGAAGTTGCAGGTTGGCAGCGCGCTGCTCAAGTCCCTTCGGGCCTCGTTGGGGCGTCTCGGCCTTCCGGCGGTCGATCTCTACCAGATCCACGGACCCATCAGCCTCCGCTCCCACGCCGTCCTGGCCGACGCCCTGGCGTCCGCCCACCAGGCCGGCCTGGTCAGGGCCGTCGGAGTCTCGAACTACTCGGCCAAGGAGACCCGCGCCGTAGCGGAGGCGCTGCGCAGCCGGGGCATGCAGCTGGCGACCAACCAGATCGAGTTCTCCCTCCTGCGACGCACCCCGGAGACAACCGGGCTGTTGGCGGCGTGCCGGGAGTTGGGAGTCCTGCCGATGGCCTACTCCCCGATCGGCCAGGGCCGGCTCACCGGCAAGTACTCCGTGGCCCACCCCCCGCCGGGCAAGCGGAATTTCTCCAACCACCCGATGGCGGTGGTCGAAGGTGTCGTTGCCGAGCTCCGACGGATCGGTGAGAAGCACGATGGGAAGGTCCCGAGCCAGGTGGCGCTCAACTGGGTGATGGCCAAGGGGGTGGTCCCCATCCCCGGCGCAAAGAACCGGAGCCAGGCTGAGGAGAACGCCGGGGCACTCGGGTGGAGCATCGACGAGGACGACCTGGCCCGGCTCGACGAAGCTGCACTTCCGGGTACCCGCACCCTCCAGGGCCGGATGTGGCAGCACGGTTGATCGGATGGAGGACCTCTCGAGGAACCCTTCAGCCGACGAAGGGGAACCCGGCCGAACTGACCACTCCCGGCGCGCCGGTCGGCCCGCTGTCCTCTTCCACGAACACCGGTCGGGAAGACGACACCGAGAGCACGGAGAGTCCCCCGACCTGATAGGGGCCGAGGACGGTCAACCCGCCGGGGGCGACCACGACCATGGCGGTCGGATGTCTCGCGCCCAGGACGGAGACGGTGACCCGGGCGGCGTCGGGTCCCGGGTTGGCCACGGCCAGGCTGTCGATGGTGGCGTTGGCCGTCCCGGGAGCAGCCGGCACCCCCGGCCCGGGCACCAGCCAGCGATCGGCGACGGTGGCGGTGGCCGAGGACGACCCCCACACCGGTAGGGCGGAACCGGTGGCCGCCTGCACCGACCGGCCGGCCACGATCGGCGCCGACGACGTGATGGTCACCGAGAAGGGAACCAGCTGGGGCACGCCTGCCGTCGCGGACGCCGTGAATACCGAGATGGAGAGCGGCCCGAGCACCAGATGCCGGGGCACAACCGAGCCCGACGAGAGCCCCAAACCGATGGTCGCGTCGATCGTGTTGGCCGTCGGGTTGGCCAGATAGAAGCTCGCCTTGGACCCCCGCGTGATGGTGGTCTGGGCAAACCGCCAGATGGTCGACAGCGCCGGAGCACCCAATCGGAGGGACACTCCCGCCGACGGGCCCGACGACCACTGCTGGAACTCGGTGCTGACCAGGTCACCCGACTGGGCGGTGACCAGGGTGGCGATGTCCGACGCGTTCTGCACGAAATCGCCTACGTTCTCCACGACCATCTGCCCGGCCGGGATCGCCAATCCTTGATACGCCTGCGGAGCGACCAGTCCGGAGCTGGTGAGGAACGAGATGTTCACGGCGGCTTCCGACGCGGCCGGATTGAAGAGGGAGAGGGCCAATGAGTTCCCGGCTGATGTGGATCCGCCGGCGAACGCCCACCGGGGAGAACCCTGCGAGGCACAGGGTGCGGTGCTCCATCCGTTGGGTCCCGACACGACCTGGCTGACAGCCATTCCCCCGCCGGCGAAGACGAAAGAGGAGGAGTTGTCACCGGCGGGGAGCCCGGTCGACGGATTCACCGCGCCGGTGCCGAAGGGCGGCACCTCCACGGTGCGGTGAACGGTCGGGACCGCACCGCTGCTGCTGGCCGGCCCGATCGAGGTCATGATGCCGGTCATGGGGTTGGGTGTGGAATTGGTCAGGTAGATCGTGCTGTTGGCCGCCGTCCCGGTTCCGGCCGAGCAGAAGGCTGACGACGAGTAGGCATCCGCCGGGGCCACCGGCACGCCATCGCCCGGCCCCGGTCCGGGCGGCGCAGAGGAGACCGGGGCGGTGGCGTCGACCAGTGCGGCCCCGATGACCACGACGACCGCCGAGAGGATGACCGCCCACCGGCCGCGAACCGGCCGCAAGGCGCTGTGGCGGGATCTTCGGACAGCCGGCGGAGCTCCACTATCCCATTCGTCGTTCCCGGTGGTTCCCGGCACCGGTCCACCGGCTCCGGTCATGGCGCCGGCTCCGGGACCGGGGTCCCGTCCGGAGGGGGCTCGGGCCCGGGCCGGGTGGCCTTGTCACGTCGGCGACCGTTCCGTATCCTCGGCCACGGGCGACCCCACCGGCCGATGAGGAAGACGAGCGCCGCCGCCCACGCCGCGATCGAGAAGAGCAACGATGCCGGCGCCAACGCCCCGCCGTCGAAGTGCAGCGACCCGACTCCCGCAGTGGTCACCCGATAGTTCGCCGCCCAACCGAATGACGATGTCCGGCTCTCGGCGGTGCCCGCCGGACCGGTCAGGGCCCATCGGCCGGCGGGGGCCAACGCCGAGTGCACGGTGCCCACCGACAGCGGGCCCGTGTAGGAACGGGACGCAGCCGGGCCCGGAAGCACGGGTAGTGCACCCGCGACAATGCCGGATCCCGGTGGACTGGCGAAGACCCCCCGCCGCGGCGGAGTGGCGCCACCCGTCGCCCCTCTTACCTCGGCCCGGACCGGCACCCAGTCGGCATTGGCATAGACGGTGATCCCGGTGCCCGAGACCACCGGACTGAGGTCGAGTTGGCGGTCGAGGGCGGGTGCGAGATCGGCGGGGACCGGATACACCTCGGGAGTCTGCTCGCCGACGATCTCCGGCGCCAGTGAGGTCAGGACGGCTACGTAGCGAACCCCGGCCGGGGCCAGCATCCGTCCCAGCTGATCGGTGCGCCCGGTTCGGGCCGTGGTGATCGCCGAGGCCAGGCGGCGGGCCGGGCCGGGGTCGGCGGCGTTCCACAGCCACCGGGCATCCGGGGCACCGTTGTCAGATGTGGCGTAGGCCAGCCCGTTCCCCGCGCTCCACGAGCCCTGATTCAGCGATCGCGTGTCCCCCAGCCACAGCACCCGGAACGAGCCGTTCGCTGCCTGCCCCTGCATCCAGGTGACCGATTGGCTGAAGTCGGCAACGGGGAGACCCCATCGACCGGGAAGGGCTGCGACCAACGTCGGCGCCGCACCCAGCACAACGGCACCGGTGGCGACCACGGTCACCAGCTGACGCCACCCGAAATCGGCGGCCCGCAGGTCCTCCTCGAAGGCGGCCACCCCCAGTCCGATGGCGGCGGCGACGGCCACAGCCGCCGGTCCCAGCAACAAGAGCGGATCGATGGCGAGGCTGCCCGTCCAGCCCCGGCCGGTGGCCCAGGCCGCGAGCCAGAAGACCAGTGCGATCGACCACAGCCGGCCGGCCCACCGGAACCGCTCCCCCCGGGCCAGGGCCAGGGGCACCACGGCCGCCACGGCAAACCCCCATGCCAGCGGCGAGTCCCCGATGGGTCCGACGGCGAAGCGCAGGAGGGATCCCCATGACGCCGCCTCCGAGACCGGCGTCGGGACACCGAACACCGCCACCGCACCACGGCCGGCGGACAGCACCCCGATGAGCCAGGGCAGGCAGATGAGGGCGGCGACCAGCGTCGAGCCGGCGGCCAGGGCGGCCGCCTTACGGGTGGAACGCCAGTCGCCGTAGACGAGGGAGGACAGGGCGAGGGCCAGGGCGGCCAGCACCACCACGACCGCGGTCGCCGGGGCGAACGAGACGAGCACCGCCTCGAGCAGGCCGAGCGCCACCACGCTTCGGACCCGTCCATGGCGGATGGTCCAGGCGGAGAACCGCCGCAGCGCTGACGGCCGCGGACCGGTCGAGTCACCGGCATCGACGGCCGGAGCGAGGGTGCGACCCGCTCCCGGCCCTATCCGGGAGTAGGGGGCGGTGCCGGTGGCGCCGAACAACAGGACCAGCACCCAGGGCCCACCGGCGTAGACGACCAGGGCCCCCCACCGTCCCAGGGCCAGGGCGTTCCAGGGGAGGGCCACGGCCAGATACGCAAGCCCGGCGACGAGCGAGGCGCGCTGGGAGCGGAAAGGCCGCAACAGCCGCACCACGCCCCAGACACCGATCGGGATGCAGGCGAAGATCATCAGCTTCTGGGTGAGCCCCATGGCGCCCAGCAGAAGGGTGCCGGCCAGTCCGGCCAGTCCGAGGGCGGGGGCGGCCGGCGCCGTCGTCCCCACTCCGGAGGGTTGCCACCCCGAGGCGAACATCGACAGCGTCGACGACCAGCTCGGGAACGGCGTGAACTGTCCGACGGCCGGGAGGTGTCCGGAGACGACACCCCTGCCGCCGATGAATGCGACGACTGCCGCCGACAGCCAGACGGTTCCGCGCACCCGCGCGGTGACCCGACCTCGTGCGGACACCGTCGGGGCCGGACGGCCCGTCGGCCGGGCGGGGCCGCCAGGAGCCGGTCTGCTCCCAGCGGGTGACAGTCCCACAGGGTGCGCTCCCGCCGCCAGGGCTCCGGCCGCCAGCTCATCGGCGTGGGCGCCGTGGAAACCGCTCTGGAACACCCGGCGCCCGTAGGTGGCGAGCCGGGCGCTGCCGCCCACCTGGA
>DATBOO010000104.1:0-13295 GCA_036553725.1 Acidimicrobiales bacterium | reverse complement strand
GGGCTCTGCATCGACCGGGCGCCGCATCCCATCGGTCGCACCGGCGCCCGACGGAGGTTGGCGGTGACGAGGGATGACAACGGGCATCAGACGTTTCCGTCCCCGTCACTCGGGCCACCGTTGTTGTCCGGGTCCTGGTCGCCGCCGTTGCCCTGGGGTATGCCGTTGGCGGTCGGTGCCGGCGCGGTCGTCGTCGGTGGGGGAGCCTGCCTGACCGGAGGCGATGTGGCCGGCGGCGCGGGGGGCACCGCCATCGGAGGCGCCGTCGGCGGCGGTGTCATCGGGTGGGTGGCGGCCATGGGGGAGCGTGCGGGCGCCGCCGCCACCGGGGCCGTCGTCGTGGGCGTCACCGCTGGCGTCGGGGTCGGCGCCGAGGTCGTCGGTGGGCTGGTGGTCGTGGCCGCGGGGGCCGACGACGGTCCGGCGGCGCGGGCGGGCATTTTGGCGGCGGTGTTGGCGGATGATGACTGGGTCACGGCCAAGGCCAGACCCCCGATCACCACTGCCAGGAGGATCGCCGCCCCGGCCAGGCGCCCCGGCGAGTTCCGGAGCCCCTTCCTCGTGCCGGCGGTGTTCTCGGTCGTCTTCGGATCCATCGTGTTCCTCCGTGGTTGTCGTCCGTCAGGGGCTACGGGCCAACGGGGTCGAGGGATTGGCCGGCCCGGACAATCGGTGCTCACCAGCGCAATCGGTCGCCGTGGCCGGCTCCGATGGTCATCGGGACCGGGAAACATCGCCCGAAGGCAATCCCTGGAGTACCCGGGCCCGTACACCCTTGGTAATGCGACAATTGGGCATGGCTTCGAACGGGCTGAGCGACGAGGCACTCCTGGCCGGCGTGGCCCAGGGCGACGACGCAGCCTTTGTCGCCTTCGTGCGGCGCTATCAGAAGCGGGTCTTCGGGTTGGCCTACTCGATGCTCGGGGACACGGGAGCCGCCGAGGAGGTCGCCCAGGAGGCGCTCATCCGGGTCTGGCGCCACGCGCCGGTGTTCGATGCCCGCCGGGGATCGGTCACCACCTGGGTCCTCACCATCACCCGTAACCTGTCCATCGACGCCCAGAGGATGCGTCGGGCGGTGCCGATCGACCCCTCTGACTTCCTGGCTCAGGGGCTGGTCTCCAACGAGGGACTTCCGGAGGAGTCGGCGTTAGCGGGAGACTCGGTGCCCGCGCTGCGCCAGGCCCTGGCGAGCCTGCCGCCGGAGCAGCAACGGGCACTGGTGCTCGCCGCCGTCTACGGGCGGACGGCCGTCGAGATCAGCGAGTCCGAATCCATTCCCCTGGGCACGGCGAAGACCCGGATCCGGGCGGCCATATCCAAGCTGCGGGCGGCCATGACCGATCCGGCCATCTCGGAGGAGGAGCAGCGATGAGCGCCGACCATCTGAACAGCAGGGATACCTGCGCCGACGTCGAGCAGTCGTTGCCCGAACTGGCCCTCGGCATTCTGTCCGGGGAGGAACGGGCGATGGCCCTGGCCCACCTGGAGAGTTGTGAGCGGTGCCAGGGCGAGGCCGAGCGGCTGGCGTTGACCGCCGACATGCTGCTCCAGCTGGCTCCGGAGGTGGAGCCCCCGCTCGGGCTCGAGGTCAGGCTGTTCGAGCGCCTGGGAGTCTCGGTGCCCGACCCCGAGGCCGGAGTCGCCCGCAGGCGCATCGGCCGACCATTGGCCCGCCTGTCCGACCGTGGTCGGGTGCTGGTGGCCGCGGCCGCGGTGACCGTCGGCATGGCGCTGGGATTCGGAGGGGGGTGGGTGGCGAACCCGGGGAGTTCGGTGGCGTTGCCGGCGTATGAGCACGGCGCCGCCAGTGCCACGGCCACCCTCTCCTCGGACACCCGAGCGGTGGGAACGGTGTCCACCTTCGCCGGGACACCCGGATGGATGCAGATGACCGTCCACGGCCGACAGGTCAGCGGGTGGGTGACCTGCAAGATCACCGTCACCGGCGGCAAGCAGCTGACCGTCGGGCGCTTCCAACTCGACGACGGCTACGGAGCCTGGTCCGCCCGACTGCCGGTCCCCGCCCCCGACATCCGGTCGGCACGGGTCACCGACTCGAGCGGAGGGTTGATCGGGTCGGCGACCTTCACGGCTTAGCGCAGGATGACAACGGGTGCTCGACGGACACCGGGTCGACGATGGCTACGGAGCGTCCAGGCCGAGCTGGGCTCGGGTCTCGGCGGTGGTGTTGGTGTGCGGGAACGGCTGGTCGGGCACGGCACACCCGAGGGAGGCGCAGATCGGTTCCCACCCGTCCCCGGGGTGCCATTCCAGCAGACGGTGCTCGGCCGCCTTCCTTCGCACCGATTCGTTGTAGGCGAGGTAGGCCTCCTTGGCCGCCTCCTCGTCCTGCCAGTCGGATGTGAACGCCGTCATCATCCCGCGTCCCATCCGCGTCCAGCCGTCCTCGGGGGCGTCGGGGGCGAAGTAGGTCGCCAGGGCGGGGAAGATCGTGTTGGAGACGCTGGTCCACCACGAATCGGGGTCTCGGACCGACAAGAGGATCAGTGAGTCAGGGAAGGCGGTGCTGATCTCGGACCAGAACGGTGCCGCCGGCCAGTCGACGGTGGCCCTGTATCCGCCGAAGAAGCAATCCCATGCCGGCGGGCGCCCTTCGTAGGCATCACCCCATGCGTCCGGATCGGTGGAACGCTCTCGCACCTCCAGCATGTGGTAGCAGGGACCGTCCAGCAGGTGCTCGAGTGCCTGCTTGAGGGAGGTCGTCCCGGTCCGGCCCAGACCGGCACCGACCACCCGGAGCCCTATGGCGCCCATCGCCTCATCCCGCCTGGCGCACCTGGGCGATCAGGTGGTTGAACGATGCCTCACCGGTGGTCTCCCACATCTGGCGGACCGGAGGGGGCATGCCGTTCATCATCGCGTCGCGCTGCTCCGGGGTGAAGTGCTCCCGTACGAGCCCCATGATCAACCAGACCTTGTCCCCCTCGAAGCCGCCCAGGCTGTGCCCGGGCAGCTTCCCCCATTCCTCGGCGGTGAGGTGCTCCCCGGCCAGGGGGAGGATCTCCTCTTCCTCCTGATCGAGATGGGCGCAGAGGGCGGTGTTCAGATCCTGAAGGGAGCGCTCCACCCCGGGTGCCCGGGCGTCACCTTCCGCCTCCCAGGAGCCGACGCCCTCCTTGGCCCCGTCGATGAGCCCGACGATCTCTGTGTGCTGGCCCGCCGCCCGCTCGACGATCTCCCGGCGATCGGGGGCCCGGTCCATCAAGAGGGGGAAGACGAGCGCCTCCTCCCCTTCGTGGTGCACCTCGAGGAAGGCCATCAGATTGGCGTAGTAGTTGGCGATGAGTGCGCGCCGCCCGTCGTCCCGTTCCGCACTGCCGATGAACTGGGGTGCCGACGCCAGCGACGACCTGAACACCTGGTGGACGGCGTGCATGTCCGAGGTGTCCGGGCGGGCGGATGGTGCTTCGGTCATGGACGGGTCCCTCCGTTGGTGAGCTGGCCCGTCTGTCTGGTCGGGACCCGGCTCAGGGTAGCTGAACCGGGGGGAGCGAGGTCGATCGGCCCGATCTCCGTCGGGCCAGGTCGGCGTAGACGGTGGCGACGGGGCGCGCTCGGCGGTCCGCGTCGTACAGGCCGACCTGGGTGACCCGGCCGACCGGGTGGACCAATCCGGAGTCCCAGTCGTACTGGTCGCCCCGGCTGTACCAGCAGATGCCGCGGACCGGCACACTGTCGGAGGCCAGGCCGTCGAGCCGGGTGACGAGGGCGCGGAGCCAGGGGGTGGCGTCCTCGACCGACAGCCCGAGGTTGGATGTCTCCGACACCCAGAACGGAAGCCGGTACCGGTCGAACCAGGCCCTCGCCCCCGCCTCGTAGGCGTCGGCCCGATCGGCGATGCAAAGCGGGCGCCGGGCGCGGGTCCCGTGGGCGGTGACGCTGACCGGGTAGATGTCGTGGCCGGCCACGATCCGATCGTCGGGCGTGATTCCGACGAGATCAGCCAGACGCCGCTGCACCGGTTCGGCGATCACCTCGGACAGTCGGGCGGCCACGCCCCTCGGCGCCACACCGAGCTGCAGGTCCCACACCGCATGGTGGAGGTCCCGGGTGTCATTGGCCCGGCCCACACCGACCTCATCCTCCGGGTCGGCGATGTCACATCCGAATCCCTCGGAGCCGATCCACCAGCCGTCACGGTCGGCGCGGATTCGGGCCAGGGCCTCGAGGTTGGCCAGGGCGACGTGGCCGAGGGCGACGAAGTAGTCGTCCTCGGTGGCGCGCCGGTCATTCCACAGGCCCAGGCGGGCTGAGAACAGCGCGGTGATCCCCGGTTCGTTGGCCGGCGTGAACCAGAGTGGCTGGCGGTAGCGGGCGAGGAAAGCGTCGACGTAGCGGCAGAACCCGTCGACCCAGGATGGGTCGCAGAAGCCGGGGTAGTGGTCGGGCAGGCCGAAATGGCAGAGGTCGATGACCGGAAGCAACCCGTGCCGTTCACAGGCGCGGAGGGCCCGGTCCCACTGGCCCCAGTTGTAGACGCCCGGCTCGGGCTCGGGCTCGGCCACGCGCCACGGCATCCCGTAGCGCCACACCTCGATGCCCATGCGGGCGACGTCGGCCAAGTCCTCGTCGAGCCGGTCGAGATGCCCGCTGGCGGCAAATTGGTCGACCCTGACCACTCGGCCTTCGTGCAGCACAAGGGGGTCGGATCCCTCCTCCCCGCAGGCGACGGCGAAAGACGGGAATTTCACGGTTGTCCCCGGCCGTGCTCGTCCGGACGGGCAGCCGGCGCGCTCACCAGCGCTGGCGGGCTTCCTCGGCGAACCCCTGTAGCCCACTGAATCGGAGCTCGATTCCGTCGTCGGTCACCAACCGGCCCGACCAGGATCCGAACACCTGGTGGGTCTCGCTCCCGAACTCGCCCGCGTCGACCTGGCTGTACTTGTCGAAGCGAGGGGTGAGCACCATGTCGAGCTGGCCGCCCGGATCGTCGATGCGCCATGGCCGCATGGGCTCGTCCCATGAATACTCCCAGCGCAGTTCCGAACCCAACTTGGTCAGCCGACCGTCGACGATGAGCCCGTTCTCGGTGAACCCGGACCCTTCCGTCCACTTGGCTCCCACCTGGAGCCCGACGATGTGATCCCCGACGCGTCCGCCGCCGCCGCCCCAGTTCCAGGTGATCTCCCTCGGCCACCGACCGCGGCCCACATCGAGCACGCCCCACGAGTCGGACCCGTCCGGCCCACCGATGGGCCACACCCGGTCACCCACCACCAGCTCGCCCACGGCCGGTCGGGCTTGGTGCTTCGACGTGAAGTTGAACACCGCCTCGCTCCAGGGGATGACGACGTTCAGCGACTCGTGACCCGGCGGCAGCTCGACCTTGACGTCGAGACGGCCCGGGCGGCCATCCTGCTCCGTCCATGCCGCGGTGATCCGCGTGCCGGCCCGGTCATCGGCCATCCGCAGGTCGAGTCCGTCCAGATCGACCTGCAGCGGAACGGTGCCAGGTCGCTCGGGCAGCTCGAGGGCGTCGGCGGGCGCCAGGATGGCCCGGCCCCCGGAGGTCCCCGTGGCCAGGTCGACCCAGTACACGTCGGCCAAGGCGAAGTGGTCGATGTTCGAGTAGACCGCCGACACCACCAGGTCGCCGGCCAGCACGGCCCAGTAGTCCCACCGTTTGTTCACACCGAAGCAACCGGACAGGTTGGCCCGGTGCAACGGCCGACGCGACCACCCCCGCGCCCCCGGATTCAACGCCGAGCCGTCGGGGACACAGAGGTCGACCGGTTCGGTCAGCTCGACCTCGTGGGTGGCCATTTCAGGTGTCTGATGGGGGCGCGGTGAGCGTCGTCACCCGGGCACCGTGGTCCTGGGCCAGTTGAGCCGGCGTGAAGCGGAGCGGCACCCATCGGTGCCTCGAGTACAGCCTGGTCATGTTGGCGTACCAGGGCGAGGTCGGATCGGAGGCCTGCGAGTAGGTGAGAATGCCCTGGGCCACGGGTCCGGAGGGGGTGAGCTCGGTGGTCATCACCAGGGACGACCCTTCGTACACCTCGCCGTAGGGTGCGGCATTGAGCGGTCCGCCTCGGCCGTCGGAGGCGTAGATCGCATTGAAGCAGCCGGTGTCACAACCGTGGATCGGGATGGCGACCCCGTTGCGGGTGGCGTGTTGCACCCGGCGGTAGGTGGCATCGAGCGGGATCCCGTGGGCGCGGAGGTTGAGCACCGAGTTGGCCAGGGCCTGCAGCATGGCTGGATTGGCGGTGTTCAACTTCGAAGGAGTGGTGAGCGGCTCGGTCGGATCGAAGGCGTCGGCCCAGAAGTTGGTCGATGGGGCGAAGGCGGCCCACTCCGAGAAGAGCCATCCCCCCCGGGCGTCGAGCGATCCCGTTCCGTTGTACTCGGACAGGGCCTTGCAGGCCGGGGCCAGTGTGACCGTGATGCCATTGCTGGCCCGGGCGCTCGGCGTCGCCTCACAGAGGCTCACCAGGGGACCGAGGACCAGTTGGGACTCCAGAGACTGGTCGCTCTGCCACATCGCCTGCAGCGAGGGGACGGTGAACTTCGGGGGGCCGAAGCCGTCGGTGCCGGCCATCCGCTGGGCGATCATCTGGTTTCCCAGTCGGGTGCGCAGGCCCTGGATGGTGTCGGTCTTCCCCACGATGGGGGAGAAGGCGGGGAACGGAGCGTTGGGATTGGCCAGCCAGTACGAATCGTTGGAGTTCTCGACGTAGTCGGTGCGGACGGTGTGGGGGAGGTTGTCGGCACTGAAGATCCCCGGCACCGGCGTCCCGGGGTCGGTTCCCCAGGCGCAGGTCGAGCGCGAACCGTCGAGGGTGACGACTCCGGCAGCCGAGAAGACGAGCTGAGGCAGCCCCAATGGGGTGCAGCTCGTGATGAGCGACTGGGGGACGTTCGGGGTGTTGCCGACGTCGCCGTAGTAGGCACTGCCGGTGTCATCGGCGGCGATGCTGTTGAACGTCGGGATGGCCAGGTACTGGGACTCCACCGCCAGCAGGCTCTGGACCGAGGTGCTCTGTCCCATCCGCAAGTACTGGTTGGCGGCCCGGAACGTGTCGGTCATGGTCGAATCGTCCACGGCGTAGGCGGTCGACGTGGTCCATTTGTAACCGGCCTGGGGAACGTTCAGCACCCTCCCCCAGCGGGTCGTGTAGAAGGTGTGGCTCACCGTCTTCTGACCGGTATTTACGCGCACGGTCTCGGTGCCCATCCGCTGCGGCCGGCCGTCGACGTAGTAGCTGGTGGGATCGCCGGGGACCAGGTCGAGCTGGTAGAAGGTGAAACGGAAGTCGGTGGAGACCGTGTGGGTCCAGGCCAGGTCCCGGTTGAACCCGATCCCGATCAACGGGAAGCCTTCGAGGGTGCCTCCGAGCACGTTGTACTGCCCCGGTACGGTGAGCTGGGCCATCCAGAACCGCTCGGTGCCCCGCCACGGGAAGTGGGGGTTGGCCAGGAGCATGCCGTCGCCTGCCGCCGTGTCCTGGGAGCCGAGGCCGATGCCGTTGGACCCGAGCGTGTCACTGCCGCTCGACCCGAAGGCTGCCGGCAGGGCCTGCGGGTCCGGCGCCCTGGCTGCGACTTGGGAGCCACCGGACGCCGCCGTGGTCCGGCCGGAGGCGGTGGCCGGCGCACCCGGGACCGGTGAAGGTGGCGAGGCGCCCACCTCGTCGGCGATGAACTGGGCGCTGCTGGCCTCGGTGGCGATCTGTTCGCCGCGGAGGAACATGTCGGTCAGCGTGATCGGTCGGACCCAGGGTTTTCCGACACAGGTGGGGTCGTGGAGGTTCCCGGACCGTAGAAAGGCGTCGTAGCCCGCCACGAACCCCTTGTACACCTGCAGGATCTGCGGGAGGGGACCGAGGGGCGGTGGTTGGTCCAATTGGCTGGCCATCAGCCCACTCGACTTGATCGACTTCCAGAAGAGGTCCGAGTCGAGGTTGGTGTCGGACACACCGGCCGAGTAGTTGAGGCTCAGGCCCTGGGGCCCGAAATAGCGCGACCGGTCACCGTTGACGGTGACGAAGTCCTGGGCCAACGTGCAGAAGTTGTCCTGCGAGAAGGCCCAGGCCTCGCCCTGGCCGAGTGCCGCGAAGTTGGACGCCCGGATGTGGGGGATCCCTTCGCTGTCCCGGGTGATCCGGACCACACTGTCGGTGGCGGCGCCGACGGCGCCGGATGCCGATCGGGTGGCCGCTGATACCGCCGTCGAGGTGCCGGCCAGGCCGATCGCAGGGAGGACGACGGCCAAGGCGAAGCCGGAGCAGATCCACCGCGACGCGGTCCAGGTGTTCCGTCTCCTCACTCCGGTGCCGGTGATCCTCGGCATGGTCCCCCCTCCGCAGACTGTCAGCAGCGGTCCGCACCGTAAGTGTCCCGGCCGGCGGATGTCAATCGGCCGACAGGCCTGACCACTCGACGGTCAGGCCTGGCCGGTCCCGCTCGTGGCCGCCTCCCCGTTCCTCCAACCCCCGAGCACTAGCCGACGGTGGACCCTTGACAGATAGTATCGTAGAACGATATACTTGCGAACGGGTCAAACGAGGGGAACGACTCAAACGAGGTGAATGACATGGTGGTCTTCGGGATTGTGGGTGTCGGGCTGCTCCTGGTGCTGGCTGCATTCACGGTGGTGGCGCTGTACCTCGGGCTCCTCGGAGCGTTGGGGGCCGTCCGCATGGTCCGGTGCGGGCATTGCGGCCACTGGGGCTGGACTGCCCCGACACGACCCTTGCGCTCCTGCATCTTCTGCCGCCATGAGACGCTGCTGCACCCGGCCCACGCCCTCCATGCCGCTCATGAGGCACGGGCACCGGGGCGCGGGGCGGAGCACGGACCGCACGCTCCCGGGGACACGTCGTCAGCCGCCGGCCATTGCCTCACCGAGGATCCTCGCCTGTGAGTGGGCAAGGTCCTTGGTAGCGGTCAGAAGGACGGGTGGCTTGGCACCGGCCCGGGCCTGCAGCGTGTCCAGGGCCTCCCCCGAAGGCGACGTGGTCGGTTCGTGACGGTGGCGGCGCTCGAACTCCTCGAAGCGGTCGGGGGCATGCCCGTACCATTTGCGCAGGTCCGAGCCGGGTGCCACCTCCCTGGTCCACGCCTCGAAGGGGGCATCGGCACGGGATAGCCCACGGGGCCACAGCCGGTCGACCAGCACCCGCGGCGAGGGATCCCTGCCGACCTCGTCATGGACGCGGGCCACGGCCACCTTTTTTGGACCGCGCCCCTCCGTTGGCCGATCGGGCAGGGGGGCCGGCCAGGCCGTGGGCCGGCGAGGCCGGAGGGGGTTGGTCCCAGGCTCCCGAGAGCTGGGGGGCCAACCGCTCGAGCTCCTCGAGGTGCAGGGCCGAGAGCTCCTCCAGCCGCTCCGCCCCCTCTGCCGTCAGATGCAGGCGGACCACCCGGTGGTCGTGCTCATCGCGGGACCGTGTCACCAGGCCGGCCGCATCCGCCCGATCGATCAGGCCGACGACGCTGTGATGGCGGAGCTGAAGGTAGTCGGCCACCTCCCCGATCGTCGGGCCCCGCCGGTCGTCGTGGCCGCGCACGGCCAACAGGAGCTGGTGCTGGGCCGGAGTCAGCCCGGCCGCCCTGGCCTGCTGTTCGCTCCACCGCTCGAACTGACGCAGACGGGTCCGGAGGGCCAGCAACCGCCCGTAGACCGCGTCGGACAGCGTTACTTCAGGCACGATAGAATCCTATTACGATATAGTTGCCGGGTGCCTTCCCCGCCGGGGATTCGAGGTGCCCCACCGAGAGAGCGCCTGTCGCTCCCTGCCCGGAATGAATGGTCCGTGACCGAACACATACCAGAACTTGTCATCGTTTCTCCAGACCCGCAACCACGCGTCGAGCGGCGGGCGGCAGAGGTGACCGTGCCCGGAAGTGTAGAGGGAGGGGCGTCGGCCAACGGGCCGGACCTCATCGGCCGGGACGAGCGCCCGGCGGACGGCTCCGAACGCCGGCTCGGCGACTTCACCACCACGCCCGCGGTGCTGCGCCTGGTCCCTCTGGCTGTGGTGACCGGGGTGCTGGGTGCGGGGATCTCGCTGGCGCTGCTCGACATGATCGGGTTCTTCACCAACCTGCTCTACTACCAACGGCTCAGCGTGCGGCTGGTGTCCCCCAACGCCAACACGCTGGGAGTGGTTGCCGTGCTCATCCCGATCGGGGGCGGGCTCATCGTGGGACTGATGGCACGGTTCGGCTCAGAACAGATACGGGGACACGGCATCCCGGAGGCCATGGAGCGCATCCTCATCAACGGTAGCAACGTACAACCTCGCTTGGCGGTGTTGAAGCCGATCTCCAGCGCCGTCAGCATCGGCACCGGCGGGCCCTTCGGAGCGGAGGGGCCGATCATCCTCACCGGCGGGGCGGTGGGTTCGGTCATCGGCCAGCTGTTCCATCTCACCGCCGCGCAGAGGCGGAGCCTCCTGGTGGCCGGAGCGGCGGCCGGGATGAGCGCGGTGTTCGGGACGCCGGTGGCCGCGACCCTTTTCGGTGTCGAACTGCTCGCCTTCGAATTCAAACCCCGCTCCATGGTCCTGATCGGCATCGCCGCGGCCACCGCCGACGGCCTGCGGATGGTGATGGCCAATGCCGGTCTCGTGCATCCCCAGCCCATTTTCGCCGTTCCCGGCCACGCCCCCCTTGGTGGCATCGTCCTGCTCGGCGCGGCCCTTGTGGGCGTGGTCACCGGCTTTGCCGCCTGGCTCATGACGTTGGCCGTGTATAGGTCCGAGGACGCATTCCAGAGGCTGACCGGGCATCTCCACTGGATGTGGTGGCCCATGCTCGGTGGTCTCCTGATCGGCATCGGTGGGTTGGTCGATTCCCGTGCGCTGGGTGTCGGTTATGACACCATCCACGCCGAGCTGCTGGGCCGGCTCGCCGTCGGTGCCCTCGTGTTGTTGTTCGTCGTCAAACTGGTGATCTGGGCGGGCGCCCTCGGCAGCGGCACGAGCGGGGGAATCCTCGCGCCCATTCTCATGATGGGGGCGGCGCTCGGTGGCGTGCTCGGCCACGTGCTGCCGGGGACCTCCCCGGGGGTGTGGGCGCTGATCGGCATGGCCGGGGCGCTCGCCGGTGTGACCCGGTCTCCCTTCACGGCCATCATCTTCGCCTTCGAGCTCACCCACGACCAGAACAGCCTGCTCGCCCTGCTGGTGGCGGCCACGGTGGCACACTTGGTCAGTGTCCTCGTGCTCAAACGGTCGATCCTCACGGAGAAGGTGGCTCGACGCGGATTTCACGTCATGCGCGAGTATTCCATCGACCCGCTCGAGGCCACCTTCGTTCGAGAGGCAATGGACTCCGATGTGTTCACCGTCGAGCCGGCCCGCTCGTTGGACGGGATCTACTGGGCCATGGCCGAAGGTTCGCCCGAGCGGCGCCAGCGTCTCTATCCGGTGATCGACGCCAGTGGAGGTCTGGTCGGGATATTGCGGTGGTCAGCGGTCCTCGCCGGTAGGCAGGTACCCGATTCCGTGGTGGGCGACGTCATGGAGGCGCCGGTGGCGGTGGCCTACCCCGACGAGATCCTCCGCGCCGTGGCCGACCGGATGGCGGGGCTCGACGTCGGCGTCATTCCGGTGATCGACCGCCGGGACCGGACCCGCCTGGCCGGGCTCATCACCCAATTCGATCTGCTCCGGGCCCGCCAGAAGCTCCTCGAGGAGGAGCGTCACGCCGAGCGGGTCCTCACCGTCAGAAGGGTCACGGTGGCCCCGCAGTCGACTGACCCCACCGATGGGGCAGGTGGCGGCGCCACCGACGATGCACTCCCAGCCGAGGCTGAATCCGAGGCCCGAGCGTGAACAGGCAGGCGCCATTTCCGCACGCCAGTCGGTGCAGTCGGGCGACAAGGGGAGGGTGAAGCGTGGAAAGGCAGATCACCGGATTCCATATCGACGAAGTAGGCGACTGGGTCGCAGAGCTGTCGTGCGGCCACGATCAGCACGTGCGACACCGTCCACCGTTCCAGGTCCGACCCTGGGTCCTGACCACGGACGGCAGGAGTGGGAGGCTCGGCTCCCCGATCGACTGCCCGCTCTGCGACCGGGCCGAGTTTCCGCTCGGGCTGCGGCTACTCGACTCGAGCCCCGAATGGGATGAGCTGAGCGTTCCTCCCGGACTGCTCCGCGCCCACCGCATTCCGGCCCGTCGTTGGGGACGTTTGGAGGTCCGCCACGGCCGGCTGGGATTCACTGCAGCCACCCGACCGGTGATCGATGCCGTCCTCGGCCCGAACTCGGTGCAGGCCATCCCTCCCCAGGTGGAGCACCACGTGGAACTGCTCGGCCCGGTGGGATTCTCCATCGGATTCTTCGCCATCGACGGACGCGCAGTGGGGGAGCCGCCCAAGGGTGGAATCGGGCTGCCCGAGCATGGTGACCCGGCGTGTTGGTCGGGCCTCATCTGCCCGGAGTGCGGGGCGGTACTCGACG
The DNA here is from genome assembly GCA_036553725.1 of Acidimicrobiales bacterium. Taxonomy (GTDB): domain Bacteria; phylum Actinomycetota; class Acidimicrobiia; order Acidimicrobiales; family RAAP-2; genus Bog-756. The sequence goes on along the minus strand of DATBOO010000104.1, from coordinate 858 downwards.
GCGGCCGTCACCGCCCCGGCTGCACTTTGATGAGGTCTTGAGCCGGGGTTCCGTACCGTACCCGTCAGCCGGCTGTTCCTTCGACCCGCTGAGCGACCGTCCCCGGCGCCCGGTCCGCCGCACTGCGCCCGCCGGGCACCCAGGACGTCCCTCCGGTCCGGAAGGGCTAGGCGGCCTGACCGGCCAGGCCCGAACCGGTCTCGAGCAGCGATTTGAGGTCGCTCAACACCCATGCGTGCCCGCCCCCGCCGCCTTCGCCCCGCTCGTCCCTCTGTCCCGAGACAAGCGCGGCAATCGTCTTGTGGGACGAGTCGAGCTCGTGGGTCAGTGTCAGCAGGCAGGCTCCGTTGTCGAGCTCCCGGATCTCGTGGGTAACGGTGGTGAAGCCTTCATCCACGCAGGTCGGGTCCATGAGCATCCGCCATGTCGAGACCAGCCTGTGCGGCGGCTGGGCCTCGATTACCTCGCCGTCGACCACGACGTCGGGGCAGGGATAGCCCTGGGCCGCCGCCGCTGCCTTGAACTCCTCGTTGGCGACGACCCGGTAGCTCCCACCGGGGTGCAGCTCGTAATGGGCGTAGCCCGTGTACCCGTAACGGTTGGTCCATTCGGGGTCGGTGATCGCTTCCCAGATCGCTTCGGCACTGGCCTTGATGTAGATCCGGAAGACCTGGGTCATCTCCCCGGATCCGATGTTGGAAGTCTTGTTGTCGGTGGTCATTTCCGTCGCTCCAATCGCTGTTTCAGTTCGACGAGCGCCGACACCCGGCGCTCCGTGTACTTGTCGATCCAACGGTCATGGATGAGCCGGATGGGTACCGGGTTCAAGAAGTGCAACTTCTCGCGTCCGGATCTCTG
>DATBOO010000160.1:0-3635 GCA_036553725.1 Acidimicrobiales bacterium | reverse complement strand
AGAGCAGTCATTTCGCGCCGGGGCAAGGTCCCCGTCCATGTGCCCGGTCAGCTCGACGACCAGGTGGCCGGGCCTTCCGGGGCAAGGTCGGTTGTCCACCATCTCCCTGTCACCCGTGGCGGGTGGCCCGACCGGACCCTCGACCGAGCGACCGGCGGAGCACTGGAGCTGCACTGCGGTGCACGAGAGCAAGGGGAGCACGTGACTACGGCATCAACCACCACCATCATCGGGAACCTGACCCGCGACCCGGAGATCCGCTACACACGCGAGGGGCAGGCCACCACCTCGCTCGGAGTCGCGGTCAACCGCCGGTGGCAGAACCGAGAGACCAATGAGTGGGAGGAGTCGACGTCGTTCTTCGACGTGGTGACCTGGCGCGACCTGGCCGAGAACGTGGCGCTCAGTCTCACCAAGGGAATGCGGGTCGTCGTGACCGGTCGCCTCGAGCAGCGCAGTTGGGAGACCGAGGAGGGAGACCGGCGCTTCAAGGTGGAGATCGTGGCGGACGAGGTCGGGGCCAGTCTCCGGTTCGCCACCGTGGATGTGCACCGGATCGAACGCCATCAGGCCGCCGACGGTCCTGGCGGCAGCGCCGGGTCCGATGCTGCTCCCGGTGGGACCGATTCGGCTGACGACTCGATCGGGGCCAGGGCCTGACCGCCCGCCGTCGCTCCTCGAGCCATCCGCCGGTTCCGGGTTCAAGATGGGCATGCCCCTGATGTGGCTCGGCTGGCCCGCCGGCACCACCGGCGCGGTGGTGGCGGCCTCGATGGTCGCTGCCGGGGCAGTGGTCGTTGTGGGCGTCCGGCTCTCTGCCGGTCGGGCCGGCGGCGCCGGGTCGCGCCGGTCGTACCGATGGCTGAGCAGAGGAAGGAAGTGGCGCCGTGAGGGCACTCGATGGACCTGACGGGGACCGGCCGGCCACGCCGACACGGTTCGAGGCCTCGGTCGGGTTGACCAAGCGGGAGGCGTTCGGCGCCTGCCAGGCCCTCGCCGATGCCGACCGTTGGCTGATCCGTGCCGGAAGGACCGCTGAGGCCGACGCCCTCGGCGACCTGTTCGAGCTCCTCGAGGACCGGCTGACCGCCGGGTGACGGGGCGCCGGCCCGGCTCCGCCGCCCCCGGCGCCTCGTCGGCGGCCGCACAGCCTTGTCAGCCCTTGTCGGCCTTGTCGGGCTCGTACTCGATCGAGAGGGAGTTGACGCAGTAGCGCTGCCCGGTCGGCTGCGGACCGTCCGGGAACACATGGCCCAGGTGCCCGCCGCACCGGGCACAGGTGATCTCGGTCCTCTTCATGCCGAGGCTCTTGTCCACGTGCTCGTTGATGACCCCCTCGTCGAGGGCCCGGTAGAAGCTCGGCCAGCCCGATCCGGACTCGAACTTCGTATCGCTCGGGAACAGGGCGGCCCCACAGCCGGCGCAGGTGAACATGCCACTGCCCTCGACGTGGAGCAGCTCACCGGACCACGCCGGTTCCGTGCCCTTCTGGCGCAGCACGGCGAAGCGCTCGGGGGAGAGCCGTTCCTTCCACTCGTCCTCCGTCAGCTCCGCCTGGCCGCCGGTGTCGGTTCCGGTGGTTTCGCTCATATTGTGCTCCTCCTTCGGCCGGCCGACCGTGGGCGACCCCCACGCTCCTGCCCGGCAACCATCACTGTAGGGAACGCATGGCCGGGCCCGACTGTTCCCGTGATCCTGCGGCCCGGGCTCCTTGGCGATGGCCTGTTCGAGAACCCTCTCGCCAGCGGGCCGCGAATCCGCCGAGGGCTCGAAACCCCTTTTGCTAACGTCGCGTCAGATCTGCCGGCCCCCGGCCGACGACGGTGGGCACCGGGTGGGCCCACGGGACGGGGCGCGGTCGCCGGGCCCGCCATCTTCACCCTGCTCAGAAGCCACAGGAAGCGCTGCCGCCATGGATCTTCGAGACCGACCCGAGGACGAAGCCTTCCGCAAGGAGGTCCGGGCCTGGTTGGACGGCCACGTGGTCGGTGAATACGCCGCACTCGGTGGGCGGGGCGGTTCCGGCGATGAGACTTTCGGGTTCGAGGTCCGCCTCGAGTGGGAGCGGGTGCTGGCCGCCGACGGCTGGACGGGCATCGGGTGGCCGGTCGAGTACGGGGGCCGGGGGGCGAGCATCGCCCACCAGGTCATCTTCAACGAGGAGTACGTGCGGGCCAGGGCCCCCGGCCGGGTCAGCATCCTCGGGGAGGGGCTCATCGGCCCGACCATCATCCAGTACGGGACCCCCGAGCAGAAGGCCCGCTTCCTGCCGCCCATCCTGGCCGGCACCGAGTTGTGGTGCCAGGGCTACTCCGAGCCTGACGCGGGCAGCGATCTGGCCAACGTCCAGACCAGGGCCGTGCTCGACGGGGACGAGTGGTCGGTGACCGGGCAGAAGGTGTGGACGTCCCTCGCCCACCAGTCCGACTGGTGCTTCGTGGTGTGTCGGACCGAGCCCGGGTCGCTCCGTCACAAGGGCCTCTCGTACCTGCTGGTCCCGATGGGCCAGCCGGGGGTCGACGTCCGCCCCATCACCCAGCTCACCCGGACCTCCGAGTTCAACGAGGTCTTCTTCGACGGTGCCAGGACCAAGCGTGAGCACGTGCTCGGTGAGGTGGGGGACGGCTGGCGGGTGGCGTTGGCCACGCTGGCCTTCGAGCGCGGGGTGGCGCTACTCGGCCACCAGGTCTCCTTCCGGCGTGAGCTCGACCGGGTGTCCGGCGCCGCCCGGGCCAACGGGTCGGCGGCCGACCCGGTGATGCGCCAGCGGCTGGCCCGCTCCTTTGCCGAACTCGAGGTCCTCCGGTTCAACACCCTGAGGAGCCTGTCCGGCTTCGACGGTCCGGTGGCCCCGCCCGAGGCATCGGTCATCAAGCTGTACTGGGCCACATGGCACCGTCAGCTCGGCGAGCTGGCCATCGACGTCGCAGGCCCTGCGGGCCTGGTCACGCGGGGCTTCCCCTACGAGCTCGACGAGTTCCAGCGGACGTTCCTTTTCAGCCGGTCCGAGACCATCTACGGCGGCTCCAACGAGATCCAGAAGAACATCATCGGCGAGCGGGTCCTCGGCCTGCCGCCCGAACCCAAGGGGGCTCTTTGATGACCGGCGCCGCGCACATCCCGACGACCGGCGGGCCGCCGCCCCCGGTTCCCCCGCCCGGGCACGGGCTCCTGTCCGGGAAGGTCGTGGTGATCACCGCCGCGGCCGGCACCGGAATCGGGTCGGCCACGGCCAGGCGCTGCGTGGAGGAGGGAGCCACAGTGGTGGTCTCCGACGCGCACGAGCGGCGTCTGGACGAGACCGCGGACGCCCTGGCCGAGCTGGCCGGGGAGCGACCGCTGGCCGTGCCCTGCGACGTGACCGACGAGTCCCAGGTGCAGCGCCTCTACGACGCGGCGGTGGAGCGGCACGGTCATTTCGACGTGGCGGTCAATAACGCCGGGCTGGGCGGGCAGGCCGACGTGGTGGATATGACCGACGATCAGTGGTCGTTGGTGCTGGACGTCACCCTGACCGGCACGTTCCGATGTACCCGGGCCGCCCTCCGCCACCTCTATGTCCACGGGGGAGGGGTGATCGTCAACAACGCGTCGGTGCTCGGATGGCGGGCGCAGGCCGGCCAGTCCCACTACGC
>DATBOO010000137.1:0-3904 GCA_036553725.1 Acidimicrobiales bacterium | reverse complement strand
ACGGCAGAGGTTCAACTACATTCACGGTCGCCTCGACCGCAGCAACTCAATCCCTCGCGGCCACCCCGAGAGCCAACTGCACCTCTACCTGCGTGCTGGTCGGGTTCGGAGGAGGCGCTTTGGTCACCGTTCCACTGAATTTCAGCGGTTGAGACACCCCGAACGACAAACTGGGCGCACGGCCGGGTTGCCGGCGATGCAGTCCGGGGGTCGGTCGGTACGGAAGCCCAGGTCAACCGCAACATCGACTACCGGTCGTTTCGCTGAGCACTGGCCCCGGCGTGGGTGCGTCGAGCGTCATGACTCCTCGCCGTAGACGGCGACCCGTTCGGCTCCGGCCTTGAGCTGCTCGAGCGTCTGTCGCATGGCCTCGCGCAACTCGCGCTGTCGGTTGGTGGGGACATCGACGATCCGGGCCCAGGTCGGGATCCACTTCACTTCGTAAGACTCGGTGACGCACGTCCCGCCGTCGATCGGTTCGAAGCGGTAACGCCACACGGTGGACTCGCGCCCGCCCTCCTCGGTGACGAAGGTGAACTCCCGGCCGGGGTCGGCCGCGAGGACACGCCCATGGCGCGACCAGCGCATGAGTAGGAACGGACCGTCCCGGTTGTGGCCGATGAACCGGGCACCCTCGGCCGGCCCGAGGCCGACTCCGATGAGGCCGTCTACTTGGTCTCTACGTTGATCGTCGGGGTGCTGAGCCAGGCCATGGCCAACGAGCCCGAACTCGAATGGGGCCAGGGACGCTTTACCGTCTTGTTCCCGAGACTGATGCGGCTGATGGCAGCCGCGTATCGCCTGCCCCCTTCTCCTTGACGTGACGAGGTGCCTCGCCACCCGGCAATCGGGCCCCGGAACGAATTCCGGATCAGCTCACATGGAATGCGGGCACAGAACCACGAGTCCTGCTAGCCGGCGGTGGTGTTCAGGGCGGCCGTGATGTCGTCGATCGCCGCCTGCTCCGCTTCGCTCACCTCTTGACCGTGCTCGCGGTGAGCAGCTGCGACCTTGTGGGCCAGCGTGACGATGAACTGACGATATTCGTCCACCTCGGCCGGCGTCGCCTTGCGCTCGAGCAGAGCAGCCGAGTCGCGCAGGTGCTGGAGCCCGTGCTGCTTGAGCTCCTCGGGAGAGTGGTAGTGCGTGTGATCCCGTTCTGGTTTGGCGGCGACGATCTCGTCGAGCAGTTCGCTCTCACCGTGCTGCTGGCGCGCCTCAACATAGGCCTTGGCCATGGCGATGGTCTCGCGGAACGATCCCCCCCGTTGGGCGGTGACCACGATCATGCCGGCGCTCGGTGGCGCTTCCAGGACCAGCTGCCACTCCTCGGTCGAGAAATCAGACTTCGTGGTCATCTGCTGTCTCCGATCATTGGGCGTTCGCCGGTGCCGTGCTCTGTACACCGTAGCGACCCGCATCCCTCGGAGGTATTCCCCGGCCGGGCTCCGTGGCGATGGCAAGGCGTGCTGTGGTGTGCCCGCCGACCTGGCCCGAGTGGTGTCGGGCCCGGCCTGGCTAGCCTTTTGGACGAGGTTCGGATCGGAGGCATCCATGCCGGGACATCCCCAGACTGCGGGCTTCAATCACGTGGCCACCATGACCGCCGACCTGGATCGCTATGTGGCCTTCTACAGAGAGATCTTCGGGGCGGAGGTCATCAGCATCATGGACGCCGAGGGGGACCACCCACGGATGGCCATCGTCAATATGGGCGGTGAGAGCGCCCTCAACGTGTTCGAGGTCCCCCCGGACTCGATCCTCGGGGACCGGGCCAAAATGGGGGGACGGGGTCCGATCGACCACTATGCCCTGGCCGTGGAGTCGGAGGAGGTCCTCCTCGAGATCCGGGATCGCCTGGTGGCGGTGGGGGCATCCCCCGGCGAGGTCACCCGGTTCGGGCCGGCGCTCCATTCTGTGTTCTTCCGCGATCCGGACGGCGCCGAGCTCGAGGTCGCTTATCTCGACACCGCCGCCATGTCCGGCCCACCCGGTGGCGCATAGCTCCACGACGGGCGGCGGCACTCGACCGACGCGATAACTTGCGATCATGGACTGGAAGCTCGAGCTCGTCGCCATACCGGTAACCGATGTCGATCGGGCCAAGGACTTCTACGTGAACCAGGTCGGCTTCAACGCCGACCACGACCACCAGGTCACCGACGAGCTCCGCTTCGTGCAGCTCACCCCGCCCGGCTCGGCGTGCTCCATCGTGCTGGGCACCGGCATCACGGAGATGAAACCGGGCTCCCAGCTCGGCCTGCAGGTCGTCGTCGAGGACGTGGAGTCAGCCAGGCAAGCGCTGATCAGCAGGGGCGTGGCGGCCAGCGAGGTCGACGTCCAGCCCTGGGGCTCCTTTGTCACCTTCAGCGATCCGGACGGCAACACCTGGGCCCTGCAGCAGCTGCCGGCGAGGTAGGCGGAGCGTCGGCCCTGGCGGCCGGGGAATCAGAACCCGAAGGCTGCCCGCATGCTGTTGGCGCCGGCGGCGTTGTTGAGCTCGGGCACCCCGGCGATGTCAGCCGCCGCTTTGAGCAGCGAGTAGTGGGTGAAGGGGAGGGCCGAGACCGTGCCCGGTGTCGTGTACGGACTCATCACCACGGCGGCGACGGTCGAGTGGACGTCGGTGCCCGACCCCGACCCCTCGTCATAAACGATGACGATGGTCAGCCTGCCCGACTGGTAGTCGGGCCCGGAGATGATCGCCGGGATCCACTGGCCGAGGTACGCGTCCATCTGCTGGATGCTGCCGGAGTGTTGATCATTCGTCAGGTCCGGCGTCAGCGTGCCGAAGGTCGGAAGTGACCCGCTGGCGATGTCCGCCTGCAACGGGCCGGAAGCCGGGGTGCCCGCAGGGACGTCGTTGGCGGCGCAGCTGGCGCCGAGGTCGGTGTAGTAGACGGCCGGATTGTGGCGGGCCGCGTACGAGCCACTGTTGCTCTTGGCGCAGGCCGACGGCATGGCGTCGGCATAGGCCTTCCACCCACCGGGGCCCACCTCGTTGAAGATGTTGTCGTTGGCCGTCTGGCAGCCGGGGGCCGACGCCTCGCAGTCCCCCTCCCAGGGGTTGGTGTCGTAGGGCAGGCCCGACGTGGACGCCAGGTAGTTGGGCAGGCTCGGGTGGGTGAGGCTCACGTAGTTGGTGGCGTACCCGCACTCCCTGGCGTAGGCGTTGAGGTTCGGAGCCCCCTTGTTGCCGATCACCGAGGAGAGGTCCTGATTCTCCTCGTAGATGACCAACAGTTTGCTGGTGGCCGGGGCACCGCCCAGGGAGCCGCACAGGCCGGTCAGCGCGCCGGTCGGGCCCCGGGTGGCGGCCATGCCCACCACCGGCTGGTTGAGCCGGATCGCCCCGGTCGAGCCCTGGAACCGGGCATCGCCGAAGGTGAAGACGCCGCCGTCGGAGGCCACCAGCCAGTAGCCCTGCCCGTCGGCGGTGGCGGCCATGCCCACCACCGGCTGGTTGAGCCTGAGGGCCCCGGTCGAGCCCTGGAACCGGGCGTCGCCACCGGTGAAGATGCCCCCGTCCGAGGCCACCAGCCAGTAGCCCTGCCCGTCGGGGCTGGCGGCCATGCCCACCACCGGCCGGTTGAGCCGGATCGCCCCGGTCGAGCCGTGGAACCGGGCGTCGCCGAAGGAGAAGACACCCCCGTCGGAGGCCACCAGCCAGTAGCCCTGCCCGTCGGGGGTGGCGGCCATGCCCACCACCGGCTGGTTGAGCCGGAGGGCCCCGGTCGATCCCTGGAACCGGGCGTCGCCACCGGTGAAGACGCCCCCGTCCGAGGCCACCAGCCAGTAGCCCTGCCCGTCGGGGGTGGCGGCCATACCCACCACCGGCCGGTTGAGCCGGAGGGCCCCGGTCGAGCCGTGGAACCGGGCGTCGCCGAAGGAGAAGACGCCCCCG
>DATBOO010000134.1:0-13329 GCA_036553725.1 Acidimicrobiales bacterium | reverse complement strand
CACTCGGCATCGGGTCACACTGGCCCTTCGAGGACTGGGGCAAGTTCCTCCCCGAGCACACCACCGCGGTCAGCCTGCTCGACCGACTGCTCCACCACAGCGTCACCGTGGTCACTTCGGGGGAGTCATTCCGCATGAAGGAAGCGCGCCAGAAGGGAGACCGACCTACGCTCGACTAGAACAGATCATCCGCTCTGAGGGGTGGGGACTTCTCGTGGCCAAAAGCGGGGACTGGAATCTGGCCACGGACAGGGGGCGACTCTGGCGGAGCTCAAGGGCATCGCCGGCCACAAGTCCGTGGCTGCAGTGATGCGCTATCAGCACTCGACTCTCGAGCGCCATGCTGCCCTCGCCGGGGCAGTTAGCAAGGCCATCGCTGACGCCGTCTGAGATCATCTGGCACGAATCTGGCACGGCGAGCAGGTGCGCAGGACTGCGCACCTGGCAAGCAGGACGAACTACCAGGTCAGAAGGTGTGTCGGAGGGGGGACTTGAACCCCCACGCCCTTTCGGGCACTAGCCCCTCAAGCTAGCGCGTCTGCCTATTCCGCCACTCCGACGAGTGGTTCCGATATCGCTATCGGGGCGCCTGGCATGGTAGCGCGCTCCGGACTCGACCTGACACGCACCCCCGGTCATGTCTGTCCGTTCGGACGACCCGGTTTCAGGGTCGTCCACAGCGGCAGGTTCCACAGGATCCCGTCAGTCGAGGCGTTGTACAGCACGTTCTGGATCTGGACCCCGTTGCCGACGAAGGCAGGCTCCCCGAACAGTGGCAGTCCCACCATCTGGTCCCAGAGCTGGTCATCGATCTGTGCGTAGATGCCTCCGCCGGTGACAGGGTTCAGTGCCTGCGATGCCAGGCTGAAGTCTTGGTCCACCTGTGGATCGTCGAAATTGCTCCAGTCCTGGCTGGTGGCCGAGCCTCCCGCAGCCGGCCCGTCCGAGTACCAGTCGGCGGTCGCCGTCTGAAAGGGACTCGAGACCCGCGTCACCAGGGCCATGTCGTAGCTGGCGGAGGTGATGGCGTTGTCCGGCACTGCGGTACCGCTTACCGGAACGGTGATCACCGAGATCCCCGCGCTGTGGAGCTGCTCGCTGATCTGGCTTCCCACCGAGCTGATCCACGGGTCACCGCCCTTGACGGCCATCCGGACCGTCAGCTTGGCCCCATCGGCATTGACCCAATTGTCAGCTGCATCCTGATGGAAACCGGTGCTCCGGAGCAGCTGCCCGGTGGTGGCGAGATCGGGCGCCGTGTAGCCGCCCGCTGCCGACGACGGGGTGTACGTCGATTGCATGGCCGTGGCCAGGTGATCCTGATTGACGACGAGGTCGGGGTCAACGGCACCGAACGCCCGCGCCAGCAGGCCGTTGCGATCGACGGCATGGGCGATGGCCTGGCGGACGGCGACCCGGGACAACACCGTCGACTTCACATTGAACTCGAGATCCAAAAGATTCAGCGTCGGTCTGAGCACACTCTGGGTATTGGGCATCGACGACACCACCCCCACGCCCTTGAGATTGAACTTCGCAGGCTGGGCCACTCCTTCGTTGCTGGAGGCCAGGGTGCCGGTCCATGCCGATTGGCTGGGGGCGATTTGCACGGTCGCCCTGTCCAGCACGGCCGGCGTCCCCCACCACTTGGGATTCCGGACCAGCACCGCCGTCCCCTCCGGGGAAGCCGATTGCACGACGAACGGGCCGGCGGAGAGATCGACTGCGGGGTTGAACGTGTCGAATCCGTGGTTCCAGCCCACCCGACGGGCAATGTGGGCGGGCACCATGTGATCGAACATCACCCGCCAGTCGGTGAACGGAGTGGCGAACTTCACCGTCACCGTCTTCCCATCGTCGCTGGGCTTGACGGAGGCCACATCGCGGTAACCGAGGGTCGAGGCCACCTTGTCCGGCTGCCCGTCGACATCGATGCTGTTCCCCCGCTGCGACTGCCATGCATAGATGAAGTCGTCGGCGCTCACCGCCACCCCGTCCGACCACACCGCCTTCGGGTTGATCACGTACTGGATGGTCAGCGGTGAGGTGGAGGTGGCTTCGACACTCAGGAGGAGATCGGTGTTCACCTGGGGAACCAGTTTCGGATTGATCACGTACGCGCTTGGCAGTACCGAGGTGAGCAGCGTCGGCGTGCTGGATGCGGCGCCTCCCGGCGTATTGGGGTTGAAGCCGGCCCAGGGTCGGTCGAGGTCGACGGTGGTCGCTCCCCCGGCGGCCGGCACCAATGGGGACGGTGTCTGGAGGTCGACCTGGCTGATCCGGTGGGACCCCAGGTGGTCGATGACGGCCACCAGGCCGATGATCAGAATGATGACCAGAGGCAACGACCATCGTGCACGGTACTTCCGCCAGAACAGCGAGATACGTGCTCGGCGCTCGACGGCCTCGGCGCCGCCCTGGCTCACTGCAGGCGGAGGATCAGGATCAGATTGGTGAACGCGAAGATCACGGCCACGGTGACCGTGATCCGGTCGAGGTTCTTCTCGACCACGGTCGACCCCGCCGCGGCCGAGCCCATCGACCCGCCGAACATGTCGGAGAGCCCGCCGCCCTTTCCGCTGTGCATGAGGATGAGGAAGATCAGTGCCAGGCAGGCCAGGACCTGTATCACGACGATTATCGCAGTCAGCACGCGTCCTCCCTCCTCTGGATGTGGACCGGTGGAGACGCTACCAAACTCAACCCGTTGCCCGTGCCGCGGCCCGGATGATTCCCACGAAGGCAGCCGCATCGAGGCTGGCCCCTCCCACCAGGGCACCGTCGACATCGGTGCACCGGAGGAGGGTCTCGGCATTCTCCTCGTTGACCGAGCCTCCGTACTGGATCCGCACCTGGCCCGCCGCCTCGGCGCCGGCACCCGCCCCGACCACCTCCCGGATCCACTGGATCGCCTCTTGGGCGTCTTCGGGGGTAGCGGCGCGCCCGGTGCCGATGGCCCAAACCGGCTCGTAGGCGATGACCATTCGGGCCACCGATTCGGCCGGCAGCGTTCCGATGGCCGATTCGACCTGGCCGGCCAGCCGATCCTTGGTCAGCCCGCCTTCCCGCTCCTCGTCGGTCTCACCGACACAACAGATCGGGGTCATGCCGTTGCGCACGACGGCCCGGAGCTTGTTCATCACCAACTCGTCCGTCTCGCCGAACAGGTGCCGTCGCTCCGAATGGCCGACGATCACGTACTCCACGTGGAGTCTGGCCAGCATCACCGGACTGACCTCACCGGTGTAGGCGCCCGAGTCCTCGGCTGCGCAATTCTGGGATCCCAACGCCACGGGTATCCCCTCGGGCTCGATCACCGACTGCACGGTCCGGATGTCGGTGTAGGGGGGGTGCACCGAGACGTCCACCGGGGCGACATCAGCAGGCTGGAGTCGGAGGCCCAGGTCGCGGACCGCGTGCAGCGCCTGGAGATGGTCGAAGTTCATCTTCCAGTTGCCACTGATCAGCGGCCGGCGGCGAACCGGCGCGTCGCTCACCGACCGGGTGGTCCCGGCCGGGAGGCGTCCGCGGTGGCCGGGGCATTCGGCGCTCCCCTGAGCGCGGCCAGGCCGACGAGGTCGCCGTATTCGATCAACTCGAGAGACGCCCCGCCGCCCGTCGAGATGAAGCTGATCCGGTCGTCCAGCCCGAGCTCGTCCACCGCCGCCGCGCTGTCGCCCCCACCGACCACGGTATAGCCGGCACATTCGGCGACGGCGCGGGCGACTCCGGCCGTTCCGGCACAGAACCTCGCATCTTCGAAGACACCCATCGGCCCGTTCCACAGGACGGTCCCGGCCGTGCCGATCTCGCTGGCGTACTCCTCAATTGTGGCGGGACCGATGTCGAGGCCCTGCCACCCGTCGGGGATGTCGTCGCCGAGGGTGCGGACCTCCCCGCCCGAGCAGTCGCAGCCGAAGGCGGCACCCGGTTCGAGGGCGACGATGTCCTTCGGCAGGAGGATCGATCGGCCGGACGCCAGGAGCGCACGGCAATCGGCAACCCGCTCCCGGTCGACCAGCGAGCCTCCGACGTCGTGCCCGGCCGCGGCCAGGAAGGTGAAGGCCATGCCGCCGCCGACCACCAGGCTGTCCACCCGGTGGAGGAGGGCTTTCAGGACACCGAGCTTCTCGGCCACCTTGGCCCCCCCGACCACCGCCACGAACGGGCGGGCCGGACTCCCGAGGAGCGCACCGAGGGCCTCGATCTCCTTCTGCAGCAAGAACCCCGCCGCGCTCGGCAGCCGGGTCGGAGGGCCCACGACCGAGGCGTGGTTGCGGTGCGATACGCCGAAGGCGTCGTTGACGTAGGCATCGTGGCCATTGATCAGCTTCTCGACGAAGCCGGGGTCGTTTTGGACCTCGCCGGGGTCGAATCTCAGGTTCTCGAGGAGCTCGACCTGGGGGGCCAGACGTGACAGCTCCTCACGGACCGGTCCGAGGTCCCATCGGGCGTCAGGGGCCCCCTCCGGCCTTCCCAGATGCGTACAGGCGGTGACCTTGGCCCCGTGGTCGAGGAGATAGTTCAGGGTCGGGAGGGCGGCCCGGATCCGAAAGTCGTCGGTCACCGAGGCCGGCTCGTCCGCGCACAGGCGCAGTGGGACGTTGAAGTCGACCCTGACCAGCACGCTGGCCCCGTCCAGGTCCGGGAGGTCGTGGAGCAAGGGCAGACCGCTCAGTAGTGGATTGTCAGCCGTGTCGCTCACTGCTCCCAACCTCCCCCTCTGCCCCGCCCGGCCATCCGATTCCCCTACGAGCCGATGCCGCCGACCACCAGGGACAGATCGACGAGCCGGTTGGCGTATCCCCACTCGTTGTCATACCAGCCTTCCACTTTGACCAGGGTGACCCCCGAGGCGGACGGCATCACCATGGTGAGACCGGCATCGAAGGTACAGGATGCGGGGCTGCCGACGATGTCGGAGGAGACGATCGGGTCCTCGGTGTAGACGAGCACCTTGGACAGTGGCCCGGATGAGGCGGCGATGGCGAATGCCTCGTTGACCTGCTCGACGGTGACCGTGCCCGGTATGACCGCCGTGAAGTCGGTGATCGACCCATCGGACACCGGCACGCGGAGGGAGCTGCCGTCCAGCCTTCCCTTCATGTCCGGGAGGACCAGTCCGGTGGCCCGGGCCGCTCCGGTGGACGTGGGGACGATGTTGACCGACGCGGCTCGGGCCCGGCGCAGGTCCTTGTGGGGCAGGTCGAGCAGGTTCTGGTCGTTGGTGAAGGCGTGGACCGTGGTCATCATCCCACTCTCGATCCCGAATGCGTCATCGAGGACCTTGACCATGGGGACGAAACAGTTGGTTGTACACGAGGCGTTGGACACCACGAAGTGCGAGGCCGGGTCGAAGTCCCCGTCGTTGACTCCGACCACGAAGGTGGCGTCGACGCCGGTGGCCGGGGCAGAGATGATCACCCTTTCGGCCCCCGCCTCGATGTGGGAGGCCGCCGACTCCCGGGTGGTGAAGAGCCCGGTCGACTCGATTACCACCTCGACACCGAGCCGGTCCCACGGCAGTGCCTTGGGGTCCCGCTCGGCCAGGACGCTGATCGTCCCCGAGTCCAGGGCGATCGTCGAGTCGACCACCTTGACCTCGGTGCCGAACCGGCCATGGGTGGAGTCGTAGCGCAGGAGGTGGGCCAGCGTCTCCGCCGAGGTGAGATCGTTGATGGCCACCACCTCGACGTCAGCCCCCAGGGAGCGGGCCGCCCGGAGATAGTTGCGGCCGATGCGCCCGAATCCGTTGATTCCGATCCGTACGGTCATTGCCTTAGCGCCTCGCTCCTCACGGTTCCGTGCGTGCCCCCGGCACGCGATTGCCCTGCTCATGCCCCTCCGACGAACGGAGAACCGGTTCCACGCTAGGGCATCCCGGCGGGCCGGGCCCTCATCCGAGCAGATCTGACAGGGCCGACGCCAGTTTGACCGGATCGTGAGCCCGCCCGTTCGGTCGGGAAAGGGGCCGGTCCACCACCGGGACCAGGGGGCGGCCCAGAGGTATCCCGGCGGTGTCGCAGATGGCCACGTCGACCGAGACGCCGTGCGCCACCAGCGCTTCGAGGTGCATGCCGACGTCGAACGACTCGGTCTCGGGGATCTGGGGCCGGAGGTTGCAGACGTACGCCTTGCGGGCGTCCGACCGGCTGATGCCCTCCCGGATCCCGGGGACGGCCAGGGCCGCCAGCACGCTCGTGAACAGCGACCCGGGCCCCAGGATGATCTGGTCCGCCTCCTCCAGTGCCGCCACCGCCTGGGCGGGCGCCTCGGGGTCGGACGGCACCAGGGACACCTTCCGGATGTTGTCGGTGGCCATGACCGCCACCTGACCGGCCACGTGGCCGCCGTCGGCCTCGGCCTTCAGCACGACCGGCTCGGCCGTCGAGGGCAGCACCCGGCCCTTGAGGCCGAGGAGCCGGCCCGCCTCTTCGAGGGCGGTGACCGGATCGCCGGTCTGGTCGATGAGGCCGGCCAGGATCAGGTTGCCGAGGGCGTGGCCTCCGAGCTCCTCCCCGGAGAACCGGTACTCGAATGTCGAGGCCAGCAGGGAACCCGGCTCGGCCAGGGCCACCAGGCATTTGCGAAGGTCACCGGGCGGGATGATGTGGAGGAGCTCACGGAGGCGGCCCGAAGACCCGCCGTCGTCGGCAACCGACACGATGGCCGTGACCCGGTCGGTGTAGTTGCTGACCGCCCGCAGGGTGGCGGCCAGGCCGTGGCCGCCACCGATGGCGACGACGCTCGGGCCCTCGATCAGCCGGTCGGCATCCGGTGGCGCGCTCACCGGTCGACGTCCCGGTGGAAGACCGTCGTGGCCATCCCATGGTCGTCGAGTCTTCGAGCCAACTCTTCGGCCAGCACCACCGACCGGTGGCGCCCACCCGTGCAGCCCATGGCCACGGTCAGGTAGGACTTGCCCTCACGGACGTAGGCGGGGATCAGCGTAGTCAGGAGATCGTCGAGCTTGTGGAGGAACTCGGAGGTCTCCGGTCGGTCGAGCACGAACTTCCGGACCTCGGGCTCGAGCCCGCTGTGGCTCCGCAGCGACTCCTCCCAATAGGGGTTGGGTAGGAAGCGGCAGTCGAACATCAGATCCACGTCGAGCGGCACCCCGTGCTTGAACCCGAAGGAGAGGATGGAGGTCCGCATGGTGCTGCCGGGCTCCTCGCCGCCGAACGCCTCCATCAGCCGCGCCCGGAGCTGGTTGGTGTTCAGCTCGCCGGTGTCGATCACCAGATCGGCCCGGTCGCGCAGGCGGCTGAGGAGGAGGCGCTCGTCGGCCACCGAGTCGACGACGCCCCGGGCGGCCTGGGGATGCCGGCGGCGGGTCCCTTCGAACCTCCGGATCAGGACGTCGTCGCTGGCATCGAGGAAAAGGATCCTCACCCGGTTGCGTCCGGCCTGGAGGCCGTCGACCGCGGGCAGGACATGATCGAGGTCGCCGCCGCCCCGTCCCACGACGAACGCCACCCGCTCCATCTCCGAGCCGGAGCCGTCCACCAGTTCGGACACCTTCGAGATCAGTGCGGGCGGCATGTTGTCGATGACGAACCAGCCCATGTCCTCCAGTGCGGCCCCGGCAGTGGACCGAC
The DNA here is from genome assembly GCA_036553725.1 of Acidimicrobiales bacterium. Classification (GTDB taxonomy): domain Bacteria; phylum Actinomycetota; class Acidimicrobiia; order Acidimicrobiales; family RAAP-2; genus Bog-756. Next base: position 5,731 of record DATBOO010000134.1, on the reverse strand, counting down.
CGGCACCGGACATGCCGGTCACCACCAGGTACTCGCTCACCGGTCCACCTTCTCCTGTCTCCCTCCGGGTCCATTCGGCGCCAAGGGCGTATGGAGCCTCTCGAACACGGCGGCACCCACCTCGGCCGGCAACCACGATACGCCGAGCAGCTCCTCCCGCGAGGTGCTGCGCAGGGCAGCCAGTCCGCCGAACTGCTCGATGAGCCGCGCCCGGCGCTTCGGTCCCAGGCCGTTCACCCCGTCCAGGGCGCCGAGGGTCATCCGCTTCCCCCGCAGCGTGCGGTGGTACGAGATGGCGAAGCGGTGGGCCTCGTCCCGGAGCCTCTGCAGGAGGTAGAGCCCCTCAGACTGCCTCGACAGGCGGATGGGCTCGGAGCTCCCGGGACGGTAGACCTCCTCGAAGGCCTTGGCCAGGGAGGCGACGGGTATCCGCTCGGTCAACCCCAGCGAATCGAGCACCCGCACGCCCACGTGCAGCTGGCCGAGGCCGCCGTCGAGGAGGAGCAGCTGTGGCGGGTAGGCGAAGCGCCGCTTTGGTGGCGGTGCGGCCGGGACGGCTGCCGGCCCGTCGGCCGCCGCGGCCTCGGGCCTCGGGACCTGGCCCTCGGCCACCAGGGTGGTGAGCCGACGGGTCAGGACCTCCTCCATGGCTGCGTAGTCGTCGTTTCCCCCGACGGTGGCCACCCGGAAATGGCGGTAGTCGCTCTTCTTGGGCAGGCCGTCCTCGAACACGACCATCGACCCGACGTAGTCGGTCCCCTGCAGGTGGCTCATGTCGTAGCACTCGATCCGGAGCGGGGCTTCAGGGAGCCCCAGCTCCTGCTGCAGCGACTCCAGGGCCCGGGCCCGGCTGTTGTGGTCCGACGTCCGCTGCAGGCGATGGCGGACGAAGGACTCACGGGCGTTGTGCTCCACGGTCTGGAGCAGGGCCCGCTTGGCCCCGCGGACCGGCACTCGCAGCGCCACCGGCCCGCCGCGCCGCCCGGTCAGGTAGTCGGTGACGGCCTCGGCGTCGGCGGGCATGGTGGGGACCAGCACCTGGCGGGGGACACCGGACACCGGATCGGCGTAGACGTCGACCAGCACCCGCTCCAACAGCTGTGGAGGGCTCAGGTCCTCCACCTTGTCCACGAAGAGGGCCAGGCGACCGACCACCCGGCCCGAGCGCACGTGGAACACCTGCACCGCGGCCTCCAGCTCGTCCTCGCAGAGGCCGAACACGTCCAGGTCCTCCTTGCTTCCGAGCTCCATCTGGCGCACGGCGTCGGCGGCCCGCACGGCGTCGACCTTGTCCCGGAGCACCGAGGCCCGCTCGAAGTCCTGGGCTGCCGACGCCTCCCGCATGGCCGCCTCGAGGCTCTTCACCAGTGGCCCGGTTTCGCCACTGAGGAAGGAGGTGAGGTCGGCCACCAGTCGCCCGTACTCGTCGTGCTCGACGGCGCCGACGCAGGGGCCCGAGCACCGTTCGATGTGGTACAGCAGACACGGGCGCCCCAGGCGCTGGTGGCGCCGGAACTTGGTGTCCGAGCAGGTCCGCACCGGAAAGGACCGGAGCAGCAGGTCGAGCGTCTCGCGGATGGCCCCGACGTTCGGGTAGGGGCCGAAGTAGCGCACACCGCTGCGTTTGCGCCCGCGCACCACCGCGGGCCGGGGCCATTCGTCCTGGACGGTCAGGGCCAGCCAGGGGTAGCTCTTGTCGTCCTTCAGGCGGACGTTGTACCGGGGCTGGTACTGCTTGATCAGATTGTGCTCGAGGAGCAGGGCCTCGGCCTCGGTGTCCACCACCATCCACTCGACGTGGTCGGCCTGGCTGACCATCTGGGCCGTTCTCACCGCCAGGCCTCCCGGATCCTGGAAGTACGAGTTGAGCCGCTGCCGCAGGGATTTCGCCTTCCCCACATAGAGCACCCGCCCGTCCCGGTCGACGAATTGATAGGAGCCGGGGCCGTCGGGAATCGATCCGGGAGCAGGACGGGTGACCACGTCTCCAGTGTGCCGTGTCCGGGCTGGAACCCGGTTCACCGCGCCGGGGCCGGCCCCGGGGACCTAGGATGGGTCCACGCCGGCCTGGTTTCCGGCGACATCTACCGCTCCGGGGCCGACAACCCCGCGGACGGGCGACCAGGCTGTCCCCGCCGGCCACTGACCGGAGCGCCTCCCCGAGGGGGTATACCCACATGCTCCGGCTACAGACAGCGCTCCCCGATCGCTATACGAAGGCGGGAGGCGGCCAGCTCACCGAATGGATCGGCGCCGCCAAGGCCGAGCTCGGCGCCCGGCTGATCATCCTCGGCCACCACTACCAACGCGACGAGGTCATGGTCTGGGCGGACGCCCGCGGCGATTCGTTCGGGCTGTCCCGGATCGCCGCCGACCAGTCAGAGGCGGAGTTCGTGGTCTTCTGCGGGGTCCATTTCATGGCCGAATCGGCCGACATCCTCACCGGCGATCACCAGCAGGTCATCCTCCCTGACCTCAACGCCGGGTGCTCGATGGCGGACATGGCCGACATCGACTCGGTGGAGGAGGCGTGGGAGACGCTGGGTTCGGTCACCGACCTCGACCGTGTGGTCCCGGTCACCTACATGAACTCGTCCGCCTCGCTCAAGGCGTTCGTGGGCCGCAACGGCGGCTCGGTCTGCACCTCGTCCAACGCCCGAGCCGTCCTCACCTGGGCCCTCGGTCGGGACGGCGACGGGCGCGGCCAGGGCGATCAGGTCCTCTTCTTCCCCGACCAGCACCTCGGGCGGAATACCGGCTTCGAGCTCGGCTTCACCGCCGCCGACATGGCGGTCTGGAATCCCCGCCTCGAACGGGGTGGCCTCGACGACCCCACCCTCAAGTCGGCCGCCCTGCTGCTCTGGAAGGGGCACTGCTCGGTCCACCAACGCTTCCGGCCCGCCCACGTCGACGCCTTCCGGGCCGAGCACCCCGACGGAATCGTGGTCGTCCATCCCGAGTGCGCCCACGATGTGGTCGAAGCCGCCGATCAGGTCGGTTCCACCGACTTCATCATCCGGGCCGTGGCCGAGGCGCCCCCGGGATCGGTGATCGGGGTCGGGACCGAGATCCATCTGGTCAAGCGCCTCGATGACGAGTCCCCTGACAAGACAGTGGCCTCACTGGATCCCCTGGTCTGCCCGTGCTCGACCATGTTCCGTATCGACGCCCCCCACCTGGCCTGGGTGCTCGAAGGGTTGGTGACCGGGGAGGTGCGCAACCGGATCACCGTGGAAGAGGAGACGGCCACCTGGGCCCGGGTGGCCCTCGAGCGGATGCTCGCCACCACCTGACACTGAGGGCCCCGAACGCCTGACCCGGGGCGTTCGGCACGGTGAGAGGAGGACGGGCGTGGGCACGGCCGGTCGCCTCTACGATCGCATCGGGACCCGCTACCGCGCCGTCCGCCGGACCGAGCCCAGGATCCACGCTCACATCGTCGGCGCCCTGGGCGCCGCTCGGCGTGTGGTGAACGTCGGCGCCGGAACCGGCAATTATGAGCCGATCGGCCGAACCGTGGTCGCGGTCGAGCCTTCGAGGATCATGGCCGAGCAGCGGGCTCCTTGGAGCGCACCCGTGGTCATGGCCGTCGCCGAAGCGATGCCGTTCCCTGACGGCTCGTTCGACGCCGCCGTGGTCACCTTCGCCCTCCATCACTGGACCGAGCTGCCCGCTGCCCTTTCAGAACTGGCTCGGGTGGCGCGCCGCCAGGTCATCCTGATGAGCGATCGACAGCTCTGCCAGGACCCGTGGATCTACGAGTACTTCCCTCAGATGCTCGAGGTCCCCTCGGAGCGGCGCGCCCCCAGTGTCGACGACATCGGCGACTACCTCCGTGTCGTCCGGACCGAGGTCGTCCCGATCCCGGCTGACTGCATCGACGGGTTCTGCGGGGCGTTCTGGTCTCGCCCAGAGGCGCTCGTGGATCCAGACGTGCGCGCCGGGAGCTCGTCGCTGGCCCAACTCGAACCGGTCACTGCAGCCGGTGACGCCCGACACCTGTTCGATGATCTGAAATCAGGCACCTGGGATGCTCGTCACGGGCATCTGCGCGGGCTCGAACACTTCGACATGGGCTACCGCCTGGTGATCTGCGGGGAGTGAGCCGGCTCGGCCTTCCGGGGCGGCCGCACCGCCCCGGACCGAGGCGCCGTCAGGCGGTCGCCCGGTCCTTCCTGGCCGCCGGCGGTCTCGACCGCGCCGGCGGCCGCTTGGCAGCCTTCGGCTTGGACCGGGGCTTGGCGGGCTTGGGCCGGCCCCGTCGGATGCCGAGCAGCGGGGCCAGGACCTCGCCGGTGTAGCTGCCGTCGGCCGCCGCCACCTCTTCCGGCGTGCCCGCGGCCACGATCGAGCCGCCGCGGTCGCCTCCCTCGGGCCCGAGGTCGACGACCCAGTCGGCGCTCTTGACCACATCCAGGTTGTGCTCGATGACGATCACGGTGTTGCCCTGATCGACCAGACGGCTCAGCACGTCGAGCAGCTTGCGGACATCGTCGAAGTGCAGGCCGGTGGTCGGCTCGTCGAGGACGTAGAGGGTGTGCCCGGTTGAGCGGCGGCTGAGCTCCGAGGCCAGCTTGACCCGTTGGGCCTCGCCCCCTGACAGGGTCGGGGCCGGCTGTCCGAGGCGGATGTAGCCCAGGCCGACGTCGACGAGCGTCTGCATGTGCCGGGCGATCGGCGGCTGGTGGGCGAAGAAGCCGAGGGCTTCCTCGCACGAGAGCTCGAGTATGTCGGCGATCGTCTTGCCCCGGAAGGTCACCTCGAGGGTGTCCCGGTTGTAGCGGGCCCCGCCGCACACCTCGCAGGGTACGTAGATGTCCGGGAGGAAGTGCATCTCGATGCGTATCGTCCCGTCCCCCGAGCACGCCTCGCAGCGGCCGCCCTTCACGTTGAAGGAGAAGCGCCCGGGCAGATACCCCCTGACCTTGGCCTCCTGGGTCTGGCTGAACAACCGGCGGATGTGATCGAAGACGCCCGTGTAAGTGGCCGGATTGGAGCGGGGCGTCCGGCCGATGGGTGCCTGGTCCACCTCGACCACCTTGTCGATGTTGGCCACCCCCCTGATCGTGCGGTGCAGGCCGGGGAGCGCCTTGGCCCGGTGCACCTGCTTGGCCAACGACCGCAGGAGGATGTCGTTGACCAGGGTCGACTTCCCCGAGCCGGAGACCCCGGTCACCGCCACCAGCCGCCCCAGGGGGAACTCGGCATCCACGTCGTGCAGGTTGTGCTCGCGGGCACCCTCGACCACCAGCGACTCCCCACTCCCCGGGCGGCGAACCGACGGTACCGGGATCGACCGGGCCCCGGAGAGGTACTGGCCGGTCAGCGACGCCTCGTTGGACTCGAGGCCGCCGGGCCCGGTCACCGGACCGGAGTGGACGATCCGGCCGCCGTGCTCTCCGGCCCCGGGGCCGACGTCGACCACATGGTCGGCCACCCGGATGGTCTCCTCGTCGTGCTCGACCACGATGACCGTGTTGCCGAGGTCACGCATTCGGATCAGCGTCTCGATCAGCCGTGCGTTGTCCCGTTGGTGTAGGCCGATCGAGGGCTCATCGAGTACGTAGAGGACACCGACGAGTCCGGAGCCGATCTGCGAGGCCAGGCGGATCCGCTGTGCCTCGCCGCCGGCGAGTGTGCCGGCCGAGCGGTTGAGGCTGAGGTAGTCCAGGCCCACATCGAGGAGGAACGACAGCCGGGCGTTGACCTCACGTACGGCGCGGTCGGCGAT
>DATBOO010000109.1:0-2317 GCA_036553725.1 Acidimicrobiales bacterium | reverse complement strand
GCCTACCACGAGGTCCCGCTGAAGGAGGCCCACGCCTGGACGAGGGAGGGCTGCACGACGTGTCCCGACTTCGCCGCCGAGCACGCCGACATCTCGACCGGGGGCATCGGGGCCTTCAACGACTGGACCCTCACCATCGTCCGCACCGACACGGGGCGCCAGCTGCTCGACGGGATGATCGCCGACGGCGCCGTGGAGACCAGGCCCGGGGACGACGACCCGGGGGCGATCGCCCTGCTCCACAGGCTGGCCCGGGTCAGCCGGAGGCGCTGGCCCGAGACGGCGGTCCCCATGCCCCGGCGGCTTCCCGTCGAGGCGTGAGCCCCGGCGCATGAGATTCGCCCAAGTCGCATGAGATTCGCCTAAGAACAGATGAGATTGGCCTAAGAATCAGGGCTCCCGGGCCGCAGGGGCCGCGGCCGGGGGGGTCGGCTGTTCTAGGCTTCGAGTGGACCTCACCACCGTGCGGTGGTTGGGGCTGCGTCATGAGGTCCGTCCGCCCTCGGTGCGACCATCCGCGACGGTGGTGCCCCTCGCCGATCGGGACCCACGCACCGACCCCTGGAGGACCTCCCCTCTTGTTCGCCGCCCTCGGACGGTTCACCGTACGCCACCGCTGGCTGATCATCGCCGGGTGGGTGATCGTGACCGTCGTCCTCGCCACCCTGCTCCCGTCCCTGTCGAGCGTCGAGAAGAGCAGCGACTCCCAGTTCCTCCCCTCCAGCTCGCCCAGCGTCGGCGCCGGGGCCCTGGCCGCACCCTTCCAGTCCAAGAACAGCGCGCAGGCCACCTACATCGCCGCCACCAGCGGACGGGTGCTCTCCCCCGCCGACAGGGCCTCCGTCTCCCGGGTCGAGCAGGCGATCCGGTCGGTGCCGAGGGTCTCCACCGTCATCGACCAGGGGGTGTCGTCGAACGGCCGGGCCCGCAAGGCGCTCGTCGAGTTCGACACCCGTTCGTCCTCCAGCCGGGACATGGCCCGGTCGGTGGCCGAGGTGCGCGCCGCCTTCCGGACAGCCGCCGCGCCGGCCGACATGACCATGCACCTGACCGGCAATGTGGCCCAATCGGTCGACCAGCAGAACCAGTCCGGACATGCCCAGACCCTCACGGAGATCCTCTCCCTCCTGTTCATCCTGGCCCTGCTGTTCCTGACCTTCCGGGCGGTGCTGGCCCCCTTCGTGGCGCTGCTCCCCTCGGTGGTGGCGCTGTTCGCCGCCGGTCCCCTCGTCGCCCAGTCCACCCACATCGGTGTGCAGGTCTCCGACCTCACCCCCATTCTGCTCACGGTGGTGATGCTGGGCGCGGGCACCGACTACGGGCTCTTCCTCATCTTCCGGGTGCGCGAGGAGCTCCGGAGGGGACGGCCGGTGGACGACGCCGTGGCCTTCTCACTGTGCAAGGTAGGCGAATCGATCACCTTCTCCGCCTTCACGGTCATCGCCGCGCTGGCCGCGGTGGCCGTGGCGGCCTTCGGCCTGTACCGGGGGCTCGGGCCCGGACTGGCCATCGGCATCGCCGTGGCGCTGGCCGCCAACCTCACCCTGTTGCCCGCCCTCCTGGCCGTCCTGGGCCGCAGTGTCTTCTGGCCGAAGATGCCCAAGGTCGGGCCGGCCCGGCACGGGGTATGGGGCAGCATCGCCGGCAAGGTGGTGGCCAGGCCGGTGGCCACCCTGTTGGTCGGGCTCGTCATCTTCGGCGGGCTGGGTGCGGCGATGCTCGCCTATTCACCGACCGGCTTCGGCGACCAACCACCTCCGGCCACAGCCGATTCGAGCCGGGGCCAGGTCGTGCTGGATGCCAACTATCCGTCGACCGAGGCCGACCCGACCAGCGTCTTGTTCCGCCTGCCGTCCTCGGTGTGGCACAACCCTGAACTGCTGATGACCGCCCAGCAGGGACTCGAGCAAACTGGCGCCTTCCGCGCCGTCAGCGGTGCGCTCGACCCCAACGGCCGTCTGCTGAGCGCGGTGGCGCTGACCCGGGCCCACAACCTGCTGGCCGGGTACGGGCCGGCCGCATCCCTCCCCGCCATGCCACCGGCAGGTGTGCCCCTCTCCGTCGCCGCCTACAACGCATACCGCGCCTCGGCCCAGTTCATCAGCGCCGACGGGAGGACGGTCCGGTACTACGCCACGCTCAGCGCCGGACCGTCCGACACCACGGCCGCGGCCACGGCCATGCCGGAGATCCGCACCGCGGTGGCCGGTGTCGGGCGGTCGATCGGGGCGGTGGCCGACGGGGTCGACGGCTACGCCCCGGTGGCGGCCGACGTCGGCACCATCTCCGGCCACGACCTGGTCAAGATCCTTCCCAT
>DATBOO010000097.1:0-34649 GCA_036553725.1 Acidimicrobiales bacterium | reverse complement strand
GACCGTCGAGATCACGTTGAGGCCGGTCCAGCCGTTGTCGGGCCGGTAGTCCGCCACCCGCCGGGGCATGCCGTACAGGCCGACCAGGTACTGGGGCATGAAGGTGAGCCAAAAGCCGATGAACAACCCCCAGAAGTGCAGTTTGCCGAGGCGTTCGCTGAGCATGCGCCCGAATATCTTCGGGTACCAGAAGTAGATACCGGCGAAGCCGGCGAACAGGGTGGTGCCGATCAGCACCTCATGGAAGTGGGCCACCACGAAGTAGGTGTCGTGGGTCATGAAGTCGACCGGCGGGGAGGCCAGCAACACCCCGGTGACGCCCCCCATGAGGAAGGCGAACAGGAACCCGACGGAGAACAGCATCGGGGTCTGGAAGCTCAGCTGGCCGCCCCACATGGTGCCGATCCAGTTGAAGAACTTGATGCCGGTGGGCACCGCTATCAGGTAGGACATGATCGCGAAGAACGGCAGTAGCACCACACCGGTGGTGAACATGTGGTGGGCCCACACCCCGGTGGACAGACCGGCTATGGCCATCGTGGCGAACACCATTCCCTTGTAGCCGAACACCGGTTTCCTCGAGAACACCGGAAATATGTCGGTGACGATGCCGAAGTAGGGCAGGGCCAGGATGTACACCTCGGGGTGCCCGAAGAACCAGAAGAGGTGTTGCCACAGCACCGGCACGCCGCCGCCCTGCACGGTGAAGATGTGGGTCCCGAAGTGCCGGTCGCAGAAGAGCATGACCACCGCGCCGAACAGCACCGGGAAGGCGATGAGGATGAGGATGGCGGTCACCAGCATGTTCCACGAGAAGATGGGCACCCGGAACATGGTCATCCCCGGGGCCCGGAGGTAGAAGATGGTGGCGGCCAGATTGACGCCGGTGAAGATGGCCGAGAAACCGGTCAGCCCGAGGGCCATCAGCCAGAGGTCGGCCCCGGCCCCGGGGGAGTTGATGGCGTTGGACAGCGGGGCGTAGGCCACCCAGCCGAAGCTGGCGGCCCCACCGGCCACCAGGAAACCCGACAGCATGGTGATCGAGCCGCCCAGGTACAGCCAGTAGGACAGGGCGTTCAACCGGGGGAAGGCCATATCCGGGGCCCCGACCTGGAGCGGCACGATGTAGTTGGCCAGTCCTCCGAAGGCGAAGGGCCCGGCGAACAGGTACAGCATGAGGCTGCCGTGCATGGTGAACAGTTCGTTGTAGGTCTGGAAGGAGACCAGCGAGGAGGTCGGGTCGGCCAGCTGGGCCCGGAGGATCAGGGCCATGATGCCGGCGATGAAGAAGATCACCAGCGAGGTGATCATGTAGCTCTTGCCGATGACCTTGTGGTCGGTGGAGGTCAGCCAGTTGACGATCCCGCTCGGGCCTTCGTGGTGGGGGTGGGCGCCCTCCTCGTGGACCCCGGGCGCGTGCCCTCCGGGGCCTCCCGGTGCCTCGGGGGTGACGAGGTCTGGGCGTTCGGTGGTGGTCGTCATGCGGATCCCTTGGCCGTGGCGGGCGCCGGAGCGGCATTGGCCGGGGTCGGGTGGGTGGCGATGGGCGGATTGTTCGAGGCCGAGGAGCCCGACCGCGGCAGGGTCTTGCCCGACCCCACCTCGCGGCTGGCCCACTGGGCGAACGCCGCCGGGGTGACCGCCTTCACGGTGAACAGCATCTCGGAGTGGTAGAGGCCGCAGATCTGGGTGCACTGGCCGTTGTAGGTCCCGGTGTGGAGCACCGTGATGTCGAAGACGTTGGTCACCCCCGGGAGGGCGTAGCGGCTGAAGTTGAAGTCCCGCACGTAAAAGCCGTGGATCACGTCGTCGGACACCAGGGTGATCTGCACCGTCTGGTTGGCGGGCACGACCATCTGGGGGCCGCGGCCGCCGGGCCCGTCGGTGGTCTCACCGGCGACGCCGACGTTGAGTCCGGGGTAGTCGAATCGCCATCCCCACTGGAAGGCGGTCACCCTGACCTGGACCACCGGCTTGCCGGTGGAGGTGACCGTGGCATTGTCCGCAACGGTGGCGTCCACATTGTTCTCGGTGAGCACGGTGAAGAGGAACAGCACCGCCACGATCAAGATGGGGACGGCCGTGTACAGCACCTCGATCGGGATGCTCTCGTGGAACTGGCGGGGCATCTCGTCCGAGCGCCTGCGATAGCGGAGCAGTGTCCACAGGATCAAGAGCCCGACCAGGCCGCCGATGATGATCCCGGTGGTCATCATGGCCGAGTAGAGCTTGAACGTGTCCTGGCCCTGCTTGGTGGCTCCCCGGCTGGCCCCGTAGGTCGGATAGAAGCTGCAGCCGGCCAGCGCCAGCGGCGCGCCGACGGCCAGCACCGCAGCCCAGCGGGACCGGGCATGGCGGCTCCAGCGGGTCCGGCGGGGTTCCGACCCGGGACCGGAGGAGGCAACCGGTGCTGTATGTCCGTCACCCCGCGCCGGGGGTGGGAAACCGGTTGTGATCGCTTTCACGGCGATGACACTAGTGGGCCGCGCACCACAATTAGAAGTTCGGAACGGGCACCGGTCGGGCCGAGCGAATGCCCTGCTCAGGACCGTGACCGCCGGCGGCTCGGGATGCGTTCAGGCCGGTGGGGCCGGACGGCGGTCCCCCGACTGGCGCGCCGCCCACGAGAACACCCCGTGGGCCATGGTCGACGACGCGGCGTCGGCCCGAAGGGTGAACACGGTCCGCCGGACCTCTTGGACCCCGGGGTCATCCGGTGCAGCCAGCCAGGCGAGCTCCGCCAGGTGCCCGGCCAGCCGCACGGCCGCGCTCTCCGAGCCGTTCTCCGAGCTGTTTTCCGAGCCGTCCTCCGAGCCGTCCGGTGGGTCGAGTTCTTCGGCACCCCGGCGGTCGGCGGAGGCGCCGATCAGGAACAGGGCCCGGTCGGCCAGGGCTCCCGCACCCCCGGCCAGCCCGGCCAGCTCGAGGGCCAGTGCCCGTTCGGGGGCGGGCTTGAGTGTGGCCGGGTTCCCGTCCCACCAGCCTCCGTAGAGGCGCCACACCGTCCGCACCACGAACTCGGGCTCGTCGTAGACCGGCCGGAGGTAGGGGCGCTCCATCAGCCGGGCCGGGGCCTTGACGGTGTGGATCACCTCGTCGAGGCGGGCCCCCCGGTTCATCAGGGCCAGAGTCTGTTCGACCAGCGACTCGAGGAGGTCGGCCGTATCGCCGAGGGCCTGACGGACCCGGTCCTCACCGACCACCGGATAGCCGTGGCCGGGCAGGAGCACCTGCGGACCGGCGCCGGGGGTGTCGAACAGGGCGAGCATCCGGCGGAGGGCATCGGCCCACTCGAGCGGGTAGCGCTGGACCTTCTGGGGATTGCCGGCGTTGGGGGAGGCCCAGATGAACAGGTCGCCGCAGCACAACACCCGGTGGTCGGGGAACCACGTCCAGGTGTGGTCGTCGGTCTCCCCCTTGGCGTGGTGGAGCTCGGCCCTCGTGTCCCCCACGGTGAGATCGAGCCGGTCCCGGTAGGTGCGGTCGGGATACCGGTACTCGGTGGGCCACTCGAGCGACTCGATGTTGAACTGTCGCCGGTTGATGACGGCGTTGTAGCCGGCGGTGCGGATGTACCGGTCGAAGCGGGCGGGCAGCGCCTCGTGGGCGACGACCACCGGAGCGGGCCAGTGGGCCTGCTCCGACTCCGATGCCCACACCGGCACCCCGAACACGTGGTCGATGTGACCGTGCGAGTAGACGGCCGTGTTGAGCCGGCCCGGCGACCAGCCCCGGAGTCTCCGGTGGATGTCGGCGGCCATCAACTCGCTTCCGGTGTCCACCAGGACCAGACCGTCGTCGGTGCTGACGGCCGACACGTTGGCGAACGAGGGGACGAACGCCACCCCCTCGGCCACCTCGGCGAGCCCGGGTGACGGGCGCAGCGGGTGCAGCTCGGTGGTCGAGACTTCGCCCCGCCACAGCCGGTCGGCTGTGGCCAACACGTCCTCCGTGTCTGCCATGCGCCCCTCCGGCTACCGGGACGGGTCTTCGGGGTCGCCGGGCTGGGACGTCACCCGCCCGGTGAGCCGGCCCGCACTGCGGATCGACCGTCTGACCCGCTCCTCGGCCGCCGGCCGGTGGCGGGCGGCCGCCCGCTTCCCCGACGCGGCCGCGGCGCCGGCGGTGCGGCCCAGCCACCGGGCGGTGGCGCCCCCCGGTGCCGCCCCAGGGGAGGGGTGGCCGGAGGAGAGGTGGTCGGTGGACCCGGGTTGGGGAGGTGCCCCGGAGGATGCGCCGGCCGGTGCCCCCGGGGTTGCGCCCGGCACGACCACTGTGGCCTTGGCATCGATGACCGCGGAGCCGCGGCGGGACGGGCCCACAGCGCGGGCCGCGTCCGACGGGCGGGTGAACGTGGCCAGGCGCATGAGCCCGATGGCCCCGAATTCGAGGACGATGATCCCTTCGATGTCCGGTCGCAGGGCGGGGATGACCGGGGCGACGGCCGCGGTGGCGGCGGCGGCCATGACCAGGACCAGATGGAGTCGCTCGCCGCAGATCCTTACGATGCCGAGGGGCCCGCGGGCGGTCACCGCCAGGGCGGCGAAGGCGGCGGCCGCCGCCACCAGCAGGCCTCCGGTGGAGACGTGGACCGAGACGTCGACGAACACGAACGCCACCACCAGCTCGGTGACCTGCAGCACCCAGAACGGGAGCCACCGGTTCCGGACCGTCGCCCGGGGTGGGGCCTGCGGAACCGGCCCGGTCCGGTCACTCACCGGCGCGGCGCGGCCACGGCTACGAGGTGGGGCCCGGGGCGCCCTCGACCGGGGGCGGCGCCTGGGCGACCGGCGGGGCCACCGGTGCCGGCGGACTCACCGCCGCAGGAGGTGCGGCCTCGGCCAGTGACTTCGTGCCCTTCCCGTCCTCCGACGAGCCCTCGTCGAGGCCCTTCTTGAATTCCTTCTGGGCCGAGCCCAGCGAACGGGCCAGCTTGGGGATCTGGGTGGAGCCGAACAGGACGAGGACCACCACGACCAGGATGATGATGCCGTCCACGCCGAAAATCTCTGCTGAGGGCCCAAAGTGCACGGTGGTGCCTCCTTCTTCGACTGCTCTTGCCAGGTTAGACCTGTCCGCCCAGGCCCGCTGCGCAGCCCCCTGCCCGGCTATTCGGCACCGGGACCGTATCGGATGGGGACGGCGGCCAGGGTGCACAGGCGCCCACGGCGCTCATCCGGCCCAGGCGGCCCAGGCGGCCCAGGCGGCCACCGAGCTCATCCGGCCAGGAACACCCCGAGGCACAGGGCGGCCACCGATGACGCAGCCCCGATGGCCCCCCAGACCGCGGTTCCGCGCCTGGTGGCGGCCCGCTGGTGGAGGAAGACGGCCACCCCGGCCACCGCCACCACGGCGATCTTGACCATGAGCACGGCCTTCCACGCCGGGGTGGCCTGGCCCACGGTGAGGGACCCGACATTCCACAAGCCGGTGACCACCAGCACGGCGTACGCCGGCCAGAGCAGGCGACCGAGGGCCTGGCCCACCTTCTTCGGTGCGTCCGCTCCGAGCGTGCGGACGGTGGGCAGGAGCCCGGCCACGGTGAACTGGCCGCCCACCCAGACGGTGGCAGCCAGCACATGCAAAATGAGCCGGAATCCGCCGAGCCCACCGGCGAGGGAGGGCACGTCGGTGGCGGGTCCGAGGGCCGTCACCTGGTCGACGCGCCCCGGCGGCCCGCCGGGCCGGGGTTCACCTACTTGCCCGACCAGTTGGGCTTGCGCTTCTCGGCGAAGGCGATCGGGCCCTCCTGGGCGTCGGCCGAGCCGAACACCCCGGGGACGGCGGCGTTGTTGATGGCCCACCCCTCCGCGTCGGGGACCTCGCCGGCCTGCTTCATCACCCGCTTGGAGGCCCGCACGGCCAGCGGCGCGTTCTCGGCGATGGTGCCGGCCAGGGCGAGGGCCTCCGCCATCAGCCGTTCCCGCGGGACCACCCGGTTGATCAGCCCGATGTCGAGGGCCCGCCGGGCATCGATCGGCTCCCCGGTGAGGGCGAGCTCGAGGGCGATGGCCGGGGGGATCCGCTTGGGCAGGCGAATCAGGGCGCCGGCGGCGGCCATGAGGCCGCGCTTTACCTCGGGGATGCCGAAGGTGGCCTCCTCGACGGCCACCACCAGGTCGCAGGAGAGCATGATCTCGCACCCGCCGGCCAGGGCCGACCCGTTGACGGCGGCGATGATCGGCTTGGAGAATTCGCGCTGGGCCAGGCCCCCGAAGCCGCCCTTCGCCCCCATGATGTCCCCGGCCTCGCCGGCCGTGAACGCCTTCAGGTCCATCCCCGCGCTGAACGCCTTGTCCCCGCTGCCGGTCACGATGACCACCCAGCAGTCGTCGTCGGCGTCGAGCTCGTCGAAGGCGGCCGCCAACCCCCGCGACACGGCCCCGTTGATGGCGTTGCGGGCCTCGGGTCGGTTGATGGTCAGGATCTCGATGTGGCCCTGGCGTTCGCGGAGCACTTCGGGCACGGCGGCCTCCCCTTTGCTGGTCTCAGCCTGTCGCCAGACGGTAGCGCGCCGCGCCCGCCTGCACGACAATCGGCGATCCGACGAGCCCGGGGACGTCGAGCCCGCCCATGGCCGCGACCACGTCGTCGTCCGCCGCGGCCAGGGCCATGTGCCGGCCGTCGGGGAGCTGCGCGATCAGCGGTGCCCCGGTGGCAGCGCCTTCGTTGTCCCGGATCACGGTGGCGGCGACCACCGTGGCCGGGGTGGGGGCGCCGACCTCGAGGGCCGTCGCCACCGCCGAGGCGTCGATCCGCGACTGGTCGGCGGTGGTGTCGCCCCGGTGGAAGCCGCCGGGCGGAGGTCCGGAGCCGTACACGCCGAGTGCGTGCTTGGTGATGAACCAGCCCAGCCCGGTGGCCAGGCCGAGCCTCGACGCCGCTCCCCGGGTGCCCGGCCCGGGCCCGTCCCGGAGGGCGTCGGTGACGGCGGCGATGGCGTGGGTCGTGTAGTTGTTGCCGGGGCCGCCGAAGTAGGGGAGCCCGCCGGTGGCCGTGAGCCCCCTCGTGTCGTCGCCGGCGATGCCGAGGGCGTCGATGGCCAGCTCGACCGCGGAGGGGAAGCACGAGTAGATGTCGAGCACCTCGACGTCGTCGATACCGAGGGCGGGTCCCGGGCCGGCAGCCGCTGATGCCGCCGTCAGGACGGCGCGCCCGGCGGCGGCGATAGCCGGGGAACGGCCGGGGTCGGGGCGGGCCGCCGGAGACCGGACATCGACGGCCTCGGCACCCGACCAGATGAACACCGCCCGGTCGGCCACCCCGGCCCGTCGTGCGGCGGCCAGCGAGCAGACGACGAGGGCGGCCCCCTGGTCCGATCCGAGGAAGGCGGTCATCCGCTTGGTGTACGGCTCGCAGACGATGCGGTTGTCGGGGGCGGGCGTGGCGATGGCCTCGGCGGTCCGGGCCTCGGGGAACCAGGCGTAGGGGTTGGCCGCGGCCACCCGGGTGAACGGGGCCAGCAGCTCGCCCATGGCCCGGCGGTGGGCCGGGGCGTGGCGGCCGGCCCGTGCCGCCACCACGCTCTCGAACAGGGGGTAAATGTGGACCGGGGCCATGAGGCCGATGGCCGACTCCGCCGGACCGATCCCGGGCAGGTCATCGCCCACCACCGGGTCGGGAGGATGTTCGGCGGGCCCGGGGAGCCGGGCCATCCCGGCGGCCCGCCGGGCGCGCGAGGACCTGATGGCCTCGGCACCGGCGATGACCGTGGCCGAGAGGGAGCCCCCGGCGATGTCGGTCGCCGCCCGGCTGACCAGCCACTGGGGGGAGTTTCCGCCGATGGTGGTCGTCTCGCGGTCGGCCCCTTCCACCCCGATGCGCCGGGCCAGCTCGGCGGCCGGGGCCGGACCGCTGCGGGTCATGATGTTGACCACCGACAGCCGTTGGACGGCACTCCGGAGCCGGGGCACGTCGGTCAGGGCCGCCTCGCAGGCCCGCTCCATCAGGTCCACCGGGGTCACCAACTCGGTCCGCTCGATGGACTGCCCCGAGGCGATGACCACCGGGATGCGCTCGGGGTCGTGGGCGGGGGTCATGGTCGGGTGGGGGAGTCGGGTGGGCGGAGGCGGGCTCGTCTCGTCTGGGAGGCGGGCGCGTCTCGGGGCGCAAGCTACCATCGCCCTCCGGTGGGAAGTACCGGCCCGAGACGGCCGGCCGAGGCACCGGCCGGCCGAGGCACCGCTGGTGCACACCGACCGGTCCCTCCCGGAGGTGGCCGGCATCCGAACAGAGCCCGATTGGAAATCCGATTTGAAAGGTTGGGAGCGTTGCCCTCGGAGGAATCGCTGACGACGACCGGCCGGGCGGACGGGGACCGGCTCCCCGAAGGCTTCCTGTTCGGCGTGGCCACCGCCGGCTTCCAGGTCGAGGGCGGCTTCAACGGTCCGGGGGAACCGGCCAACAACTGGCTCGCCTGGGAGCAGGTCGGGCGGGTGGAGCCCTCGGGGAACGCGGTGGGCTTCTGGGAGCGGCCCGAGGAGGTCCTCGACCGCGCCGCCGCGCTCGGGTGCGACAGCTTCCGGCTGGGCGTGGAGTGGGCCCGGGTGGTCCCCGACGAGGGGGGTGTCGACCGGGCGGCGCTGGCCCGCTACCGGGCCATCGCCGAGGGCTGCGTGGCCCGCGGCCTCGAACCCCTGGTCACCCTGCACCACTTCACCCATCCGGCCTGGCTGGGTGAGGACTTCTGGCTCCGTCCCGACGCCCCCGACCGCTACCGGGTCTGGGCGGAGGTGGCGGTCGAGGAGCTGGCGCCGTCGGTGCGGTGTTGGGTGACCATCAACGAGATCAACGTCCTGGCCGCCGGATCGTGGCTGCTCGGCATGTTCCCGCCCGGCCGCGCCCTGGCCTTCGATGACGCGGCCATCGCCACCGACCACCTGCTGGCCGCCCATGTGGCGGGCTACGAGGTGATCCACCAGTGGCGATCCGACGCGCTGGTCACCACCAACAACGCCTGCCTGAGTGTCTACGAGCACGACCGCATGCTGACCGACCTGCTCCTGGCCCGCAGTGCCGGGGTCGATCGCGGCGACGTCGACGCCTGGCTCGACGAGCGCCGGCGGCAGCACGACACGCTGGTGCCGGCCCACGGCGTGGTCGAGGGCATGCTCCGCCGGGTCACCGCGGCCACATCCCCGTACCGGTCCGAGGGCAGCGTTGGCCGCACCGGCCGTACCGGAGGTCCCGCCCGCACCGGCCGCCGGCCGCCGCGTCGGCCGTCTCCCCGGCTCCCCCGGCGGGCGGTGGGCGCCGTCTACGACAGCCCCCACGAACGCACGCTCGACGTGCTGGCGCTCGACTACTACGACCCGGATGTGGCCCGCCATTTCCGGATGCCCGGACACCGGACCGCCGGCGGCCGCAACCGGCTCCCGACCCGGGAACTGTGGGACGACGTGGTCGACCCGGGCGGCCTGGCCCACTGGCTGGGCGTGCAGCACGACCTGGCCCCCGACCTGCCCCTGTGGGTGGTCGAGAACGGGCTCTGCAACCGGGTCCGCAACGGCCGGTCCTACATCCGCGGGGACGGATGGGACCGCCCCCGCTACCTGCGCGACAACATCGGTGCGGTGATCGAGGCCATCGACCGGGGTGCCCCGGTCACCGGGTACTGGCACTGGTCGCTGGTCGACAACTACGAATGGGGATCGTACGAGCCGCGCTTCGGCCTCTACGGGATCGACCGCCACCGCGGCGAGCACGGGATGCGTTGGCTGGAGTCGGACTCGATGGGGGACGACTCGGCGGGAACCTACCGCCGGATCATCGCCGGGCTCCGGGCCGGCGACCGGTCGGTGCTGCACCCTGGTTGAGCCGGCCCGCCGGGCAGCCGGGCACCCGTGTCGGGCTCAGTCCGCGGCCGCCCGGCCCAACGAGGCCAGCACCTGCTCGGCCTGGTCCACGATCTGGGTGACCAGGCTGGCCGCCGGTATCAGGGTCTGGATGGCCCCCACCCCCTGGCCGGTGGGATAGCACTCGCGTTCGGGATCGACCCCGGGAGTGTCCTCCCCGCCGCCGAGGTGGAAGGCGCCGTCGTTCATCGACCGCCCGAGCTGGGCGGGGAACGGGCTGAGCTCCTCGGGGTTCTCCTCGAAGAACGTCGTGTACCGGTTGCGGACGACCCGCATGGTCTTCCCGGAGAACGCCCGGCTGATGGTTGTCCCGTCCTCCTGGGTCCGGATCAAGGCGTCCTTGTAGCCGGCCACGCCGTGGGCCTCGGGGGTGGCGATGAACCGGGTGCCGATCCACACCCCGTCGGCGCCGAGGGCCAGGGCGGCGGCCAGACCCCTTCCGTCGAAGATGCCGCCGGCGGCCACCACCGGGATCCGCGACCCCACCGCGTCGACGATCTGGGGGACCAGGGGCAGGGTGGCGACCAGGCCGGTGTGGCCGCCGGCCTCGGTGCCCTGGGCCACGACCACGTCGCAGCCGGCGTCGAGGGCTCTGCGGGCGTGGTCGACCTTGCCGCACATGTTGACCACCAGCACGCCGTGGCGGTGACAGAGGTCGACCACTTCGGCCGGAACCCCGAGGCCGGCCACGAACACCGAGGCGCCCCCCTCGATGAGCTGTTCGACCTGCCCGGCCAGGCTCCCGGGCATGGCGGTCAGGAGGTCGACGCCGAACGGCTTGTCGGTGGCCTGGCGCACCGCGGCGATCTCCTTCACCATCCGCTCGGGGCTCATCGTCGAAGCGCCGAGGCACCCGAAACCGCCCGCCTCGGACACGGCGGTGACCAAGGGCGCGTACGAGACGCCACCCATGCCGGCCAGCATCACCGGGTGCTCGATTCCGAGGATCTCGGTGAGCCTGGTCTTCATCGGGTCTCCTCTGCGGGGGTCACATGCGGGGGTCACACGGGGGTAAACATGGAGGTCGCCGGGGGCTCGCATGGGGGTCGCATGGGGCTCGCCGGGGGCGGACCATCCCGGCGGCCGTAGGGGCCCGGGCGCAGGGGCCCGGGCGCAGGGTCCTGGGGCCGCACCATAGGCGGCGTCCGGTGGGCTGGTCATACCAGGTAGGGGCAGTGGCGGCACCCCGAGTGACAGCAGGTCGACCGTTCCTGCAGGAAGGCCGCCGTCAGGACGTAGAGGCCGGTCTCCGGGTCGGTGTACCCCGGCTCGCCTGCGCGCATGGCCTCGTCGTGGGCGGCCAGTATCTCTTGGCGCCGCGGGTGCCCGGGAGCCAGCCGGGACGGATGCGGCTGACCGAGAGAGCGGTCCGACGGTTTCTCGGGTGTGGCCACGGCCCGGCCGGCCTTCGGTCCCGGTCCCTACCCGGTTGACGCGGCGGAGGGGAACTCCGACGAGCCTTCTGTCACCGGAGCGAGGGGCCCCGGGGCTCCGTCCTCCCCGGCGGGCGGCCCCGATGGTGTCCCGTCCGGCGCCGGCGAGTAGCTCGGCACGAAGTCGCGCTGGCGGACCAGGGCGAAGGACCCGACGGCTCCGACCAGGGCGACGACGGTGGCGATGGCCATCAGGTGGTTGAGGGTGGTGGTGAATCCGACCTGATAGGCGCTGACCAGGGCGTGGCGGGCCCCAGCCGGCATGGTGGTGGCCACCTCGCGGATGTTGCCCCCAGAGATGGCGCCGGCCAGCCGGGACCCGCCGTGGTCCTGCACTGCCCGGCCACCGGGGGACGCGGCCAGCGCGTTCAGGGTGTTGGGAACGACCTGGCTGAGGAACACCGCCCCGAGCCCGGCGATGCCGGTGGCGAAGCCGACCTGGCGGAAGGTGTTCGCCGATCCCGATGCCATGCCGCTCCGTTCCGGCGGGACTACGGACACGGAGGCGGAGGCCAGGACCGGGTTGGTGGTGCCCACGCCGAGGCCGGCCACGATGAAGCCGGGGAGCAGGACGGTCCATGAGGAGTTGGCGTGCACATGGGTCATGAGGTTGCAGCCGAATGCCACCAGCAGCAGGCCCAGTCCCAACAGGTAGCGGGAGTGCACCCGCACGGTGAGCTTGCCGGCGAACGGCGCCACCGCGAAGGCCAGCATGGTCACAGGCAGGAAGCGGACTCCCGCGGCGAACGGGCCGTACCCGAGGACGTCCTGGAGGTAGAGGGTCAGGTAGAGGAACATGGCGAAGATCGACGCCGGCAGGGTGAAGGCGGCCAGGGAGACACCCACCATCGCCGGCCGCCTGAACAGGGACAGGTCGAGCATCGGGTCGTCCTGGCGCCACTCGGCGATCAGGAAGACGGCCATCAGGAGCCCTGATCCCACCAGGAGCCCCACGATGTATGAGCTCCCCCATCCCCGGGCGTTGCCCTGCACCAGGGCGAACACCAGCATGAACAGCGAGGCGGTGAACGAGATGAAGCCGACCCAGTCGATGCTCCGGGTCGTCGGGTCCCTCGAGTCGACCACCTTGGCCAGGGTGATGGCGATGGCCACCACCCCGATGGGAATGTTGACGAAGAAGATCCACCGCCAACCGACGCCACTGGTGATGATGCCCCCGAGCAGCGGGCCGATCGCCACCGCGCCGCCGATGACCGCGCCATAGGCGCCGAAGGCCGTGCCCCGGTCCTTGCCCGAGAACGCCTGGGCGATGAGGGCCAGCGAGGTGGCGAACATGATGGCCCCCCCGACCCCCTGCGCCCCCCGGGAGAGGTTCAGCATCAGTGACGAAGTGGACAGGCCGCAAAGCAGCGAAGCCAGCGAGAAGAGGCAGAGTCCAATGGCGAAGACGCCCCGCCGGCCGTACATGTCGCCGATGACCCCGGCGGTGAGCAGGAACGCGGCCAGGGTCAGGGCGTAGGCGTTCACGACCCATTGGAGGTCGGCGAAGGAGGAGTGGAGCGACTTCTGGATGTCCGGGAGCGCAACGTTCACCACCGTGATGTCCAACAGCAGCATGAACATGCCGACGCACACTGCGATGAGCGTCCACCACTTGCGGTCCATCAAGCGCCCCCCCGTCAGATCATCGATTGTCTCTTGTCTCCCCGGCGTGTCGGGCGAGTCCCCGGCTTTTCGCTGGAGTGTCCCCGGCGTGTCCATGCACGGGCCGGGGATCCCGGGCCCTCCCAGCCCGGTCCGATCGGTGGATGACGGCATCTCCCCATGCCGTCGAGGTCACCGGGCAAGGTGAGGGTCGACTCCGCATGTATAGACGACGGGCTGCCGGCCAGGCAACGGACCGGCGGTCGGGCCAGGTGACCGACCTCCGTCCACTAGGCGGTGCCGTAGGTGGTGCTGCGGTCATCCGAGCGATCCCGGGACACCGCCAGCCCGCCGGCGACGGAGGTGAGATCGGAACACAGCTGGTCGACCACGGACCGGTGCCCGGCGTGCACGGTGGCGTGCAGGCTCTCTGGCGGGGCCTGCCGGTCGAAGAACCAGCCTCCCCGCTCGGCGAGGCCGTCGCCCAGGGCGAACGAGTCGATCCGCCCGTCTTCTGGATCCCCCCCGAATGCGAACACGGTGGCGTCGGGCCTGCCCCGAAGGGCCAGGCCGGGGGTCGCCTCGATCGTCGACTTGAGCGCCGTGGCGGCCAGGTGCGCGTCCTCGGCCAGGCGCAGGTAGCCGTCGGTCCCCAGGTAGTGGAGCACCGCCCAGCCGGCAGCGATCGGACCGGCCGGACGGGTGCCCGCCATGGCCGGCGACCCGTACAGCCCGCCCAGCCAGTTGGTGGTGATGAAGGGCTGGAGCGCGGCCAGCTGCCGGTTGCGGTAGAGCACCACCGAGACACCCTTGGAGGCGTAGCCGTACTTGTGGAGGTCGGCCGAGATCGACGTCACCCCGGGGACGCCGAGGTCCCAGGGGCGGTCGAGGTGCCCGAGGCGGCTCAGAAACGGGAGGATGAACCCTCCCAGGCACGCATCGACGTGGCAGAGGACGCCCCGGTCGGATGCCATGCGGGCGATCTCGGGCACCGGGTCGATGACGCCCTGCGGGTAGGAGGGGGCGGAGGCGACCACCATCACCGTGTCAGCGTCGACGGCGTCGGCCATGGCGTCCGGATCGGCGGAGAAGTCTGACCGCACCGGGAGGCGGCGTGACTCCACGTCGAAGTAGTGGGCCGCCTTTTCGAAGGCGGCGTGAGCACTGGTGGCCATCACCATGTTGGGACGGCTGATGGCCCGAACCGAGCGTCCCCAGTCCCGCGCCGTCTTGGTGGCCTGCAGGAGGGACTCGGTGCCGCCCGAGGTGAGGTAGCCCCGCACCCCCTGCCGCTCGCCGGCCGCCAGGCGGTCGGCCCCGAGCAGCCCGGCGGTGATGGAGACGATGTCCTGTTGCATGCGGGCCAGACTGGGGAAGACGGCCGTGTTGAGTGCGTTCTCCGCCGAGTAGAGGGTGGCGGCACGGGCCAGGAGGTCGTGGACGGCGTCGCCGGCGGAGTAGACGAGGGAGAAGACCCGGCCGCCGCGCCAGTCGCGGTCGTTCGCCCGGAGCTCGCCCATGCGCGCCAGCACCTGCTCGGCGTCGAGCCCGTGGGCCGGCAGCCGGCGGTCGGGAGGGCGCGGGCCGGGGCGGTCGGGCATCGGGGGGAAGCCTACGGGTCCCCGGCGGGCTCAGGTGATGTCGCGCCGGGTCAGGACGAGCGAGCCGACGACGGCGAAGAACAACCCGTAGCCCAGTATCAAGAGGCCACCTTCCCACCAGTTGAACAACCCGAAGCGGGAGCCCATGCCCCGGGTCAGGTTGGAGGCGGCGATAGCCGCGCCGGTCGGCACCCACTTCTCCGCGCCGTTGACCAGACCGACCAGGATGCTCTCGACGATGATGAACCACCCCAGGACGACGATGATGGCCGCCACCTGGTTGGTGAGCAGGGAGCCGACACCGACGCCGAGGATGGCGAAGAGGGCGAACACCAGGACCATGCCCGGAGCCACCGCCGGCACCTGCCGGAGCAGGTCGGCGAACGAACCGCCCTGGGCGGCCAGGGTCAGGCCACCACCGACCAGGGTGGCCACCAACATGATCACGGCCAACGCCGCCCCGAGGAGGGCCGAGGTGATCAGCTTTCCGACCACGAATTGGCCCCGGCGGGGCGTGACCAGAAGCGTCGTGGTCACCGTCTTGTGCCGGAACTCGGTGGTGATGCAGAGCACACCGACCAGCAGGGCCAGGAGGTAGCCGGTGAAGCCCGACCCCAGCAGGTTCCTGAGCTGTCGGGTGGTATGCGGGTAGTCGGGGACGCCGAAGGTGCTCACGTCCGGACCCCCGCCGCCGCCACCACCACCGCCACCGCCACCACTGCCGTGATTCACGAAGTACACCAGGATGAGCAGCCCGTTGATGACGAGCGCGATTCCGGTCATGACCCACGGCACCGCCGTCGTGCGCATCTTCAACCACTCCGAACGGATGATGGCGATCACGCCCCACCTCCCGGCATCTGGGCCGGGCCGGGCCCGGCCGGTGCATACCCGGCCGGGGCCGGTTGCCCGCCCGCTCCCCGCGGGTCAGCGGTGTCGAAGCCGTGGGTCAGGCTGAGGAAGACCTCTTCCAGGCTCCCGCGTTCGTGGACCAGCTCGTAGAGCACGATCTGGTGCTGGGCGGCGAACGGCCCGAACCACTCGGGGCTGGCTCCGTCGATGACCACTATGTCCTGGGCCATCTGGCGGTAGGCCACCGGGATGGCCTGCAGCAGGGCCATGAGGCGGGGGAGCTCCGGTGACCTGATGCGCAGCCCGGTTCGGGTGCCGGCCTGGCCGGCCAGCTCGGCCAGCGTGGTCTGGAGCACCAGCCTGCCGTGGGACACGATGACCACGTCGTCGACCGTCTCCTCCATCTCCGAGAGCAGGTGGGAGGAGACGAGCACGGCGTGGCCGAGCGAGGCCTGATGGCGGATGAAGGTGCGCAGCCACTGGATGCCCTGGGGGTCGAGCCCGTTGGAGGGCTCGTCGAGGATGAGGATCTCGGGGTCGCCCAGCAGGGAGGTGGCCAGCTGCAGGCGCTGGCGCATGCCCATCGAGAACTTCCCGACCCGACGCCGGGCCACGTCGCCCAGGCCGACCAGATCGAGCGTCTCGTCCACCCTGCCGATCGGGATCCCCGCCCCGATGGCCACCGACTTCAGGTGGTCCTCCGCCCTCCGGGACGGGTGGAAGCTGACCGCCTCGAGCACGGCGCCCACGTGGCGGGCCGGGTGGTCGAGCTCGGTGTAGCGCCGGCCGCCGAACGTGGCGGTGCCTGCGCTGGAGGAGACCAGTCCGAGCAGGATCCGCAGCGTCGTCGTCTTGCCCGAGCCGTTCGGCCCGAGGAACCCGGTCACCCGGCCGGACACGGCCTCGAAGCTCAGGTCGTCGACGGCCCGCACGCTCCCGAAGTCCTTGGACAGTTGTCGCACCTCGATGGCCGCGGGCATGTCAGACGGTACCCCGGTCGGCGGCGCGCCTAGGCCATGCCCATCGGGGTGCCCGGGGCCGACAGGGCCTCGGTCTGGATCCCGGAATGACCCTCGTCGCCTGGCCCGGAGCCGGCTCCGGTGGGGACCCCGGTGGGAAGCAGCAGGCCGATGGCCACCACCAGCTCGTCATGGACGCGGCCCATGTTGCTCCACCCGTTCACCCACCCCACCAGGGCCGAGTACCAGACGTGGCCGAGGATGCGGGCCCGGTCGCCGAGGTCGGACGGGTGGGGGTCACCGATGGCCCGGGTGATGATCCCCTCCATCAGGATCGACACCTGCTGTTGGCACTCGATGGCCGCGGGGTCCGGGGAGGCGAGGGCGGTGAAGACGGCGCCGACCAGCTTGGGTTGGCGGCCCATGGACCGGAGGGCCCGGTCGAGGGCGTCGATCACCCGCTCGGCGGCGGTGCCGCCCTGGGCCGGGAGCTGGGCCAGCCGGGTGTCGAGCAACTCCACCCAGTGGACGAGGGCGGCGGCCAACAGGTGGTCCTTGCTGGTGAAGTACCGGTAGACGGTGCCCATGGCCACATCGGCACGGGCGGCGACGTCCCGCATCTGCACCGCCTCGTACCCGCCCTCGAGCCCGAGCGCCATGGCGGCGTCCACGACACGCTGACGACGGGCTTGCTGGGCTCGCGTCAAGGTGCGTGGCACCGGACGGTTCGCCATGAGCGGTTACCCTACTCGCCTGGGATTTCGTCGCCGGAATCGGGGCGCGGCCGGCGGACGGACGGCATCCGGGGAGGTGGCAGGGGAAGGGCGCAGGATTCTGACGCCCCGTCATTTCGTCCCGGCCGTCGGTACCATGGTCGGCCATGGCCGTCGCCGACGATCCCGAGCTGATCGCCACCACCGATGGGCGGGTCCCCGGCCGCCGAGGCCGGGCCACCCGGCAGCGCCTGCTGGAGTGCACCGTCGAGCTGCTGGTGGCCACTCCCTGGCGGTCGATCAAGGTGATCGACATCGCCCGGCAGGCGGGCACGTCGCCGGCGACCTTCTACCAGTACTTCGAGAATGTGGAAGCGGCCATCACCGTGCTGGCGGAGGAGTTGGTGGAGGGGGCCGGGGTCCTGGCCGGCCTGGTGGACGGCGACTGGACCGAGGATGCCAGCTGGGCCACGGCCGTGGCCGTGGTCGAGGGCTTCATGGAGTACTGGGAGCGCAACCGGGCCGTCTTCCGGGTGGTCGAGCTGACCACGGTGGAGGGGGACCTGCGCTTCCAGGGGCTGCGGGTGCGGGCCCTCAACGCCGTCACCGTCACCCTGGCCCGGGTCATCGCCACCAACGCCGACCCCTCCGGGTCACCGGCGGGCTCGGACCCGATGGCCGCGGCCGGCACCCTCATCGCCATGCTGGCCCAGGTGGCCGGGCACCGCTACGGCTTCGAGTTCTGGGGCATCCGAACCGCATCGCTGGTGGACAGCCAGGCCCGGCTGCTGCACTGGTCGGTCACCGGTCGGGCGGCTCCTGCCGGGGCGGCGGTGGCGGGATCGGAGCCGCCGCCGCCCCGCACCGGACCGGTGATCGGCGGGGGAGCGGCAGCCGTCCGGACCGCCGAGGTCAAGGCGGCTTCGGCCAAGGCCGGGGGACGGTCGGGTCCGGGGTAGTCCAAGGGTGCATTCCGGCGAAGCCTCCGAGCCCGCCCGGTGACCGTCAGCGCACGGCCACGGGGTTTACCGGCGAGCCGAGGGCATTGGTGAACGGCAGCGGGGTGGCGTCCAGCAGGAACTCGTAGCGCCCGTCGGCCGCGCACGCATCGGCCAGCTCGTCGAGGAACCAGTTCTGGCCCTGGGTCATTCCCATCTCGACGAGGTGGAGGAGGTGCACGGGGAGGTACAGGTCGTCGTCCTCGCACGGGTAGACCTCGAGCACCATGGTGTCGGTCGCCACCGCGGCCACGTCGCGGTCATGGAACCAGACGGCCGTCGCCATGGTCAGGCCCGGGGCCGGCCAGGTGTAGGCGACCAGGTCCCGTAGCGCCGCCGCCCCGCCGAGCCCGGGCCGGCCGGGCAGGGCCAGGTGGGCGGTCTGACCGGTGCGGACCAGCACCACATCGCCGGCTTCGACGGCCACACCCGCCAGGGCGCACGCCGCGTCCAGGTCCGCCGGCGTGATCGGGTAGCCGGCCTCCAGGATCTCCAGGCCCTTGGCCCGGGGCACGTCGAGGAGCACCCCCCGCGTCACCAGCGAGGTGATCAGGTGGATCCCGAGTTTGCCCGCACCGGCGTCGGTGATCGACGAGGCGGGGAAGTCGTTGTAGAGCCTCCCGCCCGCCGGGCCGGCCCCATAGGACGCATGGGCCAGTCCGTCCCAGTGGGTGGCGCACTGCATGGCGAGGGTCACCGCGTCCTCGGAGGTGGCGATCCACTCCGGATCCGGGCTGAGGGGCTCGTTGACGCTGATCATGGTGCGGACCGGGTTCTCCCGGCCCTTGACGAATCCCATCTGGATCCCCTGGTCGGACGAGAGGGGCAGGCCCAGGGCGAAGGCCTCCCCGTCGCGGATCGAGGCCGCCCCCCGCAGACGGGTCCCGGCGTCGACCAGGTTGAGGGTGCCGATCTGGTCGTCCGGGCCCCATCGGCCCCAATTGGAGACCCGAGCAGCAATCTCGGTGAACGAGGCGGGGATCGAGGGCGGGACCGGGGCGGGCACCGACCCGTTGTACTCCAATCGGGCAACGGTTTCCCCAGTATCGGACCGATAGGATCCGCCGCCGACCGACCGACCCACCGGTCGGCTCAGGCCGGAGCCGGCTGACCGCGGGTCGACCGGGATCAGCCCGTGGCCCTCAGCCGGCCCAGATGATCGACTGCATCTCCGAGTAGGCCTCGAGCCCGTAGTCGCCGCCGTCGCGGCCGAGGCCGCTCATCTTGAAGCCGCCGAAGGGCGCATCCATGTTGCGCTGGGCCGTGTTGATGCCCACATGGCCGGCCCGGAGCAGCTTGGCCACCCGGAAGGCCCGGGCCGTGTCGCCGGAGAAGACGTAGTCGTACAGGCCGAAGTCGGAATCGTTGGCGATGGCGATGCCCTCCTCCTCGTCGTCGAAGGGGATGGCCACCACCACCGGTCCGAAGATCTCCTCGCGGGCCACCGTCATCTCGTTCGACCCGGTGATCAGGGTGGGCTCGACGTAGTAGCCGGTGTCCATGTGGGCGGGACGGTTGCCCCCGGCGACCACCTCGCCCTGTCGGCGCCCGGTCTCGATGTAGTCGAGCACCCGCTGCTGGTGCTGCCCCGAGATCAGGGGGCCGACCACGGTGTCCGGTTCGGTCGGGTCGCCCACCTTCAGCACGCCGGCGAACTTGGCCAGGCTCTCGACGACCTGGTCGAAGATGCTCCGGTGGACGACGGCCCGGGTCGGCGCCGTGCAGATCTGACCGGAGTGGAAGGCCCAGGTGGACCCGATGGCGGTGATCGCCCCCTTGATGTCGGCATCGTCGAACACCACCGCCGCGCCCTTGCCGCCGAGCTCCATCAACAGCCGCTTCATGGTGGGGGCCCCGGCCGCGGCGATGCGCTGGCCGACGGCGGTGGACCCGGTGAACGACACCATGTCGACGTCGGGCGAGGAGGTCAAGGCGGAGGCTGGGTCGGGGCCCTGCGCGCTGACCAGGTTGACGACGCCGGGGGGGAACCCGACCTCCTGGAGCACCCGGGCCAGCTCGATCACGGCCAGCGGGTCCTGGGGGGCGGGCTTGATGACCACCGTGTTGCCCATGGCCAGGGCGGGGGCGACCTTCCCGGCCATGTTGGTCAGCGGGAAGTTGTAGCTGGCGATGGCCGCCACCACCCCCACCGGTTGGCGGTAGGCGAGGGCGCTGATCAGACCGCCGGGGGCCAGCGGGGTGGCGGCGGTGGCCACCGGGGGGAGCATCGACTCCTGCACGTGGCGGATGTCCCGCGAGTAGCGGTCGAAGCGGTCGGCGCTGATCGGGACCTGCATCCGCGAGCCCACCGAGGCGGTGGCCCCGGTTTCGGCGATCACCAGCGGGACCAGGTCGTCGTTCCTGGACCGGAGGGCGGCCGCCGCCGCCTTCAGGAGGCCCAGGCGCTCCTCCACCGGGGTGGCCGCCCAGGCCGGGAAGGCCTCCCGGGCGGCGGCGGCGGCGTCGCTGGCGTCCTCCACCGATGCGTCCGGGGCCTGGCCCACCACCTGCTCGGTGGCCGGGTTGACGATGTCGTAGGTGCCGCCTCCGGCCTCGGTCCACTTGCCCCCGATCAGCAGCTGCGTTTCGTCCCTGGTGATGGCCTGGCTACCCATGGTGGGTCCCCTTTCGCGGTACGGTGATGAGTCGGTCGAGCGGCGCCGGACGGTGTCGGCATGGAGTCGGCATGGAGTCGGTATGGAGTCAGTACGGAGTCGGTACGGAGTCGGTGCGGCGGCCGAGCCTTCGGTCCGGGTGGCCGGGGTCAGACCCCGGCGGGCGTCGGGTCCACGGTCTCTGTGTCCCTCCCCGACTTGAGCAGAGTACCCGGTAGGCTCCCGGTGGGCTTGCCGTCGGCGACGGTCTCGACGCCGTTGACCAGCACCCGGACCACGCCGATGGCGTCGGCGATCAGGCGGGGGCTCCCGCCGGGGAGGTCGTGGACCAGGGTGGCCGGCTCGGAGCCCACGGTGTCCGGGTCGAAGACGAACAGGTCGGCGCACCGGCCCACCGACAGGCGGCCGCGGTCGTGGAGCCCGAAGAGCTCGGCGGGCGCCTCGGTCATCATCTGGATGGCCCGCTCCATGGGCACCAGCTTGCGCTTGCGGAGGCAGTCGCCGAGGAAGGAGGTCGGGTAGTTGGACCCGCACATCCGGTCGAGGTGGGCGCCCGCGTCGGATCCCCCCACCATGGCGCCGGGGTTGTCCCACACCTCGGCCCGCGCCTGCCACGAGGCGTCGTCCCCGTCGGAGGCCTTGGGCCACAGCACGGTCCGCAGGTCGTCGGCGATGACCAGGTCGAGCAGCGTGTCGAAGGGGGGCTTCCCCTGCTCCGTGGCGATCGATCCGACGTCGCGCCAGCTCAGCCCCTCGTTCTCCGGGGCGAAGGTGTCGCCGATGATGTAGTTGGCCCAGTGGGAAAGGCGGCGGAAGACCCCGGCCTCCTCGGAGTGGGCCAGCTCGTCGAGGCGGGTCCGGACGGCGGGGTCCCGCAGCTTCTCGATGCGCTGCTCGGCCGGGAGGCCCATCACGTCGCCCCACCCGGGGATGAGGAACAGGGCACAGTGGGTCCGGAAGCTCATGTTCATGGGGACCAGCGTGGGCATGGTCAGCGCCACTATCCGACCACCGGCCGCCGCGGCCTGCGCCGAGGCCTCCAGCTGGCGCCCGGTCTTGTCCGGGGTGCGGGAATCGACGGTGAGCAGGTTCCAGTTGAGTGGCCGGCGGGCGGTGGTGGTCATGGACACCATCAGGTCGATCTCCTCGTCCGTGAAGGTGTCGAGGCAACCGTTGGTGATGTACTCGAGGGTCGTGCCCGGGTGGTCGCGTACCACCTCGCAGAAGGCCAGCATCTCGCGACGGTCGGCGTGCCGGGACGAGATCGGGTTCCCGTCCCCGTCGGAGTGGGTGCGGGACTGGGACGACGAGAATCCCAGCCCACCGGCCTCGATCGACTCGGCCAGCAGCCGGGTCATCTCCGCCACCTCCGAATCGGAGGCCACCTCGGCCGCCCGCTCCGATCCCATCACCCACCGCCGCAGCGCGCAGTGCCCGACCAGGAATCCGGCGTTGACCCCGAGGTTCCCCTCGAGCTTGCCGAGGTAGTCGCCGAAGGTGGTCCAGTCCCAGGGGAGGCCGTCCTCCAGGGCCACCAGGGGCATGCCCTCGACCTTGGCCATCATCCGCCGGATGTAGTCGTGGTCCGTTCCCTTGATCGGAGCCAGGGTGAAGCCGCAGTTCCCCCCGATCACGGTGGTGACCCCGTGCAGGTTGGACGGGGAGGCGGTCGGGTCCCAGAACAGCTGGGCGTCGTAGTGGGTGTGGGGGTCGATGATGCCCGGGGCCACCACCAGGCCCTCGGCGTCGAATTCGGTGGCACCGGCCTCGTCGATGGGGCCGATGGCGGCGATCCTGCCCTGGCGGACTCCGACGTCGGCCCGACGGCCGGGGGAGCCGGTGCCGTCGACGACCAGGCCGTTGCGGATCACGTAGTCGAGCATGGGCATTCCCTCCGGAGCGTGTCGAACTCTCGGCAGCGGCGGGACCCGGACGGGGAATTCTCCGGGGCCGACAGCTGACAGACCGTCAGTTTACGGTACCGCCGCCGGTCCTGTCCGGGCTGCGCCGGGGCCGCGGGTGCGGCGCGCCGGGCCAGGGGCCGACCTCGGTGGGCCGCATCGGGCCAGGGGCCGACCTCGGGTGGGTCGTCGGGTGGGCCGTCGGGTGGGCCGTCGGGTGGGCCGCGTCGTCATACGGCGGCCGGACCGGGATGCCCGCAGCCGGGCGATGGTAGTTTCCGGGCATTCACCACCAGTCCTGGCTCCAGAACAACCTCCTCCCCGTCGTCGTCCTGCTCCTGGGTGCCGGCCTGGCCGTGCGGTTCGCCCACTGGACCGGGGCGCGGCGGCGCCGGTGGATCGATGAACGGATCCGCCGCCAGATCGAAGCCGGCGCGGTGGCTGCCGAATCCCTCAAGCGCTCGCGGGCCATCAGCGAGGCGGTCGAGTGGGCGGCAGTAGCCCTCATCTATTTCGTCGCCGGTATCGTCGCCTTCGACCGGCTGGGCCTGCCGCTCACCACACTGGTCGCCCCGGCCACGGTCATCGGGATCGGACTCGGATTCGGGGCGCAGCAGATGGTGGGCGACCTGCTGGCCGGTTTCTTCCTGCTGGCGGAGCGCCAGTTCGCCTTCGGGGACGTCATCCGGCTGTCGGTGCCCGGCCAGACGGCCGGCATCACCGGGACGGTCGAGGAGCTGACGCTGCGGGTGACCAAGCTGCGAACGACCCAGGGCGAGTTGGTGGTGGTGCCCAACAGCGCCCTCCGCCAGGTCACCAACCTGTCCAAGGACTGGTCGCGGGCGGTGATCGACATCCCGGTGGCGGTGACCGAGGACCTGGCCCAGGTGACGGAAACCCTCCGGGAGGTGGTCGGGGCGATGGCCACCGACGCCCGCTGGAAGGACTCGCTGCTCGGCGATCCCATCGTGGCCGGGGTGGAGACCATCGACGTGGGGTACGTGCAGCTCCGCCTCATCGCCCGGACCCTGCCCGGGCGCCAGTTCGCAGTGGCCCGGGAGATCCGGCTGCGGGCGGCCACCGCCCTGCGCTCGGCCGGGATCAGTTCGCCGTCGATCGGTGACAGCGCCGCCCCGGCGTCCTCATGAGCGAGCGGCCATCCGATCCGGGCGAGGTCCCGGGCGGTCCAGGCGGTCCAGGCGGTCCACCCGGCCCACCGGACCCACTGGCCCCGGCATCGGACGGCAGTGCCGACGGGAGGCACAGCGCGCTGGTGGGGTTCATGTCGGCGCCGGTCCACCCGCGCTTCCCCATCCGGCGGTCCACCCTGGCGATGCTGGTGCTGTTCCTCGGGTTCGGCACCCTCTGGTACTTCTATCCGCCCACGGCCCCGACCTCGACGGGGATAGCCACCAACGGAGGGGTCTTCTACCCCGGCGCCACGGTCTCGTCGACGACCACCTCCACCGTGACCACCACGACCACCCGGCCCTCCGCCGCCGCCACGACCACCACGAACCCCAACTCGGGCACTGCCCCCACCCCGACGGCGTCTAGTTCGACGACCACCACCCGTCAGGGGCCGGGACCTGGCTCTACCACCACCTCGGCGGCCGTGCAGGGTCCGGGCACCGGCTCCACCACCTCGACCACCGGCTGAACCGGGAGGGAGCACCCATCGGGGGCCGCCCGGGTTGGCGCCGGATCACCGGTCGACCAGCGGTGCCACCTCGCTCCCGAAGGCGGCGATCTGGTCGCACAGCTCGTCGGCGGTGCGGGACGGGAACCGCACCTGGACCTGCCCCACCCCCGCCTCGGGGAACGTCCGCAGGTACTCGGCCACCTGCTCGGGCCGGCCGGCCACTGTCCCTTTGGGCAGGTCGAGCCCGGACGGGGGGCGCCCCACGTAGAGGAACTCGGAGAGCCCACCGATGTCGAGGGGCGCTCCGCCGCGGAACTCCTGGCGCAGCGAACGCAGCTCGGTCAGCAGAGCGGGGTCGGGCCCGAGCGACTGCGGCAGCCACCCGTCGGCGAAGCGCGCCGTGCGCCGCAGCGCGGCCGACGACGAGCCCCCGGCCCAGATGGGGGGGCGGGGTGACTGCACGGGCCTCGGCGCCAGCCCGGCGCCCGAGGCCTTCCACCTCGGCCCGTCCAGGGTCGGGAACTCGTTGACCAGGCCGTTGGCCAGTCCGGCGATGGCCTCGTCGGTGGCCGCTCCCCGGTGCTCGAACTCCGGCCCCATCTGCTCGAACTCCTCGGTGACGTGGCCGGCGCCGACTCCGCAGATCACCCGCCCGCCGGACAGCGCGTCGAGGGTGGCGAACTCCTTGGCCGATCGCAGGGGGTGGCGCAGGGCGATCACGTAGATATGGGAGAGGAGCCGGATGTGGGTGGTGATCCCGGCCAGCCAGCCGAGGGTGGCGACGGTGTCGTACCAGGTGGTGCTCATGGCGCCGGCCAGCCGCTCGGGGATGAAGGTGTGGTCGCACACGCCGACATAGAAGAAGTCGGCGGCCTCGCAGGCCTGCGCCACCTCCGCCAGCTCGGCGGGTCCCGCCGCCGGCTCCCAGGGCTGCACGTAGATGGACGACTGGGACTGGACCGGGAGCTGCATCCCGTAAACCGTGCGTCCGGCGGGAAGCACGGTCACCACATCGTCGGGCGGCGGGATCGGGGAGGTGGTCATCGGATCAGAGTAGGTCGGCCCCTGGCGCGGCCAGTGACTCGCCCAACGACTCTGCCAGCCGGTCCCCGGTGCCGAACCGGGTGGCCAGGACCCGGGCCCGTTTGTAGGTCAGGTGGGCCGGGACCTCCCAGGTGAACCCCATGCCCCCGTGGACCTGGATGCACGATCGGCCGTTGGCCACCGCGGCCTCGTCGGCCAGCAGCTTGGCCCCGGCCGCCGCCACCTCCGCATCGCCGACGTCGGGCTGGTCGACGGTGACGGCCGCGGCGTGGACCGCGCATCGGGCCAGCTCCGTCCTCACCGCCATGTCCGCGCAGAGGTGCTTCACCGCCTGGAACCCGCCGATGGGCCGGCCGAACTGCCGGCGCTGCTTGGCGTACTCGACGGCCAGCTCGGTACTCCACGCTGCCGCACCGATCTGAAGGGCGGCGGTGAGGACCGCCCCGTCCCTCCGCCACCATCGGGCGATCTCCGGGCCGGCGATGGGTGAGCCCTGGGGAAGGGCCGGGACCGACCAGAGCGGGGTGAGCGGGTCCATCGGGCGGTGCAGCCGGGTGGCGTTCAGGGACCGTGGGTCGAGCGAGGCGATCCCCTGCTCCGAAAGCACCAACAGGACATCGAGGTCGTCGAGGAACTCGACCACCATGGGCAGGGCCGCGCCGGTGCCGCTCGGGTCGGTGCCGACCTCGCCGTTGCCGACCGGGTCGGCCTCGACCACCCCGACGACGACCTCGCCGCTGTCCGCCCCGTCGACCAGCCCGGCCGCCAGATGGGACGCCACCAGAGGGCCGGGGACGAGAGCCCGACCGAGCTCCTCGAAGACCAGCGCCGCCTCGGCCAGCCCCAGGCCGGGGCCGCCCGCCTCGTCGGCCAGGCACAGGTTGAACACGCCTGCATCGCCCAGCCGGCGCCAGTCAGCTCGGTCGACGACCCGGTCGGCCAGCTCGAAGGAGCGGACCCGCTCGAGCGGGAACTGGCCCTGGCACAGCCGGCGGACGCCTTCGGCCAGGTCGGTCTGGAGCTCGGTCGGCTCGAAGTCCATCGGTGGTCGGCGCTCCTCGATGCTCAGCGGCGGCTGACGGCGGTCACTTGGCCGCCGCCGGGGACTTGGCCGCCGCCGGGGAGATGGTCGCGGCCGGCTCCTTGGGCAGCCCGAGGATCCGTTCGCCGACGATGTTCCGTTGGATCTGCGACGTGCCGGCGGCGATGGTCAGGGAGATGCCCCGGAGCCAGTCCTCGACCATGGTGGCGTTGGGCAGGGGACCGAGACCGTCGGTGCCCTCGAGCTCGTCGGCGGCCAACCCGGCCCGGCCCAGCAGCGAGAGCGAGAACTCGCCCAGCTCGGTACGGGCCTCGGTGTAGGCCAGCTTGAAGAGCGTCCCGCCGATGCCGGGGACCCCGGTGCGGGCGGCCTGGGACACGTTGCGCCGGGTGAGGGCCCACAGGGCATCCAGCTCGGCCAGCAGATGGCCGGCCCGACGCCGGACGGATGGATCCGACCACGCCCCGGTCCGCCGGGCCAGGGCCACGGTGGCGGAGAGCACCTCTCTGGCCTCGAGCAGGTCACCGACGAAGGCAGTGCCCCGCTCGAAGCTCAAGGTGACCATGGTCACCCGCCACCCGTCGTTCTCCTCGCCCACCCGATTGGACACCGGGACTTGCACCTCGTCGAGGAACAGCTCGGCGAACTCGGTGGACCCGGCGATGGTGGTCAGCGGACGGATCTCCACCCCGGGGGCGTCCATGGGGAGGATCAGCCACGAGATGCCCCGGTGGCGGCTGTCCTCGGCCCCGGTGCGGACCAGCAGCTCGCAGTAGTCGGCCACCTCGGCGTGCGACGTCCAGATCTTCGACCCGGAGACCACGTAGTGGTCGCCGTCACGGACGGCCCGGGTGCGCATGGAGGCCAGGTCGCTCCCGGCATCCGGCTCGGAGAACCCCTGGCACCAGACCTCGTCACCCCGGAGGATGGGCGGCAGGTAGCGCTGTCGCTGCTCGGGCGTGCCCTCGGCCACGATGGTCGGGCCGGCGTGGAGGAGGCCGACGAAGTTGACCCCGACGTAGGGGGCGTGGGCCCGCTCGAGCTCCTCCTTGAAGATCAGCTCCTCGATGGCCGAGGAGCCCCGGCCCCCACCCTCGACCGGCCAGTCCACTCCGGCGTACCCGGCGTCGAACAGCAGCCGCTGCCAATGGGTGTCGTAGGCGCGGCGTCCGGGCCAGTCCCCGGGCGGGGGCTTGGCCGGGAGGCCGGGCAGGGTGTCGGCCAACCATCGGCGCAGCTCGGCTCGGAACGCCTGTTCGGCGTCGGTGTAGCGCAGGTCCACGGGGGAAGGCCTAGGCCCGGTGGGTCATTTGAAGTCGAGGTCGTAGAGCTTGATGGCGTTGCCCCTGACGATCTTGTACACCTGCTCGTCGGTGAGGTCCTTCATCTGCTTCTCGGCGATCTGACGGGTCTGGGGCCAGGTCGAGTCCGAGTGGGGATAGTCCGACTCGTAGGTGATGTTGTCGACCCCGATCGACTCGACGTTCTTCAGCCCGAAGGCGTCGTCGAAGAAGCAGCCGAAGATCTGACGGTGGAAGTAGGTCGACGGCGGTTCGGGCACGATGTCGGCCACCCCTCCCCAGCCGCGGTTCTCCTCCCAGACGTTGTCGGCCCGCTCGAGGATGTACGGGATCCAGCCGATCTGGCCCTCGGCGTAGGCCAGTTTGAGGTCGGGGAAGCGGACGAGCACCCCGGAGAACATGAAGTCGACCATGGAGTAGGTGGCATTGGAGTGGGTCAGCGTCGAGCCCACCGCCGGCGGGGCGTCGGCCGAGGTCGATGGCATCTTGGACGACGAGCCGATGTGCATGTTGACGATGGTCCCGGTCTCCGCGCACGCCCGGAAGAACGGATCCCAGTAGTGGTCGGGATCGTGCACCGAGGGCAGCCCCAGGAAGGGGGGGATCTCGCTGAAGCACACGGCGCGCACGCCGCGGGCGGCATTGCGGCGCACCTCGTCGGCCGCCAGGTCTGCATCCCAGAGGGGGATGAGGGTCAACGGGATGAGCCGGCCCTGGGCCTCCGGACCGCACCATTCGTCGACCATCCAGTCGTTGTAGGCCTTGACGCACAGAAGGGCGAGCTCCTTGTCCTGGGCCTCGGTGAAGGTCTGGCCGCAGAACCGCGGGAACGTGGGGAAGCACAGCGAGGCCTCCAGGTGGTTGACGTCCATGTCCTCGAGCCGAGGGGCGACCTGGTAGGAGCC
This sequence comes from Acidimicrobiales bacterium, assembly GCA_036553725.1. Lineage (GTDB taxonomy): Bacteria > Actinomycetota > Acidimicrobiia > Acidimicrobiales > RAAP-2 > Bog-756. The sequence continues at coordinate 6,184 of DATBOO010000097.1, read as the reverse complement.
GGGCCGCATGTCCTCGTAGGTCACGCCCCGCATGGTCACCTCGTCCCGGGGCACACCGACGGCGGAGTCGACCCGCAGCAGCGGGCGCTTCAGGTCCTCGTAGTACCACCAGTCGGTGGGGAAGCCCTCCGAGCCGGGGACCACGGTGAGCTTGCCGCCGACGAAGGTGATCTCGCCCATCGGGGCGCGCACGATCCGGGGCCCGACGTCGTGGTACTTCTTCGGAAGGCGGTCCAACCACACGTTGGGTGGTTCCACTACGTGATCGTCGACGGAGATGATCATGGGCATGTCGGCCATGGGGCGAGTGTAACGCCTGGTCTGACGGTCCGTCAGGTGCCACGGAGCCGATTGGCGCCGGGGCTCGGGCCCGGTGTCGGGCGACGGAGCCTCACTCCCGGCGGCGGGGCGAGACCTCGACGAACAGAGGCGAACTGGAGCCCGAGGCCGGGGCGGGGGTCGCGGACCTGGCCTCGGCCTTCGGCTTGGGTCGGGGCCGCTTGGGGACGACGGGGGTCTTGGGGGCGATCCACTCCCACCCGTCCGGTCCCCGGAGGAGATCGAACCCCTGGTGCGTCCGCTGCCGATGATGCCGGCGACAGACGCGGGCCAGGTTGTCGAGGGAGGTGAGGCCGCCCTTGGCGAAGTCGGTGACCCAGTGGTCGTTCTCGAGTCCGAGCCTGGTATCGCAACCGGGGACCACGCACCGGGGGTCCCGCAGGAGGAGGGCCGAGCGCACCCGGCGGGGGATGTGGCGTCCGGCCGAGTAGACGGTGGTGACGTCCACCCCATGGGCGATGACCAGCTCGACCAGGGCCTCCCCCAAGAGCCGGTGCGCGTGCTCGACCGATACCGACCCCACACCGGGGATCTCGCAGCGACCGCCCTCTTCCACCTTCCCGCGGCGCAGGGCTTCGAGGTCGACCACCACCGAGACGGTGGCGTTGGGGTCTCCGGTGGGCTCCGCGGGCTCGGTGAGGACGGCGTGGTCGGGAGTGGCCGAACGCCTACGCCCCTTCCTCTCCGGGACCACGAGTCCCTTGCCGGTGACGAGGGCGAGGAGAGCATCGGCCCGGTAGGCGTCGGAGGCCTCGAAGCGACCCTCCTTGCGGGCCCTTTGGAACTGCCGCTCGGCCTGAGCCTCCAGGGCCGCCTTCAGCTCAGCCCCGACTTCGGGGGCGAAGCGGGCCTCGAGTCGGAGGGCCCCGTCCGCATCGGTCCAGGTGCGGGCGGTACGGCTGTCGTGGAGGGCCCGGCGGTGGCGCTCGGCGTCCTCCCGGCTCCGCCCCGCGGCCTTGGCCCGGAGACACCGCTCCATCACGGTGGCATCGGAGTCGGACTCGGCACTCTTGACCAGCTCACCCTCCTGGCCCGGGTTTATCCTGGCGGCCTCCGAGACCAGGGCGGCCCGCCGGCGGGCCAGCCGACCCTTGCGGAAGGACTCCTCCAACTCGGGCTGGTCGGCCAAGTTCTCACCCAGGCGGATCAGGCCTCTGGCGTCACCCACCGAGTCGCCGGTCTGTGCAGCCAGGAACTCGGCCGGCGTCCGGTGACCGGTGCGGACATGGAGGTTCCCCCGGGCCACCCGGGCCGCCGTCAGGGTCTTGACCGCCACCACCCGTCGCTCGTGCCGGGTCAACCGGCCGAGCATCTTCGCCCCGTCCTCGGCGGAGTAGCGGTCGGGCTCGTAGGCGTCGAAGAACGAGTCGATGGCGTCGAGGTGGGCGAACAGTTCCCGAGCCTCGATCGGATGCCGGCCGGACCGTTCGGAGTCAGGAGCCATGACTGCCATACAGACAGTGGAGCAGGTGGGTATGACATCCAGGCGGCGCGGCGGGTCCCAGCGGGGCCGGATCAGCGACGAATCAGGGAGAAATCCCTGTTCAGAGGCCTATCCCCTCAGATCATGGCCACGCCGCCGTTGGGCCTGACCACCTGGCCGGTCATGAACCGGGAGGCGTCCGAGGCCAGGTACAGCACCGCGGCGGCGATGTCCTCGGGCTCGCCCACCGACCGCAGGGGGGCTCCCTTGCGCATGGCGGACACCAGGTCGTTCTCCATGGTCTCGTCCCGGCTCCCGTCGGGGAGGTTGAAATGGCCGGTGGTCATCCCGGTGATCACGAACCCGGGAGCGACGGCGTTCACCCGGACGTGCTTCCGGCCCACCTCCACGGCCAGGCTCTTGGTCATCTGGTTGACCGCGGCCTTGCAGATGGCGTAGATCGCGATGTTGGGGCTGGGAGCGTCGGCGGCGGCCGACGAGCAGTTGATGATGCTGCCCCCCTCCGGCTGACCGACCATGACCCGACCGGCGGCTTGGCACCCGAAGAAGACCCCCTTCAGGTTGACGGCCATGATGGTGTCGAGGTCCTCCTCCGACTCCTCGAGGAAGGGGCCGCCCAGCATGATCCCGGCGATGTTGCACCAGACGTGGATGCCGCCCCGCTCGGCCGACACCCGGCCGGCCAGCGCATCGATGTCGGCGCGGGCGGAGACGTCGAGCGGCACTCCTTCGGCGACGCCTCCGTGGGCCGAGATCTCGGCCGCGGTGGCCTGGGCGGTGTCGGCCCGGATATCGGCGCAGACCACCGTGGCCCCGGCCCCGGCCAGCGCCAGGGCGCTCGCCTTCCCGATGCCGCTGCCGGCTCCAGTCACCACGGCGACCTTGCCGTCGACCCGGAACGATTCGATGAGCGTGGGAGCTTCCATCTGGTGCGTCCCTTCCTCGTTGTTCGGTGAAACGGGGTTGTTCGGTGAACGGGCGTGCCCGGTGGAACGGGCGCCCTGGCGGACGGGGTCTTCCCGACCACGGGGAGGCTAGGCCATGGCATGTCTGACGATCTTTGGCACGAAGATACCCGGGCTTGCGCGAACCTGGGGAGATCCGCGTCGGACAAACCGGAGAGGCGGTAGGACCGGTGATCAAGAGGCCCCGCACCCACTACGCCAGCAGCGGTGATCTCGACATCGCCTACCAGACGGTGGGCGAGGGGCCCATCGACCTCGTGGTGGTCCCCCCGGGTCTGGCGATCATGGATGCCGCCTGGGACGACGGCGCACTCGGTTCCTTTTGGAACGGGCTGGCGGCATTCAGCCGGTTGATCCTGCTCGACAAGCGCGGCACCGGACTCTCCGACCGGGTCACCGGGGTTCCGACGCTCGAGGAGCGCATGGATGACGTCCGTGCCGTGATGGGCGCGGTCGGATCGGAACGGGCCGCGCTCCTCGGTGGATCAGAGGCCGCGCCGATCACCGCCCTGTTTGCGGCGACCTACCCGGAACGGGTCAGCGCGCTCATTCTCGTCGAGGCCATGGTCAAGTGGTCGGCCACACCTGATTTCCCCTGGGGCTTCGACGATGGCGCCCAGAAGATGTTGCTCGACTACGTCGAATCGAGCTGGGGGAGTGGATTGTCCGGTGAGCAATGGTTCGCGCCCGGCCTGGCCGGCGTTCCTGGTGCACGGGATTGGGTGGCCAGGGTCGAGAGCGCAACGGGCACACCTTCGGCCATGGTGACGCAACTCGCCATGAACGCACTCATCGACATCCGACCGGTCTTGAGCGCCATCTCGGCTCCGACGCTCGTGGTTCACCGGAGGGAAGATCGTGTAGCCGAGGTACACCACGGCCGATACTGCGCACAGCACATTGCCGGAGCAAAATACGTCGAGCTACCAGGGGAAGACCACTGGTGGTGGATCGGCGACGCTGTGGCGGTGATCGACGAGATCCGGGAGTTCCTCACCGGCCGTCGCCATCAGCCTGATATCGAGCGCGTGCTCAAGACGGTGCTGTTCACCGACATCGTCAAATCGACCGAATTGGCATCGAAGCTCGGGGATCGCCGCTGGAGAGAGGTTCTCGACCAGCACGATCACGCCATCCGTCTCGAACTCGACCGGTACGGAGGCCGGGAGGTCAAGACCACGGGTGACGGCTTCCTCGCCTGCTTCGACGGTCCGGCCCGTGCCATCCGGTGCGCACAGGCGATTGCCACGGGAGCGCCCCGCTTCGGCATCGGCATCCGGGCCGGCCTGCACACCGGAGAGTGCGAGCAACGCGGAGATGACCTCGCCGGCATCGCCGTGCATGTCGGCGCCCGGGTGGCAGCCCTGGCGGACGCAGGCGAGGTGCTCGTGACGAGCACCGTACGGGATCTGGTTGCCGGCTCCGGCATCGTGTTCGCCGACCACGGCCGCCACGGTCTCAGGGGAGTGCCGGGCGAATGGGAGTTGCTGACCGCCCGACCGTAGCGTCGGACGGCGCCGTCGAGATCCGTGGTCTGCCGCGTCCGGGAGCCGTCGTCCCCCGGTCCGGGGGAGCCGGGAGAGGTGGGGTCAGCGCGCCGGGGAGGGGGAGGTGACCGCCGACGAGCGGGAGCCGAAGGTGGTCATGCCGACGCGGGCGGGGACCGGCCGGGTGGGTCGCAGGATGTGGGCGCGGGCGGCGGGCACCTCGGGCTGCGGCGCCTCCTGGGCTGACTTCATCGTCGCGGTCAGGGCCCGGGCCACGGTGGCGGCGATCCGCTTGTGGCCCTCGTCGCTCGGGTGGATGCCGTCGGCCAGATGCTCGGCATTGATGATGGTCTTCCCCGCCACCAGGGACAGGGTGTGGTCGCCGCAGACGATGCGGTCGCGGGTCACCATCTCGATGGCGTGGCGGATGTCGGCGAGGGAGGCACCGAGCCGGTTGGGCGCCTCCTCGGCGTCGGTGCGGACCACCGGGCTGATGACCACGATGGGCGTGGTCGGGTGGCCCTGGCGGACCAGGTCGAGAAATCCCCACAACCCCTCGGTGACCATGCCCACATTGTGTGGTGTCCGGGTCCAGCAGCTCTCGCCATAGGCGATGGTGATGATGTCGGCCCGCAATCCGGCGATGTGCTCGGCGGTGACGATCTCCCCCCGGGCCGCGCCGGCATAGCCCAGGTTCACCAGGTCGAGACCAGCGCTCCTGGCTGCCACTGCGGCCCATCCCAGCGAGGGGCCCGAAGCGATCCAGCCCTGGGTGGACGAGTCGCCGTAGGCGATCCAGCGGGGCTGGGCCGGAGCCGGGGTGATCACCCCGCGCACGGCGGAGATGGAGTGGATGACCGGGTGCATCCCCTCGGGCAGGTAGATGACCGCCGGGTCCGCCGGCGGGGACGAGCCGAGCGGGAGGCGGACCAGGCCGTCTCCCAGCACGGCCTCCTCGCTCCACACGTTGCCGCCACCTCGCCACAGGGAGAAGGTGATCCCCGCCCCGTCGCCGCGATAGCCCATGTTCCCCGAGCTCGTGTGATAGGCGATGTCGACCGCCTCGGCGTCGCCCACCAGCTCGAGACGGACGCCGGCGGGGACCTGCGCCGAGTGCCAGGTGTCGGCGGGCAGCCGGGGCGCATCGACGGGGTCGGCCCGGGGGTAGGGGTTGTCCCCAGCTGGGGGGTAGGGCGCGCCCCGGAGGAACGGCTCGGGCTGGGGGGGTCGCAGAGTCACCGTGTGGTTGCCTCCATCGACCTCTCCCCTCGTCGCCACCCCGCGCCCTGAACACCACGTGGTGTGACCAGACTACCACTCTCCATGGCTGTTTTTCCATGGGGAAAATGACAAAAATCCGGCGGCTCCTCCGCCATCGGACTCCCGGCCGCCGCTCCTTCTGCCGCCCACTCCCCGGAACGCTCCCCGGCCCCGCCGCTGGTCCGGAGAGTGTCCCGCCGCTTCCGCCGGTCGCCTTTTCAAGCCCGTCGGTTGTCGCGTACCCTCGATCGGTGCCCATGCGATCGTCCGGCGGCATCCCCGTACGGCCCGGGACCGGGGCGGACTGGGTGCAGGCGAGGCCGGGCGGGGGTGCGGGCAGCCCGGTTGGCGGTGCTGGCGGCGGTCCTGGCGGCGGTGCTGGCGGCGGTGCCAGCGGTGGTGTTGTCCCTGATCGGGGTGTCGGCGGCCGCGCTCAACCCGGCGTCCGCCGGTGCGGCCCCGGCCACCGGCGTGGTCCCCACGGGCGGGGCCACCAGCCATCCCCACGACTACCAGGGCGGGGTGTGATCGGTTTCGGGGACGCGCGGTCGGCCAACTCCCCGCTCGGCTCGGGCCTCAATTCGCTGATGGTGGCGATGGCCGCCAACCCGGCCGCCACCGCGGTCGACCAGGGCTACTGGCTGGCCTCGGCCGATGGCGGGGTGTTCGCCCAGGGGAACGCCGGGTTC
>DATBOO010000090.1:0-8941 GCA_036553725.1 Acidimicrobiales bacterium | reverse complement strand
ACGGCACTTGTGGACGACCGCCTGATCGAACCCTGGCGCCATGCAGTTGAGGTCTTGAACACCCTGCAACCTGACCTGATCGTCATTGCCGGGCACCAGACGGTTGGCGCTCTGGCGGCTGTTGACCGCTGCCTTCCGCATACGCCGATTGCGCTGCTGGCGCTGGGGACTGAGTCCCGCAGCCTGGCATTCCCCCACTTCGACCGCCTTTTCGATCGGGCCAGATCAGTCCTGGCGGTCACTGAGATCGAGCGCTCGTCTGTCGCCGAGGCCCGCAGCGGGGCCGCCGACGTGCACCGGATCGGTGCGCCCATGGCGGCCAACCCGAGTGCTCTGAGCGAACCGAATACCTGGGTGGGACCGACGGACTACATCCTGGTCGTGACCGGAACGGGTTCAGAGGACGAAGACGAAGAGGCTGATCTCAGTCGCCTGATTCGACTCCGGTTTCCCGACAACCCGGTGGGGATCGCGCACACTGACTCATTTTGTGCGTGGCACCAGGGTCGTCTCAACCAGGGCTGGGCCATCGAACGATCGAGCGACATGGCCCGATTGATGGCCTGGGCCCGGGTCACCGTCGATCTGCGGCCGGGACGCCTCTTTGCCCGCCGGTGCGTCGATTCGCTGCTCTTCGGCACCCCGATCGTTGTTCCCCACGACAGTCGGGCCAGGGAGCATGCCGAACGCGGCCGCGGCGGGCTGTGGTTCAGCAACCCCGCCGAACTCACATGGTGTGTCGAAGCGCTCCTCGAGCCTTCGACCCGTGACACATTCAGCGTTCAGGGCTGTCGCTACGCCGAAGAAGAGTACGGATCAACGGATCGATTCATCGAGCGGGTTGTAACTGCATGCGGGCTCAGCGATGCGGCCGTTCCAGCTCACGTCACCACCTGAGCAGCCGGCTCCCACCCCGGTGGGGACATTCACCTCCGAGAGCAGTGGCATTCACTGCGCCGGGGTCGTAACCGCCGACAGGATCATTGACCCGGGCGGGAGTCGACGACTCAGATGGTCCCGTCAGCGACCGCCTTCTCGATCCAGGGGACCACGTCCTGCAGGATCTTCTCGAGGCTGGTGGTGGCCTCGAAGCCCAACACCCGCTGGGCTTTGTCGGTCGAGGGCACCCTGCGGTTGACGTCGTGTTCGAACGGAGGATCCGACACCCAGTTGAAGGGGACCTCGGGGCCCTTGATGGCCACCCAGATGGCCCGGGCCAGTTCGAGCACGTTGGTCGACTCCGCCGTCGAGAGGTTGAAGTCCTCGTTCAGCGCGTCGGGGTGCTCCATGGCGTCGACGATGCCCTCGGCCAGATCGGCGCCGTAGGTGTAGTGGCGGATCTGGGTCCCGTCACCCAGGATGTGCAGGGGGTCCTGGCCCTTCAACACCTTCTGGACCAGGTCGGGTACGACGTGGCTCATGGCCAGGCTGACGTTGCCGCTCAGGATCTCGACGTCCCCCAGGGCCCGCCGCTCGCCGACGCCGACGCAATTGAACGGCCGGACGATCGTGTACGGCAGCCCGTACTGGTCGAAGGCCGCCTTGGCGAAGTACTCGACGGCGAGCTTCTGGAATCCGTAGGAGGAGACAGGCGGGGGGATCTCGTGCTCCTGTCCCTCGTGGGACGGCCAGGCATCGGCCGATTCGAAGACCATCGACGAGCTCAGATAGGTCACCTTCTGCAGCCGACCGCTCTCTCGGGCCTTGATGGCGGCATCACAGGAGGAGGCGGTGATCCGCTCGTTCGTGGCCAAGAGGTCGTAGGCGTACGTGTGGAAATAGGAGATGCCGCCGATGAGGGCGGCCCCGGCGATGAAGTGGTCACAGTCCGCCAGCTCGGTGGTCATCAGGTCGACGTCCCGGGCATCAGCCTCGACGAACCGATAGCCGTCATGGTCGTCATAGGAACGCTTCACCGGGCCGTACTTCGAGTAGTTGTCGATCCCGACCACACTGTGGCCGCGATCGAGCAGCTCTTTGACCACATACCCGCCGATGAACCCGGCAGAGCCAGTGACGAGTACCTTGCTCATGAGAGCCCCTTCCGTTCAGCCACCGCGCCTACCTCGTCGATCGGGAGGCGAGGACCAAAGGCGAATCGCCACCAGCCGAGGTAGTGCGGGAGCCAGCTTACGATCTTGAAGTTTGACACACCGTGGCTCCGCTCGAGCCAGATGGTGGGCACCTCGGCCACCGGCAGCCGGGCCCGCCTGGCCTTGGCCACCAGCTCGATGCCGATCTCGAACCCCGCACTCGAGGCAATACCGACCGTCCGGACGAAGTCCACGTCGTAGGCCTTGAACGAATTGGTCGCGTCCCTCGTGCCCACCCGGGCCAGCACCCACAGGGAAAGGCCGGCGGCGCGGGACAGCAGGCTCTTGACGACGGGACCACCGACCTGTTGGCCGCCCCTCGAATACCTCGAAGCGGCGGCGATCACCACCCCCCGTTCGACGAGGCGCACCATCTGGTCGATCTGCTGCGGGTCGTCGCATCCGTCCGCCATGGTCACCACCACCACATCAGCGGCTGCCCGCTCGATGCCATAGCGGATGGCCTGGGCCGGCCCCGGGTCGACGTCGTTGATGACCACGGAGGTGGTGGGGTGCTGACGGGCGTACTTCTCCACGCAGGGGACGGTGGAGTCGTCAGGAGTGTCCACCACCACCAGGATCTCGTGTGGGAGATGTACCGACTCGGTCAAACGGTCGAGCACATCCTCGATGTCCGAGCCCTCGTTGTAGGCGGGGATGACGATGGAGACCCTGGGCTTCACACCACCACCCCGTCGCCTCGGAGGTTCCAGATGTCCACGATCGGTTGACGGATGGCAATGTCGGCATAGGCCTGGTGTGGCGCCCCGATGACAATGAGATCGGCGCGTTCGAGGACCACCTCCAGCGGGGTGAGGGAATCGTCGACCGACACGAACGGGTCGGTGGTCAAGACGGCTGCGGCGCGGACGTTGAGCACCCGCTTCAATTTATAGGAGAGGCTCGAACGGTTGTCGTCGGATCCGCCCTTGAAAGCCATGCCCAGGATTCCCACGGTCATCGAGTCGAGGTCGTAGCGCGCGCCGATCTTCGACACCAGGTACAGCGGCAGGCCCTCGTTGATCTGCATGCTGGCTTGGCCCAGGGCGAAGTTGTTGTTGTTGAAGGCGGCCAGCTGCATGGTGTCCTTCAACAGGCACGGCCCGGCAGCAAATCCGGCGCCCGGAAGGTCGGCGGCCCGGGGGTAGTCCTCGATGACCGCCATCCGGATGCGCTCGTAGTCGACCCCGAAATCGTTGGCCATCATGTACAGCTGGTTTGCGGCCGCGAACTTGATGTAGCGGTAGGAGTTGGTGAACAGCTTGGCCAACTCGGCCTCTTCCGGTTCGACCCGCACGATCGACCCGGTCAGATGGCCGAACAGAGCGGCGCCCCGCTCGTAGGCACTGTCGGTCCGGGCCGCCACGATCTGGGGCAGAGAGTGCAGCTCCTCCATCGCCTTCCCCTCGGCGATCCGCTCGGGGCAGAAGACCACGTCGATCACCTTGCCCAGCCGGTCGATCATCCGTTCGACCATTCGGGTGACCCCGGGGAACACGGTGCTGCGGAGGATGAGCAGCTGACCGTCCACCAGGTGGTCGGAAACCGCCTCGAGGGCGCTGACCACCGCTTGGGGGTCGGGGTTCAGGTGTTCGTCCACCGGCGTGCCGATGACCACCACCAGATGCTCGCTGGCTTCGATGGTGGCAGGATCCGTCGACGCCGAGAGCGTTCCGTTGGCCAGGGTGCGGGCCAGGACTTCGGGGGCACCGGGCTCGAGATGGGGCATCTTCCCCGACCGGACCCGGTCCACCGCGGCCAGATTGGTGTCGTAGAGGGTCACCCGCAGACCCGAATCGGCGAAGGCGAGGCCCAACGGCAGGCCCACATGCCCACAGCCGCCGAGGACGGTCATATCCCCTCGCCACCCAGCCTTCACCATATGCAAGCTACCAGAGCGCCCACCAGGCCCGACTGAATCGGGGACGACCTCAGCGCTGGGCCAGGAGGCCGATCACCATCCCGTCGAGGATGTCCGCCTCCGACACCAGGCACTCGTCGAACCCGAACCGGGTCATGACCTCCGCCAGGATCATCGCTCCCCCCACGATCACGTCCTCCCGGCCGGGGACCATGCCGGCGCGGTCGAGCCGGGCGCCGCGGACCTCCGAGGCCAGCGTCCGATACCAGTCGTAGACGTCCCTGATCGAGAGGACGGCGTGGTGGATCAGGTCTCGCTCGTACTCCTCAAGTCCCAGCTGCAGCGAAGCCAGGGTGGTGACGGTGCCGGCCAGCCCGACCAGTCGGTGTGCGGCCAGGAACCGGGGATGCTCGGTGCTCGCCCGGTCCAACATCTCGCCGACCATGGCCTCGGCGCTCCTCAGTTCGATCGGCGTGGGCGGATCCGAGGACAGGAAGCGCTCGGTGATCCGCACGCAACCGAGCTGCAGGGAGACGGCGGTCAGGTCGGGGTCCTCGGGCCCCGAACCGGTGACCAGCTCCGTGGAACCCCCACCGATGTCCAGCACGAGAAACGGTCCGGCGCCCGGATCGAGGTTGGAGACCGCCCCCGCCATGGACAGCCTTCCTTCCTCCAGCCCTGTGAGCATCTCCGGGACAAGCCCGGTGGCCTTGCCCGCGGCATCGAGGAACTCGTCGCCGTTCGAGCCGTCCCGCGTCGCCGAGGTCGCCACCAGCCGGCCCCGGACCACGCCGAATCCGTCCATGATGCGCCGGTACTCGGCCAACACGGACAGGGACCGGTCGATGGCATCGGAGGACAGCGCTCCCGTGGCGTCGACGCCCTCGCCCAGCCGGGTGATGTTGGTGAGGCGCTCGAGGGGCCGGGCGGCAGTGTCGGCCACCAGCAAGCGGGTGGAATTGGTCCCGCAATCGATGGCCGCTACCGGGCCCACTGGCTCCATTGTCCCTTGCTACCACGCCCGGTCGGTCATGGCCCTCGAAGTCGCGGATCTTCCCGGTTTCATGACGGGTGGAGGCCGATCCGCTGCGCGGTCCACTCCCCCACCGGATCGTCGGCACCGGTCAGCCACCAGGCCAGGTGGGCGTGGAGACACTTGACGCCGTGCCTGGTCCCACCGACCCCCCCCGACGGCCTCGGACCCCGGTGGTCGGCAGGGATCAGGGCGTCCCGCTCGTGGGCGTAGCGGACGTGGGCGGCCTCGATCCGGTCGATCGGCACGGCGGCTTCAGCCTGGCGCACCCCTCCGGTCGACTCGAGTCTGCTCACCGCCTCCCGCAGGGTCGGGTCGACCAGCCAGTAGCGGGTGGGCATCGGGGTGCCGTCGAAGAGGAATGGTGCGTTCTCGATGACGGCAGGCATCCCTCCGTCGCCCCGGACCACCACGGCGAACTCCCCGGTCGGCTCACGCCCCAACAGCTCGGCGACGGCTTCCTGGTCGGGGTGAGCGCCGTCATGCCCGTGGAGTTCGGCCCCGGGCCCCGTCGTCATTTCCAGAATTCGAGCGAGTTGGTAACCCGGCCCCAGAAGCTGGTCGTGCCCTGCGCACCGGCGGTCCCGGGCGTGCCGCCGCCGGCCCTTGCCCCCGATCCACCCGCTCTGGCCGAGGAGCCCGAGCCGCCGGCTGACGCCGGCTGCGACAGGCCCGGGTCGGGGGACATGTCCGGAGCGTTGGCCGGTGCCACCAACGGTTGGGTGCCCGGGTCGCCGACGGTGGGCCCACCTGCGGTGGTCGTGCCGGGCTTGCCGCCGGGGGGCAGGACGACATAGAGCGTCTGGCCGGGTGAGACCATCTGGTAATCCTCGCGGGCCAGTCGGTCGATGGCGGCGGTGGAATTGAGCTGCCGCTGCTGCTCGGTCAAGGACCGGTTCGCGCCCTGGAGCTGACGGAGCTGGGCGGCCGCCGCCGACAGCTGGTGGTGCTGGGACAGGAGGGCACTGAGGGGGAAGCTCGCCGCCAGCACGACGACCGCGAAAATGGCGGCGACGGCCAGCGGGATGCGGCGCCGACGGGCCAATGCCGCTTCCTGGGCGTCGGTCGACGGCGACGATCCGGCCTTCGCCGCAGCCGCAGCCGCGGCCGCCGCCGCACGACGCTTCCGGTTACCCAGGCGGCGGGGCCCGCCCTTGGTCGCCGCCGGGCTGGTCCGCTTGTCCGAGGCGGACGTGGGCGGCTTCGGGGCCTTCGGCCGCTTCGCCGCTGCCCGTGGTCCCGCGGGGGCCTTCGACTTCGCCTTCGCCTTCGCCTTCGCTTTCGCCTTGGCCGGGCCCTTCCGGGACTTCGCCGGCTTGGGCCCTCCGGACGGCTTGGCCTCGGCCGCGGCCCTGAACAAGGCCGCCACCTCCGGGTCGCTGGCCGGGCCGAAGGCCCGGGGCGCCCTGGCCGGGCCCTTGTGGCCCTTGGCCCGATTCGAGCGGGCGTGGAGGCGTTCGCTCACGGCGCGGCGCCCCAGGCCGCCAGGGCGTCCCCGCCCCGGAAGGCGGCCGACTCACCGAGCATCGCCTCGATGCGCAGCAGCTGGTTGTACTTGGCCACCCGGTCGGACCGGGCGGGCGCCCCGGTCTTGATCTGACCGCAATTGGTGGCCACGGCCAGGTCGGCGATGGTGGTGTCCTCCGTCTCGCCGGAGCGGTGCGACATCACGCAGGCGTAGGCGGAGCGGGTGGCCAGCGACATGGTCCCGAGGGTCTCGGTCAGGGTCCCGATCTGGTTGACCTTGATGAGCACGGCGTTGGCGGTGCCGGCGTCGATGCCCCGGTGCAGCCGCTCCTCGCTGGTGACGAAGAGATCGTCGCCCACCAGCTGGACCCTCCCCCCGAGGGCCCGGGTCAGCGCCGCCCACCCGTCCCAGTCGTCCTCGGCCATCCCGTCCTCGATGGAGACGATCGGGTAGCGGCCGACCAGGTCGACCCAGTAGGCCACCATCTCGTCCGATGTGAGGGTCCGCCCCTCGCCGGCCAGCACGTAGCTCCCGTCCTTGTACAACTCGCTGGTGGCCGGGTCCATGGCGATGGCGATCTCTTCCCCCGGGGTCCGCCCGGTCCCTTCGATGGCCTCCACCAGGATCCGGACCGCCTCCTCGTTGGAGGGGAGATCGGGGGCGAAACCGCCCTCGTCGCCGACCGTGGTGGACAGGCCCCGCACCTTCAGGACCCGGGCCAGCGAGTGGTAGGTCTCCACACCCCAGCGCAGGGCCTCGGAGAAGGAGGCGGCGCCGACCGGCATGATCATGAACTCCTGCAGGTCGATGGAGTTGTCGGCGTGGGCGCCGCCGTTCACCACGTTCATCATCGGCACCGGCAGCACATGGGCGTCGGCCCCGCCGACGTAGCGGAACAGCGGGAGGCCGAGCTCGGCGGCGGCGGCCCGGGCCGTGGCCAACGAGGCGCCGAGTATGGCGTTGGCCCCCAGCCTGGCCTTGTTCGGGGTCCCGTCGGCGTCGATCAGGGCCAGGTCGACCCCCCGCTGGTCCAGGGCGTCGGCCCCGTCGAGGACGTCGGCGATCTCACCGTTGACATTGGCCACCGCGCCGAGCACTCCCTTGCCGCCGAAGCGGTCCCCCCCGTCGCGGAGCTCGACGGCCTCGAAGGAACCGGTCGAAGCCCCGGAGGGCACGATGGCCCGGCCCACCGCCCCGGAGTCGAGCACGACCTCCACCTCCACGGTGGGGTTGCCCCGGGAGTCGAGAACCTCGCGACCGATGACCTGTTCAATCATGCTCACTGTACGTAGTCACTCCTGTTGCCGGTGTGGGAAAAGTTACCATCCGGGACGCCGAGGACCTGGGAATTCGCCCCGAATCCCGCCCCCGATCCGCCCCGCACCGTGTGGCTTTCCGAGTGCCCGCCCCGCCGGTCAACCCCGCTGCTCGACCGATGCCCGGAAGCGGGCGGCCCGGGCCCGCAGTGCGGTCTCGGGGTCGACGCCGAGGGACCTGGCCACGTTGGCCAGGGAGAACAGGAGCTCTCCGAGCGTCTCGGCCTGGTCGGCCCGGCCACCCTCACCGTCGGTGATCCGAACCGGTGCCTGCCCCCCGTCCCATCCGTTGACGGCCCGGACCTCAGCGGACAGGCGGGACATCGCCTCGGCCACCCGCCCGGCCTCGGCGTCCACATCCGGGAGGACCATGCCGACGGCCAGGGCCTTCCGCTGCAGCTTGGCCGCCAGGGCCAGCGCCGGGAGGGCGACCGGGATGCCCTCGGTCACACTCGACCGGTTCTTCTCGGACAACTTCTGCTCCTCCCAGTTGGCCGCCACCTCCTCGGGCGTGTCGGCGGTGACGTCGCCGAACACGTGGGGATGGCGGGAGACCAGCTTGTCGTGCACCCCCCGGGCCACGTCGGCCAGGGTGAAGCGCCCGGCCTCGGCGGCCAGGGTGGCATGGAAGTACACCTGGAAGAGCAGGTCGCCGAGCTCCTCCTCGAGATGGGCCACCGCCTGCTCCTCGGCGCCGCCCTGCAGATGGACGAGGGCTTCGGGGCGGTCGCCGGTCCCCTCGCCGACGACCCCGGCTCCGGCGTCGAGGGCGGAGAGGGCGTCGATGGCCTCGAGCGTCTCGTAGGACTCCTCGAGGAGGTGACGGGCCAGCGAGCCGTGGGTCTGGCGGCGGTCCCACGGACAGCTCCGGCGCAGAGTGTGGACCAGCTCGTCCAGCCCGATCAGCTCGGCCCCCACCGGAGGGGCGAGGTGGGGGATCCACAGCGAGGTCAGGTGGTCAGGGGTCACGTCACGGTCGAGCTCGTGCCACTCCACCTCCCTCACCTCCTCGTCGTCCAGCCCCAGGTGGTGGAGGAGGGTCACGGTTCCCTCCGGCGGCGGGTCCACCGACAGCTTGATCTCCGACATCACCGCCGGGCTCCAGCACTGGGCCACGATCAGCGGCCCGCGCTCCCCGGCCGCGTCGGTGGCGAACGACTCACCGTCCAC
>DATBOO010000089.1:0-13275 GCA_036553725.1 Acidimicrobiales bacterium | reverse complement strand
TCGTCGTCGCCGGCCCGGTGGGCCTCCGAGGCCACCCGGAAGTGGAGGCGGGCCAGGACTTCGTCCTCGGTCAGGTCGTCCACCGCGGCCCGGGCCTCCGGCCCGGTGATGGGCACGAGGCCGTCATTGACCCACCGGCGCACCTCGTCGAGATGGGGCCCGGCCTCGATGCCGGTGAACTCGACGAAGAGGTCGGTGCCATGGGCGGCGCCGATGGGCCGGGCGATGCCGCCCTCCTCGTCGATCCACACCACCGTGGGCACGTTGGAGATGGCGTACAACTCGGTGAGCACATGGGTGGGGTCATAGAGGACCGGCATGGTGATCCCCTCGGTCCACGGCCGGACGTCATCGGCGCTGAAGTCGATGGCCACGGCGATGACCGTGAACCCCAGGGGGCCGAGCTCGTCGTGGAGGGCCTGCCATCCCGGCAGGTCATAGCGGCAGCCGCACCAGCTCGCAAAGGTGACGAGCAGGCGCTTCGACCCGGCCCACTCATCGAGGCCACGGATGTTCCCGTCGAGATCCGGCAGTTCGAAGGCCGGGGCCCGTAGGTCGTCGAGGGCCCGACGGCGGAGCTCGGCGGGCAGGGCCACGGCCATCAGCCCGGCGTCCACGTCGACCACCACCGGGCGCCCGAGGGCCCCGGCCACCGCGGTCAGATCGAGCCGCTCCCCCACCCACAGCCGGCCGGCGTCGGCGACGGGCACGCAGGCATCGTGCCGGCACAGCCCGGCGGGCTTCAAGTCCCATCCGAGGGCGTGGGGCAACCGGTCGGCATCGACGAGGAACGCACCCCGGACCGGATCGGGCGTCGCCTCCAGGGTCCGGACGCCGTCGTCGATGATGGTCATCAGGGTCATACCGGCACGCTCCTCGTCTCCTCCCCACCGTGGCGGTCGACGGCCACGGTTGTCAATCCTCGCCCGTCGCCGTCCGGGCCGACGGCCCTCCCGGGCGGCCCGGCCGATCGGCCACTGCCGAGGCGGCGACGAACTGGCGGCTGCGCTCCCCGAAGCCACCCTGGCCCCCCGGAGTGGGTGCGGCCGGGGAGAAGAGGATCACCCCGCCCTCCGGCGTCCACTCCACCGCGGCGCGGACCGCCTCGTCGATGCCGCCCGCCTCCCTCGTGGGGACTGCGGGCTGCGGCCGGCCATCCGACGGGCCGAGGGCGGCGAGCAGGTGCTGTCCGTCCGGCCGGAGCAGGATCACCCTCGGGGTCGGCGTCCGGCGGGCCAGCGCCCCGACCAGCGGTCGGACATCGACGCCACGGTCGGCGCCGCCCAGGATGACGGTCAGCTCGCGCCCGGGAAAGGCTTCGACCGAGGCCACGGTGGCAGACGGATTGGAAGCCAGGGCATCGTCGACGAAGGTCAGGCCGTCGCGCTCGCCGATGGTCCGGCACCGGGAGGGCAGCCCGTCGAAGCCGTCGACCGCGGCCCCGACCGAGCCGGGGGAAGGGCACCGGCCGCCGAGCAGCATGGTCCCGGCGATGGCACCACAGAGGTTCCACACGTTGTGGTGGCCGGGAGGGCGGAGCCTCGCCGAGTCGACCACGCCCGCGCCGTCGACCTCGATCGTCCCGGAGGGGTCGACCCGGACCCGTCCGGCGGGGCCGAACAGCGTCCGGCGGGGGTGGCCGTCGGTCCGTCGCACCGCCTCGGGGCTGGCTGCGTTCACGGCGACCACTCCGGGCGGGCCCGACTCGATCAGACGGAGCTTGTCCCGGTAGTAGCGCTCCTCACCGCCGTGCCAGTCGAGATGGTCCGGGGCCAGGCCGGTCAGCACGCACACCCCCGGTGTCACCGTGACGTCGGCTGCCTGGTAGGAGGAGACCTCCACCACGTAGGCGTCGACGGGCGGGCGGTCGTACATGTCGATGACAGGCACACCGATGTTCCCGATCAAGGCCACCCGCATGCCCTCGTGACGCAGGATCGAGGCGGTCAGCGCGGCGGTGGTGCTCTTCCCCTTGGTGCCGGTGATCGCCACCACCGGCGCCCCGGCGAAGTCCTCCAGCCACATCGCCATGGCGGTGGTCACCGCCGTGCCCGATGCGGCCGCGGCGGTCAGCTCCGGGCGGTACCGGCCCACCCCGGGGGCACGCACCACCGCTTCGATCCGCGACCAGGGGGCCGACGCCGGGGCCACCACCGCCGGAGCCCCCTTCGGCAGCGCCGTCGCCCGGACCGAGGCGGCCTCGACGTCATCGTCGATCAGCACCGGGACCACCCCCCGCCCGATCAGCAGGGCGGCGGTGGCCATCCCCTCCTGCCCGAGTCCCCAGACCGCGGCCCGTCGCTGACAGAGCTCGTCGAGGGTCACGGCCGCACGGCGAGGAAGCGCTCCACGGCCCCGGCCACCCGTCGATCCGGGAAGCCCAGATCGGAATCGGGGGTCAACAGCTGCTCGATCTCCGCCTCGGACACCATGGCCCGGGCCCGGTCCGAGAGGGCGGCCACCACCGGCGACGTCTTCCATTCCGGGCGGTCGGAGAGCATCCGGATGGCGGCGGCCGACTCGCGGCGCTCGCCGACACACTCGAACGGCTTGTCCTCGTCGCTCATCAGGGCGGCGAAGCCGGAGATCTCCGCCGCGTCGGCGAACATGTCGCGGCCGATGACCGCCCCCAGCTCCTCGCGACCCATGAACGGGGCCAGCACCAGACCGACGAAGCGGCACTTGGCGCAGGCGCCGCACCAACGGTCGTCGGCGCCGGCGGATTGGCGGAACACCGTGTTGCAACTGCAGAAGGTCGAGTGGTACTGGGAGAGCGAGGCGAAGGACCGGGCGATGGCCAGCTCCGAGTACGGACGGAGCGCCGAGCCATAGGTGAGGCCCGGGTCGATGGCGGTGGCCAGCAGACCGCGCATCAGGCGCTCGAAGTCGAAGCTCTTCGAGTACTGGTGATTGACCGGCACCCCGTTCACCAGTGCCGTCTCCTCACTGGCCGAGCGCTCGATGGCCATGGCAATGGTGTCGTAGCCGTACAGCGCCGCCCCCACCGCCGCGATGAGCGAGACGATGGCCGTGACCGGCACGTGGCCGTTGAGCGCCCCCGCCCGGTTGAGCACGGACAGGTTCGGGGAGAGCTCCCGCCTCACCACCAGCAATTCGAGATCGGCGCGACGGGCCAGGTCGATGACCAGCGGATGCGGATTGACCGCCAGGAGGCGGGGGCGGAGCGGCCGCAGGGCCTCGATGAGCACCATCGAGTCCTTGCCGCCCCCGATCGGGACCACCACTCCACCCGGCCGCCGCCGGTCCGTCGGGACGGGCCGGTCCCGGCGGGAGAACATGGACGAGACCGACACCGGGCGGGGCACCGCCAGACGGTTGGCCACCGCGAACTCCCGGAGGCCGTCGTCGTACAGGTGTTGATGGAAGGCCACCTCGGTCGGGCTGAGGGCCCCGGACTCGACCGACACGATGGGGGGAGCCGCCGCCTTGTAGTAGCTGGTCCCGGCGGCGATGTGCAAGTGGAGGAGCGCACCTTCCAATCTCGCCCGGTCCACGGGCGTCGGGGACCCGGTCGCCGTCTCGAAGATGACCGTCTCGACGAAGGAAGGGCCCTCGTCGAAGGCGTAGTGGAGCGAGGCGGTCTTCGTCGCCTCGTCGAACGACCGATCCAGCACCCGGAACATCTTGAAGGCGGCCGGATCGAACCGATCGGGGTCGTTCATGGCCGCATCAGCGTAGCGGCCGGGTCGGGCGGCTCCGTCGGCATCCGGCTCGGCCGGCAAGGACGGCGGCACCTAGGCCGTGGCATCCCCGGTGGGGTGGCAGCGCCGGGTGGCGGACCGGCCGATCACTCGTCGGTACCCCGGGGCGGTCGGAGGCGGGTGACGATGGCCAGCGAGGAGCCGGTCGACTGGATGACCCACACATCGCCCTTCTGCAACCGCATCGACTGCTTCTCCTTGCTGGTTCGCTCCCCGGCCAGGGAGTCGAGCACTTCGGTGGCCACATCCCCGTGCGTGCACAGGACAGCCGACTCGCCCTCCATCCGTTCCATCAGTCGCAGCGCTTCGGCCCCGTGCCCCTCGGCCAGCTCGTCGATCGATTCGACGGCCAGGCCCAGTGCCTCGGCGGCGGGGCGGACCGTCTCGAAGCACCGCACGAACGGGCTGCTCAGGACCCGCTGGGGCCGGTAGTCGCTCAGCAGCGGGACCAGGCTCTGCGCCTGGGCCCGTCCCCGCTTGGACAGCGGTCGCACCCGGTCGTCGCCCTGGTAGGCGCTTCGTCTCCCGGCATGCCCGTGCCGGACCAGCAAGAGCGGCATGCCCCGATGCTCCCATGCCCCGGGGTGCCGATGGCTGATGGGCAGGGTCGCCGCGGTCATCCCGCCACCGGCACGACCGGGCGATCCCTACGACCCGGGCCCTGGTACCTCGATGCCGGGGTGGGTCGGGACCGGGAAGACCTCGAGATCCTGACTGCTGCGGGCCAGCGAGTGGTACCGGCGCTCGGCGAACCACCAACGCCCGGCTTGGAGGGCATACCGGTCGTGGTAGAGGCCGAAGACGGTGGTCCAGCGACCACTGTCGCGCTGTTGGCGGAGCTCGCTCATGAACAGGCGGCTCACCGCCGTGCCGGCCAGGGCCCCCTCGGGAAACACGATGTGGGCGTTGAGAATGACAAATTCGAAGAACTCGTACTGGGCGATGGACGTCCCGATGAATTCGCCCAGTTGGGTTCCGCCCACCAGTACCAGGGGCTCCCCCATGCGGCGATCGATGACGATCTGCGCTCCGGGGAGGAACAGCTGGTCCAGCTCGGGCCAGGCCCGCCGGTTGACCACATCGGCGTAAGCGTGCTGCAGCCGGCGGACACCGGTGTCGTGAACGGACTCGGCCACCACGGCATCGTCGAGCATCTCCCGGACGCTAATGGGCCGGCGGGCACCGGGTCACCTGACAATCGAATACCCCGGATCGGAAACCACCGGCCGGGAGGTGCGACGATGGGGCGATGGACGTCGAGCGAGTGGTCTTCGAGGGATTCGAGGGAGTGCACCTGGTGGCCGACATTAGGGGCGACCCCGATGCCTGGCCCGTCCTCTTCCTCCACGGCGGCGGCCAGACCCGGTACGCGTGGGGATCGACCGCCGAGACGGTTGCCGCCCACGGCTGGCGGACGGTGGCCCTCGACCTCCGTGGCCACGGAGACAGCGACTGGGCCCCCAATGGCGACTACTCGTTCACCGCCTTCGGAGGGGACTGCCTGGCGGTCGTCGACCAGTTGCGGAAGCCGCCGGTGCTGATCGGCGCCTCCCTCGGTGGCATGTCAGCCATGCTCGCCGAGGGCACCAGCGACCGCACCGTCTCCTGCGGCCTGGTCCTGGTGGACATCACGCCCAAGGCCAATCCGATCGGGATCCAACGCATCGCCACCTTCATGCAGTCGGGCCTCGACGGCTTCGACAGTCTCGAAGAGGCGGCGGCGGCCATTGCCGCCTACACCCCCCAGCGGACCAAGCGGGTGAACCCGTCCGGGCTCATGAAGGTGCTCCGCAACCGCGACGGCCGCTGGTACTGGCATTGGGACCCGCTGCTCATCCGACAGGAGCGGACCGAGGTGGTGCCCGATCGCCTGACCGGTCTGCTCGATGTGGCCATGAGCAACATCAAGGTCCCCACCATGCTGGTGCGGGGCCTTCTCAGCGACGTCGTCACCCAGGAGGGCGTCGACGACCTCCTGTCCAAGATCCCCGGTGCCACCGTGGTCGGGGTCGAGCGGGCGGCGCACATGATCGCCGGTGACCGCAACGATGCCTTCTCCGAGTCGGTGGTCACCTTCCTGGAGGAAAGGATCCGGCCGACGATCGGTTGACCCGGACCCGGGCCACCGGCCTCAGGACTTCGATCGGCCGCCCGGTCTTGGCTGCCGCCCGTCGGGGAAGGCCCGGATCATGTTGTCCTGGACGAAGGAGGCGACCAGCCGGCCGTCCTCGGTGAACACATCGGCACACCCGTACGAGCGGCCCCGGCCCGCATAGGGGCTGCGGTGGGCCAGCAGGTGCCAGGCGGTGGCGTCGACCGGCTCGTGGAAGGTCAGGGTGTGGCTCAGCACGCTGGTGGAGATGGAGACGTGGGACATCGACTGGCCGATGCCGGGATGGGGCCGCATGGCGGTGCCGATGAGGAAGCCGTCGGTGGCGTAGGCGAGCAGGGCCTGGCCCGTCACGCCGGTGGCCTGGTCCCCGGCGAACCGGCTCCATACCAACAACTCGGCCGGTCCCACGGAATCAGGATCGGCCAGGTCGACACCGTCGACCACCCGGATCTCCCAGAACTCCTCGCCTCTCGTGGACCGGGGTGCCTCCTCCGGTGCGCCGGCCGCGGGCGCATCCACGCCGTGCCGGATGAGATCGGGTTCCACCGCGCTCAGGAGGACCAGGGAGCGGGAAACCAGTCGTTCGCCCTGTCGGACGGTCACCGTGGCGCTGGCCAGGGCCCGGCCGACGTGGATGGGCTCGACCTCGAGGTCGAGCGACTGGTCCATCGCCCCCCCGCGGGCGAAGATGGTGTGGACCGTCTTGACTTCCTTGGACGGATCGGCCGTCGAGGCGGCGACGATCGTCTGGGCCAGCAACTGGCCCCCGAAGACGACCCCGCCGAACCCGGTGTCGAAGTTCTCCGCCCGGAAGCGGCCGTCCCCGACCGGGTCCAGGTCGAGGACCTTGCGCAAGCCCGACAGCTCGGACACGTCAGCTCCTCTCGCCCAGCGCCGACACCAGCGCGCTGACGTCGCCCAGGGATCGCAGGGTGTCGTTGAGGTGGGTGCACGTGGACGCCCCGGTCATCTCCCGCCTGACCCAGGTCCGGAGCTCGGCCAGGCGCATCCCGACCAGCCGGCCGGCGCTGGCCACCGCACCCGGGCACTCCATCCACGGCAGCACCCGCGCCTCGGCGGCCAGCTCGACCACCCGGCCCTCGGCGACGTCGACCCGGCCGGACACGGAGTACTCGTGGACGACGGACTCGGCGCCGTCCTCGTCCATGTGGCTGTCGCGGAAATGGACGTCGACCCGGAACGTCCCCGGATCCGGCGTCCCGATGACATCCAACCGGCGCCGGCGGCGCATGGAATGCGGGGCCAGCGGGGGCATGTCGTGCCAGGCCCAGGGGTCGTCCGGGGGCTCGAGGCCCGGGGCCGGCGGCCCGATGGCCAAGGGAATGACCCCCTGGCTGCGGATCGTCACCATCATCGTGGCGTCGTGCGCCCAGCCGGCGCACAGGTCGTCCCGGAAGCCCCGCGCCGGGGAACCGGCGGCCGGGCCACCTGGCGCCGCACCCTGCGGGCGGGGCCCGTCGAGCGCCCCTCCCCGTTGCATCGAGTAGCCCGACACCAACGCGGCACCGGGGAGATCGTCCAACAAGAGGTGCAACAGCGTGGCGGCGTCCACCTCGTGCGGGGCAGCCTCGGCCAGGCGGCCCCGGAAGCCGGGACCGACGACCGCTCCGATCAGCCGGTCGGGTGACGGGAGGGCCGGCACCGTGTCCAGGGAGAGGAGCGTCCGGGTCCTCCCGTCGGCCCGGGCGCCCAGCTCGGCCTCGGCCACCACCGAGGCCCCGTCCGGACCGGTGCGGAGGTCCCGGGCCCGGGCGGAGACGACCAGGTCGCCCCGGAGACCGTCAGGCCTCGACGTGTCGATGCTGGAGGTCCGCCGGATCGAGCCCGGGGGACGGTCCGGGGTGGTACGGACCGGGTCCATCGGGCCCGCGGCTTCGGGGAGGAGGAGCACTACGGGCCTGGCCGTCGACGGGGAGATCCTGCCGCCATGTCGTCGGCACCCGATGGCCTCACGGTGATGCTCCCTCGTCGATTGGTTCCGCTGGTCGGTCGACCCGGTCCTCGAGCCGACGGACGGTCGGACCGGCGCCCGGGCAACGCTACCGGGGATCGGCCCCGGCCGGGGCCCCCGGCACCACCAGCACCTTGCCCATGGCCCGGCGCCCGGCCAGGTCGGCCAGGGCCTGGCCCGCCCCTTCGAGCGGATAGGTCGCCGAGATGTGCGGCCGGGCTCGCCCGCTCCGGACCAGCTCGGCCAGCTCGGCGACGTCGCGGGCCTGATCGTCGGGCTGGTTCCGGCCAAAGCCCTCCAGGGTGAACCCGGTCACCACCACGCCCTTCAGCAGCACCAGGTTGAGGGGGATCCGGGGAATCTCCCCTGAGGCAAAGCCCACGGTGACGAACCGGCCACCCCACCGGGTGGCCCGGAGCGCCTGCTCGGCGTAGGGGCCGCCCACCGGGTCGACCACCGCGTGGGCGCCGGCCCCGGTGATGTCCTTGATGCGGGCCTTCAGGTTCTCGGTGCGGTAGTCGATGGCCGCCACCGCCCCGTGCTCGAGACAGAGACCGAGCTTCTCGGGAGAAGAGGCCGCGGCCACCACCCTGACCCCGAGGGCGGCGCCCAGGCCGACGGTGGCCAGACCCACCCCGCCGGCCGCGCCGAGCACCACCACCCACTCCCCCGGTCCGGCCCGGGCCACGCTCCGCAGGGCGTGGTACGCGGTGCGGTGGGCGACGCCGGTGGCAGCCGCAGTGGCCAGGTCGATGGCCGGGTCGACTGGCTGGAGCGACGACGCCGCCACCGCCACCTGCTCGGCGAACGCCCCGAACAGGACCGAGCCGGTCACCCGGTCGCCGACGGCCACGCCGCGGACCTCGGGCCCGAGGGAGCGGACGGTGCCGGCGAACTCACTGCCCACCGTGAAGGGGACCGGGATGTGGACCTGGTACTGGTCGGCCACCACTAGGACGTCGGGGAAGTTGGCGGCGGCCGCCGCCACCTCCACCACCACCTGGCCGTCGGCCGGCACCGGGTCCTCCACCTCCTCGAGGGAGATCGAGGACGGCGGTCCGTAACGCAGGCAGCGGGCGGCACGCATCAGATGGGTGTCAGGAGTTCCCGACGACGTGCTCGAGCCGGGCGGCCAGCTTGGCCCGGGCCGCCTCCCGCTGCGCCGGCAGGTGGGCCGTCGGCCACAGGCCGGGTGAAGGCTCGTAGTCCTTCAGCACCTCTCGGGCCACGGTGATCTTGTGGACCTCCGTCGGCCCGTCGACGACGCTCATGACCGGAGCCATCATCCACATGCCACCGAACGGCATCTCGTTGGACACCCCGAGCGCGCCGTGGGCGTGCATCGATCGCCAGACGGCGTCGTGCACCACCTTCGGGGTGAGAGCCTTGATGGCGGCGATGTTCTTGCGGGTGCGACGGTAGTCCTTCAACTCGTCGATCTCCCAGGCGGTATACAGCACCAGCAACCGGAACTGGGCCAGCTCGGCATAGGAGTCGGCGATGTCGCCCTGGATGAATTCCTTGCGGGCCAGCAGGCTCCCCTGGGTCTCGCGACTGAGCACCCGTTCGCACAGGAGGTCGAGGGCGCGCTGACAGGTGGCCACCGTCCGCATGGCGTGATGCACCCGGCCTCCTCCGAGCCTGGTCTGGGCAATGGCAAAGGCCTGGCCCTCGCCGCCGAGGAGACTGTCGCCCGGGACCCGGACGTTGTCGTAGTGGATGAGCGCGTGCATACCTTCGTCCTCGGACTCCCCGGCCAGGCCGACGTGTCGGACCATGTCCACGCCCGGGGTGTCCGTCGGGACCAGGAACATCGACGCGCCCTGGTAGACGCTCACCTCCGGATCGGTGATCGCCATCACGATCAGGAAGGACGAGGTGCGGGCATTGGAGGAGAAGAACTTCCAGCCGTCGATCACCCATTCGTCCCCGTCGCGCGCGGCGCGGGTGGTGAACTGCTGGGGATCCGACCCGGCCTGGGGCTCGGTCATCGAGTAGCACGAGAACACCTCTCCGTTGAGCAGGGGCTGGAGGTACCTGGCCTTCTGCTCCTCGGTCCCGTAGTGGGCGATGATCTCGGCATTCCCGGTGTCGGGGGCCTGGGTGCCGAACACGATGGGCGCCCAGCTCGACACCCCGAGGATCTCGTTGAGCAGGGCCAGCTTGACCTGCCCGTACCCCTTCCCGCCCAATTCGGGCCCGAGGTGTGCGGCCCACAGGTCGTGGTCCCGCACCGCCTGCTTCATGGGATCCACGATCGGCCGCAACTCGTCGTCGAGGGGATGGAATTGACGGTGGGGATAGAGGAGGTCCAGGGGCTCGACCTGCTCCTGGACGAAATGGCGGGCCCAGTCGAGCTTCTTCTGAAACTCAGGATCGGTGGAAAAGTCCCAGCTCATCGGCGTCCCTCCTCGGGCACTCCGGTGGCCGGGCCACCGGGGCGGTTGATGGATGCGTCGTCACGGCACAGGGGTCGTTCGGAGTCCCCGACCCGGAGGCCGAGCCCGGACAGAAATCGATCATTGCACCGGCCGATCTCCCGGCGGGCGGCCACCGGATCCTCGGCATGGGCCACGTACATGGCCGAACCCACGCCGAGCGCGGTCAGCAGGTGGGCCAGTGGCTCGACGGGCTGGGTCTCGAGCACTCCCTGTTCCATCGCCTCCCGCAGGTACTCGATGATCTTGTGGGTCGGCCCGTCGCCGCGCCCTGACCACGCCGTCCACCCGAGGACGGCCGGACCGTCGACCAGGACGATCTGCCGGTAGGCGCGGTTCGTCGACGCCGCCTGGAGGTACACCTCGCTGTTGGCCCGGAACAGGTCCCAGGCGTTGGCCTCCCGATCCCCCGAGCGCCTCCGGAGCAGCTGGACGACCTCGGCCGAGACCTCCTCGAACACGGAGCGGAACAGGTCCTCCTTGTCGCGGAAGTGGTGGTAGAGGGCGCCCCGGGTCAGCCCGGCCCTCCGGACGATCTCCTCGGTCCGGGTGGCCTGGAAGCCGTCCTCGGCGAACAGCAGCCGGGCGGTGGCCAGGAGCACCCGGCGGGTGTCCCGCACGTGGGCGGCCCGGAGGCCGCCGGCTTGGTCCGCAGGCGCTTGATGCATGACGTATCCAACATACATAATGTTTGCCGGCGGCGTCCCGGGGGGCCGAGGGCCACCCGGGAGGGCCGGACCGGACCGGACCGGACCGGGCAAGACCGAGCAAAGGCAGGCAAGTGGACGAACTGGACGGGAAGGTGGCCCTGGTGACCGGGGCCAGTCGGGGGGTGGGCGCGGCGACGGCGGTGGCGCTCGCCCGGGCCGGGTGCGACGTGGCCTGCGCCGCCCGGTCCACCCGGGACGCACCCCAACGGACCCCCGGCACCCTCGAGGAGACGGTGGAGGGGGTCGAAGCGGCCGGCCGCCGGGGCCTTGCCATTCCCACCGACCTCGCAGTCGACGCGCAGGTGGAGGCGATGGTGGCCACCGCCGTCGCCTCCTTCGGACGGCTCGACATCCTGGTGAACAATGCGGCCATCACCTTCATCGGCGACCTCGACATCCCACTACGCCGCTACGACCTGATCATGCAGGTCAATCTGCGGGCGCCCATCATCGCCATCCGCGCCGCCACCCCGGTCATGCGGTCGGCGGGGGGTGGATCGGTGATCAACGTCTCGTCGGTCGCCGCCCTGTTCCCCCACGCGTCGCTGATGGCCTACGGCATCTCGAAGATCGGCCTGGAGCGACTCACCGTGGACGCCGCTGTCCAGCTCGCCCCGTCCAACATCGCCGTCAACTGCTTCCGCATTGACGTGGCCGTGGCCTCCGAGGGCTTCGTGGCCAACACCCCCGGCGTAGACCACTCCAATTGGGAGCCCTCGTCGGTGGCGGCCGAGGGCATCGTCTGGATGGCCCGCCAGCCTCCCGCCTACTCGGGACGACGGGAGAGCATGTTCGAGCTCCGACGGCGCGAGGGCATCATGGCCTCACGGATCGACGCGCCGCCGACCGAGGCTCCGCCGGTCGAGCTGCTCAACGGCCTGGCCACCGTGGGCGATGCCGGATTCGCAGAGCCCTATCCCGACAACGATGGAGGCTGACCCGATGGTCAAGCAGACCGCAGCAGAGGAAGAGGCCATCGCCGCCCGGACCGAGGGGCTGGTCGACGAGCAACGCCTGGGCCGGTGGATGGACAGCCAGGACCTCCCCGACCGCGGCCAGCCGGTGACCTCCCGGTTCATCAGCGGGGGCGCCTCCAACGAGATCTTCGAGATCCGCCGGGGCGGGTTCCGGTCGGTGCTCCGCCGACCGCCCCGGGTGGTCCCCCCGGGGCGGAACGAGACCATGCTGCGGGAGTTCCGGGTCCTCGAGGCGCTGAACGGAACGGACGTCCCCCACCCCGAGGCGTTCGCCGCCTGTGACGATCCCGAGGTGATCGGGTCGTCCTTCTACCTCATGGGCCTGGTCGACGGATGGTCCCCCATGAACATGGACGGATGGCCTGCCCCCTTCGACACCGATCTCGACGCCCGCTACGGACTGGCGATCGAACTGGTCGACGGCATCGCCCGGCTGTCACGCGTCGACTGGCGAGCCCGCGGGCTCGAGGGGTTCGGCAAGCCGGAGGGTTTCCACGACCGCCAGGTCGACCGGTGGCTGGCCCACCTCTCTGCCGTCCAATTCCGCGATCTCCCCGGGCTCGACGTGGCCTCCGACTGGCTGCGGTCCCACAAGCCCAGCCACTGGGAGCCCGGGATCATCCACGGGGACTATCAATTCGCCAACGTCATGTTCTCCCACGGGGCGCCGGCCCGGCTGGCCGCCATGGTGGACTGGGAGATGTCGACGGTGGGCGATCCCCTGCTGGACCTCGGGTGGGTGATGAACGGCTGGACCGACCCCGGCGAGGACCGGACCCAGGGCTATGTGGACTCGACCGGCATGCCCGGCCGGGACGACATGCTCGCCCACTACGCCACGGTCAGCGGTAGGAGCGTCGACGAGATCGACTACTACGTGATCCTGGCCCGTTTCAAGCTGGCCATCGTCCTCGAGGCCGGCTACGCCCGGGTGGTCTCCGGCCAGGCGGACAACCCGACCATGGCCGCCTTCGAGCACGTTGTGCTCGACACGATGGCGGCGGCGGCAGAGTTGGCGTCCACCACCCCGCTCGGCCGATAGGAGCCGCGTCAGGCAACACTTGCCCGATCCTCCAGCGGCACATGCGGGCGTGTTGAAAAGAGCACCCGACCGGTCACGAAGTTGGGCCCATTTGTCAAGATCGTTGCCGTGAATCCTGTGATTCTCAGAGCTTCGATTGTCAGGGGTGTGCTGGGGCTCATCCTCTTTGGAGTCTTCGTCGGGGTTGTGGCTCTTAGTGGTTCGTCCGTGCCTTGGCCCATCCTGATCTTCTCCTTTGTGTTCATCGGAGGCGGTGTCGTGTCGAGCGTGATCGGCGACCGTCGGCTTGCATTGCGGGCCG
>DATBOO010000056.1:0-19934 GCA_036553725.1 Acidimicrobiales bacterium | reverse complement strand
CTCCACTCCGCCCATTCCCGAAGAAGTGTCTGCGCCCTCTGTCGGCTGGCGTCGCCTTCTTCGACGACCACCGACACCGCTACCACTTCCTGGCCCAGGGACAGCGCCTCGGAGATGGCGTGCCGGGTCAGACGGGACACGCCGGTCACGGGAACGATCACCAGGGTGGGCCTTCCGACCGGCCTCCCGGGCATCGTGCCCAGACCCAGATCCGCCGCCGTGCGTCTGTAGTAACCGTTGATGCGCCGGAAGAGGAAGACGAAGAGCGGTATGGCCAGGACGACCACCCACGCTCCCTGGGTGAATTTCGAGATCAGGAACACCGCGGTGGCCAGGGCGGTGATGAGGGCGCCGAAACCGTTGATTGCGGCGCGGCGATGCCAGCGAGGCGGCCGGGTCCTCCACCAGTGCACGACCATTCCGGCCTGGGAGAGGGTGAAGCCGGTGAACACGCCGATGGCGAAGAGCGGGATCATCTGGTTGGTGTTCCCGCCGACGGCGATCAGCAACGCTGCGGACAGACCGGTGAGTACCCAGACGCCGTTCCCGAAGACCTGCCGATCGTCGCGCAGCGAAAAGAGATGCGGCAGAAAGTTGTCCCGGGCCAGAAGGCTGGCCAGGAGGGGAAGGCCGCCGTAGGAAGTGTTGGCGGCCAGGGCCAGGACGACGGTGATGGTGAGGGAGACGACGTAGTAGGCCCAGTGACGGCCGATGGCCATGGCCATGATCTGACTCAGAACGGTCTGGTCCGACCGCGGGCCGATGTGCCAGCGTTTGGCCAGGACGGCCAGTCCCAGCAGCATGACCCCCAGGATCACCCCGAGCAGCAGCTCGGTGCGCTTGGCCCGCACCACCCTGGGCTCCTTGAAGAGCGGGACGCCGTTGGCGATGGCCTCCACACCGGTGAGGGCGCTGCACCCGGCGGAGAACGCCTTGAGCACCAGCAGCACGGTCACGGCTTGAAGCCCGTGGGTCGGCAGCAGGGACTGACCGGGCTGGGGCGCGTCGAGTCCCAGTGGGTGGATCAGCCCGATGGCGATGACGGCCAGCAGGCCGACGATGAACAGCATGGTGGGGAGGAGGAAGGCCCGGGCGGTTTCGCCCAGGCCCCTGAGATTGAGGAGGGTGATGACGGCGAGGATCCCGAGGCAGAGCGGCACGGTGGCCGAGCTCAGGCTCGGAAAGGCCGACGTCAATGCCCCCACTCCGGCAGCGATGGAGACGGCGACGGTGAGGGTGTAGTCGACGATCAGGGCCGCCCCAGCTACCAGGCTGGCCCGGACCCCCAAGTTGGCCCGGGACACCGCATAGGCCCCACCGCCGCCCGGATAGGCATCGATGACCTGACGGTAGGAGAAGACCAGGATGGCCAGCAGGATCACGATGGCCACCGTGATCGGAAGCACCAGGTGCAGGGCGCCGGCTCCCGCCAGGGCCAGTACGACGATGATCGCCTCGGGGCCGTAGGCGACCGAGGTCAGGGCGTCGAGCGAGAGGGCGGAGAGCCCTTCGACCGGGGTGATCTGCTCCTTGGACAGCTGGTCGGTCCGGAGCGGCCTTCCGATGAGCACGTTCCAGGCAGATCGTCCGATGGGCCCACCCCGATCTGCCACGCCGGCATCGTATGGGACGAACGGTCGCCGGTTCGGCGGAGTAGCGGTGCCGTCCGGCTCAGGGCCCGTCGGCCGCGCCGACGTTCGAATCCAGCCACTTCCGGAGGGGGGCGGTGGCCCGGAGGACGTCGACGATCCTCCGCTTGGACGCAGCGGTGGCGAGCCATGCCCCCACCGGCCACTCCCTCCAGGCCGTGAGGCCCTTGTGGCGGAGCAGATCGATGCGGGGGTGGTCGGCGGCGTAGCCCCGCGGCGCCGACTTCAGGGTCTCGTGGGCGGTCACCTGGATGCGCTTCTGCCGGAGCCCGCTCACGAGGCTGAGCAGTTCCGCACCGCTCTTGTCGGCTGCCACCGCCGCCCGAAAACGGGCGAGCTGATCGGGGGCCGGCATGTAGAGGCCCGAACCGACTCCCAGCGCGTCGGCTGACAGTGAGATGTAGCCGGCGCCGTTGTGGGCCGCGATGTTGGTCTTGTAGGGAGACTTGTCGCGACTGAATCGCGTGTCACGGTAGGGGCGAAAGACGCGGCCGCCGCCGAACTCCGCGGCCAGCTCAGCCAAGAGCGCCTGCATGGGACCGACGACGCTGTCCTCATAGAACTCTTTGTGCCCGGTCCAGTAGCTCTTGGAGTTGTCCATCTCGAGCGCATCGAAGAACTCGACGACCTCGAGTGGCCAGCCCCGGAACGCCTGGATGTCCGGGGGCTTTGGGGACGCCGCCGCTCTTGCCGGGACCATCTCGACAGGCTATTGCTCCCGCCATGGTGAGGCTTCCCCCGATTCGGTGCGCTGGACCCTGACCCGGTTCGCCCCTGGCGTCAGCTGACCCAGTGCTCGAAGGACGGCAGGCAGAGGCTCGCCGTGCTGCGGATCGAGAGGCCGCCCGTCCCGGACTGGTTCTGGTCCCAGACGATGCCGGTGAACGTCGGGGCGGGCGTCACCTGGAAGCACAGCAGGTGAGCCGGGCCGGTTGGTGATGGGAGTGACGGCCTTCTTGATCGTCTTCTGCGTCGGGACGCAGAGCGTGTTCGAAGGTCCGACCTGCACCGCGGTGGGTGGGAGTTGCTATTCTGGATTCGTGCCCGCACGAAGCACGAATAATCCAGCCGAGGAGCTAGTCCGGTCTCTGGGAGCCCTGGCCGTACCGGCCGAGGCCCTGTCGCCGACCGTCGTGGAGGCCGACGGACGCCAGATTCGGGTCGAATCGCGCCGGAGCGTCAGCCAGACCGAGGCCGAGGGTCTGGCTCGCAAGTTGGCCGGCGGGATCATCGTGGCGGACCGGATCTCGGCAGAGGCTCGCCGCTCGCTCGCCGGCGCCGGAGTGGCGTGGTTGGACCGGAGGGGCCACCTGCAGCTTCGCGGCACGACTGTGCACATCGACGCCGACGTGCCCCCGCTCCTCCAACCCGAACCAACCCGGGTCAGCGAGCTCTTCGTCCCCACCGGGCTGGACATCGGCATCGCCCTGCTCCTCGATCCGAAAGCAGACCATCGGACCATGGAGATCGCAACCCTCGTCGGGCGGTCTCCAGGGCGTGTGTCAGAGATCCTGGCGGCCATGCGCGACCGGAGCCTGATCGACCGCCAGGGTCGACCATCGATTCCCGACCTGTTCAATGAGATGGCCGACGCCTGGGCTCCGTCGTGGCGATCAATGGAGTCTCTTCCCCGACCAGACGCCGAACTCTTCCGCCTGTCGGGGACCTTGGGAGCCATCCGGCACCAGGCGCCGGTGGTGGCCACCGCGGACTGGCCCGCCGAACTCTACGTGGAGAACCAGAGCGAGCTTCGGGCCTTGCTCCGCTCCCGCGGTGCGCGCCTTGGGGTGCCGGCGGCCGGACGAGTAGCAATGTGCCCGTCCCGCTATGGATGGTCGGTCCCGGCGGAGGCCTCATACAACGGGTTTCCTGTGGCCAACCATGTCGTCGTTGCATTGGATCTGGCCCAGGACCGTGGGCGGGGTCGGGAGATCCTCGAGGGTTGGGACCCAGAGGGCCACGTTCGTGTCTGGTGAAATTGTGTTCATCGATGTTCCGGGTGGATCGGCGTCGCGACTCGTCGGAGCCCTGCACACTCTGTCCGAGGAGGTCCCCACGCCGGAGTTCGCGCTGATCGGCGGTCTGGCCGTCATGACCAGGCTCGGCCGGGTCCACCGGGCCACCGACGACCTCGACGCCGCGGCACAGAGTGTAGGGAATGGCCCCTCCCGTCTCTCGATTCTCGTAGGCGGTGGCGACAGCGGGCGGCCGCGCCGGCCGGTCGACGGCGTCAAGGTCGATTGCATCGATGTCGGGTCGACCCCGGCTGCCGACCTCGACCCCGGAGACCTTCCCGACGACGGGTTCGACCGGGCCTTTCTGCTGGCGCACCGGTGGGCGCTCGACTCGGCCCGGGACGCTGCGCTGACCGTGGTTTCCGGGCAGCGGGCACCCATCGCCACGGCGATCTGTCGTGTCGCCACCCCGGCCGCCCTCGTGGCCATGAAGTTGCAGTCGGCGCCGCGTCGACGCGCTGAGCGGGCCCACAAGGGCCCCAACGACTACGGCGATCTGTATGCCCTTCTCCTCCGACCTGAATCCTTCGACGCCATCGTCAAGGACCTGACGGACGCCCCTCACCGGCTAGGCCATTGGTGTCGGGAGCGGATCGAGATCGAATTCGTGAGGGAAGCCGGCCGCACCGCCCGAGCGATCCGACAGACGGCGCTGGGTGATCCCCCGCTTCCGGACGACATCGAGAGGATCGGCCGGACAACGCTCCTCCAGCTCGGAAGAGGGTAGGGGTCGAGGTTCCGATCGGTCACTCTCGCAATACGGCATCACCTCTGTCACGCGGCTGAGGGAAGGGATGGGGACCTGCGGTCACTCCCGGCCCGCACCCGGTTCCGCCGAGCCCGGTTCTGCCGAGGCCTGATCGTCCCGGAGGACGACGCAACAGCGGCCGGGGACCGGCTCGAGCCGGGCGTCGAATCCGACCCCTTCGAGGCCGGCGACGAGTCCGCTCATCAGGTCGAGGTTCATCCCGCAGGCCAGATCCCGGTAGTCGCGAGCCAGGGAGTGGAACGGGCAGTTGACCATGATGACCCCACCCGCTTGGCGGCGGGGCTCGTAGCTGCTCTCTTCCAACACCTCGATGACCGCATCCTGCAGATCGGAGCGGCTGGGCCGCGAGCCGGCCCGTTCGAGGGCATCCCCTCCGAGGGACCGGCCCGCCGCCTGCGCTGACTCCCGCATGGCCTGGGCCACGGGCACGCCGTCCCGCTCGGCATCGTCGATCGCCCGGGCCATCAGGTGTCCGGCGAACTCATAGCGGCGCGGGGGGAGGCTGACCGCCATCTCGCGCTCGGCCCGACGGTAGACCTTGGCCGGCCGGCCCGCCCCTGGCCCACCTCGTCCTGGTGGGCGGCGGTGGCCGACGTCGAGGAGCCCGTCCCCGACCAACTTGTCCAGATGGAACTTGGCCACGTGCAGGGCGACGCCGGTGCCGGCCGCCGCCTCTTCGCGGCTGACCGGATCGGACTGGGCCACCACGAAGCGGTACAGATCGCGTCGCGCCGGCTCGGCCAGTGCCGCGATGCTGCTCACCTGGGAGTCGAAGTCGGCGGCGGACTCCGGTGAACGTGTGCCTGCGGTGTCGCCTGGGGACATTTGGGCCTTCTAACAGAGAAACTAGTTGACGAAACCCTCCCGAGCTTCTACAGTTAACAATACTATCCGTTAGAGAGCGAGGCAACCCCATGTCCACCACCTTTGCCACCAGACCGACGAGTGCGCCACCGGATGGGGACACCAGCTTCAGCCACCTGGTCAGGGATCCCACCCAGCAGGCGTTCTGGCTGCTGCGCGTGGGGTTCTTCCTCCTGCCGGTGGCCTTCGGGATCGACAAGTTCTTCAATGGGATGACGTTCTGGCCGCAGTACCTGTGGGCCGGGTTCCCCCACTTCCTGAGTGTGTCGCCCCAGCACTTCATGTACGTCGTCGGGGGCATCGAGATCGCCGCCGGCATTCTCGTCCTGCTGAAGCCGCGGGTAGCGCCCTATGTCGTGGCCGGGTGGCTGGCGGGGATCATCACCAACCTGGTCATCATCAGCGCGGCACCGGGGCACGTCGCCTACTGGGATATCGCCCTGCGGGACTTCGGGCTGCTGGTCGCCGCCCTGGCCCTCGGACGTCTGGCGGCCGGGGTCCAGTCCAAGTCGGCCCGGCGCCTCGGACGTCACCTTTCATGACGACCACCGGCGTCCTCGGCGCAGGCCGCTTCTCGGCGCGACGGGATCAGGGAGTCCCTGATCCCGTCGGAAGCCCCCGGATCGACGTGGAGGCAGCCGAGCTGGCGGTCCGCGACCTGCTCGTGGCCCTCGGCCGTGACCCCGACTCCGAGCACATGGCGGCCACGCCGCGACGGGCGGCCGGCGCCTTCGCGGAGCTGCTGACCGGCGAGCCGTTCGACCTCACGACGTTCCCGAATGACGAGGACTACGACGAGCTGGTGTTCGTTCGGGACATCCCGTTCCGATCGCTGTGCGAACACCATCTGCTCCCGTTCCACGGTGTGGCCCATGTCGGGTACCTGCCGGCCGACCGCATCCTCGGCCTGTCCAAGCTGGCCCGGGTCGTCGGCCGATTCGCCAGTGACCTCCAGAGCCAGGAGCGCCTCACCAAGCAGGTAGCCGACTGGCTGGATCTCCAGCTGCGCCCATTGGGGGTGGGGGTGGTCATCGAGGCCGAGCACCTCTGCATGTGCCTGCGTGGGGTCAAGGCCATGGGGACTCGCACGGTGACCTCCGCTCTCCATGGCCAGGTCCGCCACGATGCCCGATCGCGCCAGGAGTTCCTGGCCCTCGCCACATCCGCCCCCAGGCCGTGACGACTTGCCCAGGCCCGACCGGCTCCCGGGCAGGCCGGACCGATACCCGGCAGAATTGCCCGAGAGAGAATGGGAGACACCGTGGCCAGTGACCAGACCTACGTGATCGCCGGCGCCAGCCTGGCCGGCGCCAAGGCGGCCGAGACGCTCCGAGCAGAAGGGTTCGACGGGCGGGTGGTGCTCGTCGGCGAGGAGCCGGTCCGACCTTACGAGCGGCCGCCCCTGTCGAAGGCCTATCTGCGGGGCGAGGTGGGGTTCGAC
This sequence comes from Acidimicrobiales bacterium, assembly GCA_036553725.1. Taxonomy (GTDB): domain Bacteria; phylum Actinomycetota; class Acidimicrobiia; order Acidimicrobiales; family RAAP-2; genus Bog-756. The sequence goes on along the minus strand of DATBOO010000056.1, from coordinate 13,196 downwards.
GATGCCGCCGTGCACGTCGAGGGCTTCTACGAGGACCAGTCGATCGAGCTACTCACCTCCACCACCGTCACCGCCATCGACCCCGGACGCAGGGTCGTGACGCTCGACCCCGGTGGCGAGCTCTCCTACGATCGCCTGCTGCTCTCCACCGGGGCCGCCCCCCGGACTCTGTCCATCCCCGGGTCGGAGTTGGACGGCATCCACTACCTGCGGACCGTCGCCAGTTGCGACGCCCTGCGCGACGCGGTCGGCGGCGCCGGGAGGGTCGTCGTGGTCGGCGGCGGCTGGATCGGATCCGAGGTGGCGGCCTCGGCGCGTCAGATGGGCAAGGACGTGGCCATGGTCGAGGCCGCCGATGTCCCGCTCCAACGGGTGCTGGGGGCGGAGGTGGGGGTGATCTTCAGGGATCTGCACGCCGACCAGGGTGTGGAGCTGCATCTGGGGGTCGGGGTCGAGTCGTTCCGGGGCACGGGCTCGGCCGAGGCGGTGGTGCTGACCGACGGTACCGCCGTCCCCGGCGACCTCTTCGTGGTGGGCGTGGGGGTGAGCCCCCGGGCGGAGCTGGCCGAAGCGGCCGGTCTGGAGCTCGAAAACGGCGTCATGGTGGACGAGCACCTGGCCACGAATGTGCCGGGGATCTGGGCGGCCGGGGATGTGGCCAACGCCCTCCACCCGGTGCTCGGCGCCCGGATCCGCCTCGAGCACTGGTCGTCCGCCCTCAACCAGGGGCCGGTGGCGGCGAAGAACATGCTCGGCGGCGACGTCGAGTACGACAAGATCCCCTACTTCTTCTCCGACCAGTACGACCTCGGCCTCGAGTACAGCGGTCTCGCCACGACCTGGGACCAGATCGTCTACCGGGGGGACCGGGCCGGACGAGAGGTGGTCGTCTTCTGGTTGGACCAGGGCCGGGTCGTCGCCGGCATGAACATCAATATCTGGGATGTCGCCGACCAGATCGCCGATCTGGTGCGCTCCCGACGTCCGGTCGATGCCCGGAAGCTCGCCGACCCGGCGGTCGACCTGGCCTCGCTCTGAGATCCGCGGGCCGGGGCATGCCGCCGTCGGGGCAGGGCAGAATGCAACGGTGACCATGACAACCCGCTTCACCGAGATGTTCGGGTGCGCCTATCCGCTGCAACTGGCGGGCATGGGCGGCTTCACCACGCCCGACCTCGCCATCGCCGTGGCCCGTGCCGGGGGATTGGGGATGCTCAGTGGGACGATCGGCGCCGAGGCCCTGGCCGGGCAGCTCGATTCGGTGCCCGCGGGCCTTCCGGTGGGCGTGAACTTCCTCGTCCCCTTCCTGGACCCGGCGGCCATCGAGGATGCCGCCTCCCGCAGCCCACTGGTCGAATTCTTCTGGGGAGCACCGGATTCCGGGATCATCAGGACCGCCCACGCCGGGTCGGCCCGGGTCGGATGGCAGGTCGGCTCGGCCGACGAGGCCCGGGCGGCGCGCGACGCCGGGTGCGACCTGATCGTCGCCCAGGGCGTCGAGGCCGGCGGACACGTCCGGGGCACGGTCGGGCTGCTGGCCCTCATCGACGAAGTGCGGGCCGCCACGGACCTGCCGCTCGTCGCCGCCGGAGGCATCGGCTCGGGCCGGGCCATGGCCGCGGCGCTGGTCGCCGGCGCCGACGCCGTGCGGGTCGGGACCCGGTTCGTCGCCGCCTCGGAGTCCATCGCCCATCCGACCTACGTCGGGGCGCTCATCCGCTCCGGTGCCGATGACACGGTGCTCACCACGGCCTTCGGGGAGGGCTGGCCCGGTGCGCCCCACCGCGTGCTGCGGTCGGCGGTCGCCGCCGGCGAAGCCCGCGGTTCGGCCCAGTCGTGGAGCCCGGAGTGGCCGTCGACCATATCGACCGGCTCGATCGAGGCGCAAGCGCTGTATGCCGGCCAGTCGGTCGGCTCGGTGCGGTCCCGGCAGCCGGCCGCCGAGATCGTGGCCGAGCTGGTCACGGAGTCCGAGCACGCCCTGCGACAGCGGTGATCGAGTGGGTCGGCCCTGACCCTCGGGGAAGCCGACGGGGACATTCCGACCTGGCCTTTCGCCGCGTCGATTCGGCTGCGTCGCAGGGACGGGGCAGTATGCCGGGGTGATCGTTCTCCACGCCGTGTGGCTGACCTCGGTCGACCGGCTCGCCCTGTGGGCAGAGGACGGTAGCCGGCCCCGCACGGCTCCGGCCCGCCGTGGGCGCCCGCCCCGGCACCCGCGCCCGAGGTCCCACCCCTTCGCCCTCAGCGCCGACGGCATCCGCTTCGTGGTCGCCCAGCTCGACGGGCAGGGGGCCGGCCTGGTCGGGGCGGGCGAGGCGGAGCTCACCCTCCGGCTGCCCGACGCCGGAGGGGGGCCGGCCGGCTCCCCGTGGCTCGACGAGTCCGCAGACCCGCCGGGCGCGCCCCGGGATTCGCTGGACACCCTCCCGGTCTGGACCGCCCCGGGCCTGGTCCTCGACTGGCCGGAGGCCTGGCAGGTCCTCTCGATGCCGGTGGCGGTGGCCGGTGACCCGGTCCTGTCCTCGACGAGCGAGCCGGCCGGCACCGCCCTCGCCGGCGACTTCCGGTTCGCGGCGCAGGCGGCGGCGATGGTCCACGAGCTCACCACCCGGGGCCGTCTGCTCCCCGCCCTCGAGTCGACGGCCGACGGGTGGCAGGCCCGGTGGCGCCCACTCGTCGACGGCCACGACCGCGGTCGTATCGAGGGACTGTTGTGGTCGCTTCCCCCCTCGTTCCTCGCCGCCGGCCCGCTCGTCGGGGGACCGGCCCCCGCCCCTCCCCGCCCGGAGCCGGAGGCACCGGGCGGGGTGCTCCGCTCCCTCATGTGGGGCCTCACCGACTCGATGGCTCGGCAGTTCGCCGGCGATCGTCCGGCCTCGCCACGACGCCGGACGAGGACACCCGGTCCGGTCGACGCCTGGCTGAACGCCCTGGTCTCGTCCGACGGGAGGGTGGAGGGGGACGGCGACGACCTCGCCGCCCTCGCCGGCAGGCTCCAGGCCTGGCAGGCCACGGCCGCCACCTTCGCCGAACCGGTGCGGACCTGCTTCCGGATCGTCCCTCCTGTCGAGGACGGCGAGGATTCCCCCGAAGACCTCGACGGCGGAGGCCGGCGGGTGGGACGACCGGCGGCGAAGGAGGCCGAGCCCGCCGACGAGTGGCGGATCGAGTTCGCCCTGCAGGCCGTGGACGACCCCAGCCTGATCGTCCCCGCCGCCACGGTGTGGACCGACGGGCCCGAGCTCACCGCCCTGGAACGGCATGTGGCCCACCCCGACGAGCTGCTCCTCCGCGGCCTGGGCCGTGCCGCCCGGCTCGTCCCTTCGCTGGGCCCGGCACTGGCCGAGATGGCGCCCTGCGGCCAGACGACCGACGCCGCCGGCGTGCTGGCCTTCCTCCGGGACGGCGCCCCGGTTCTGGAGGAGGGCGGATTCGGGGTCCTGGCGCCACCCTGGTGGCGTTCCTCGAGGGCACGCCTCGGCCTCCGACTGAAGGCCCGGACCGGATCGAAGACCGCCGGCTCGACGGGCACCATCGGGCTCGAGGGCCTCTGTGACATCCGGTGGGAGGCGGTGCTCGGCGATGAGAAGCTCGGGCTGGCAGAACTGCGTGCGTTGGCGCGGCTCAAGCAGCCGCTCGTCCGGTTGCGCGGCCAGTGGGTGGAACTGCACGAAGAGGATCTGGCCGCCGCCATCACCGCAGTCGGCAGGAGGGGTGCCGCGGCGGTGCAGCTGTCGGCCGGCCAGGTCCTGCGCACCGCCCTCGGGCTCGAGCCGGCGGCCGGCGGCCTGCCGGTGGCCGCAGTCGTTGCGGACGGTTGGCTCGGTGACCTCCTCGCCGGTGCCGACGACCGGCGCCTGCAGGCGATCCCGACCCCCGATGGGTTCGACGGTGCCTTGCGTCCCTATCAGGAGCGGGGGCTCGGATGGCTCGCCTTCCTGGGCGACCTCCGTCTCGGGGCCTGCTTGGCCGACGACATGGGGCTGGGTAAGACGGCCCAGCTGCTGGCTCTGCTGCTCGAGGAGCGCGCCCCCGGGGGGGAGGCGCCGGCGCGGCGAGGGCCGGCCGTCAAGGCCAAGGGCAAGGCGACCGGGCCGGCCCTGGGCCCGACCCTGGTGTTGTGTCCGATGTCACTGGTCGGCAACTGGCAGCGCGAGGCCGCCCGGTTCGCCCCGAAGCTGTCCGTCTACGTCCATCACGGGCCGGATCGACTGGCCGGCAAGGCCTTCACCCGCCAGGCGGTTGCATCGGACCTGGTCCTGTCCACCTACGGGTTGGCCGCCCGCGACGAGCAGCTGCTGGCAACGGTGGCCTGGCGGCGGATGGTGCTCGACGAGGCCCAGCAGATCAAGAACAGCGCGGCCCGGACCACCCAGAGCGTCCGGGCCATCCCCGCCGAACGCAGGATCGCCATGACCGGCACGCCGGTCGAGAACCGCCTGTCCGAGCTCTGGTCGATCATGCAGTTCCTCAATCCGGGCATGCTCGGTTCGGAGAAGGCCTTCCGCCAGCAGTTCGCCCTCCCCATCGAGCGCGAGGGCGACGACGAGGCCGCCGCCCGGCTCCGCCGGATAACCGGCCCGTTTGTGCTCCGGCGCCTGAAGACGGACCGGTCGATCATCGCCGACCTGCCCGAAAAGCTCGAGATGAAGGAGTTCTGCAACCTGACCCGCGAGCAGGCCAGCCTGTACCAGGCGGTGGTCGACGACATGCTGGCCCGGATCGACGAGGCCGAAGGCATGGAACGCCGTGGGTTGGTCCTGGCCACCATGCTGAAGCTGAAGCAGGTGTGCAACCATCCGGCTCAGTTCCTGGGCGACGGGTCGTCGGTTGCGGGGCGGTCGGGCAAGGTGTCGCGCCTCGTCGAGGTGCTCGAGGAGGCGGTGGCCGAAGGTGACCGCTCGCTGGTCTTCACCCAGTTCACCCAGATGGGGGATATGTTGGATCGACACCTGCGCGGCCGGTTGGGCTGCGACGTCCTCTGGCTCCACGGTGGGGTGCCGAAGAAGGCGAGGGACGCCATGGTGGAGCGGTTCCAGGGTACCGACGGCCCACCCGTGTTCCTGCTGTCGCTGAAGGCCGGCGGCACCGGGCTGAACCTGACGGCGGCGACCAGCGTGGTGCATTTCGACCGGTGGTGGAACCCGGCGGTGGAGGACCAGGCCACCGATCGGGCGTTCCGGATCGGCCAGCGGCGAAATGTCCAGGTGCGGAAGTTCGTCTGCGGGGGGACCCTGGAGGAGCGGATCGACGCCATGATCGAGGCGAAGCGCGCCCTGGCCGACCGCATCGTCGGCTCCGGCGAAGGCTGGATCACCGAGCTCTCCACCGAGCAGCTCCGTGAGGTCGTCGCCCTTTCGGCTGACGTGGTGGGGGAGGACTGATGCCGCCCCGCCGCCCCTCCTCCCGCCGCCCCCGAGGTCGCGCCCCGCGCTCCGGCGACGGGTGGTGGCCTCCCCCTTCCAAACCGATCCCGGTCGAGGGCGGGCTGCAGGCTCGGAGCCGACGGGGGCGGATCGGGGACACCTGGTGGTCGCAGCGCTTCATCGCCGTGCTCGAGGCCTTCGGCATCGGTTCCCGACTCCAGCGGGGCAAGCGGTATGCCCGCACCGGCCAGGTGGTCACCATGGAGCTCGCCGCCGGCCAGGTGAAGGCCTCGGTGCAGGGGTCGAGGTCCAAGCCCTACCGGGTGTTCATCGAGACCGAGGTCCTCACCGCCGGAGAGTGGGACGCCATCGAATCGGTGATGGCGTCGAGCGCAGTGTTTGCGGCCCGGCTGCTGGCCGGCGAGATGCCCGAGGAGATCGAAGAGGCCTTCGCCGACTCGTCGACGTCACTGTTCCCGGCATCGGTCCACGAGTTGGACTCGGCCTGCTCCTGTCCCGACTGGGAGAACCCGTGCAAGCACATCGCCGCGGTCTACTACCTCCTGGCCGAGGCGTTCGACGGTGACCCCTTCCTGATCTTCGCCTGGCGCGGCCGGACGAAAGAGGAGCTGCTCACCAGTTTGCGGGCCCGCCGGCACGGGTCGGCGCGGGGCCAGGACTCCGATCCGCCGGCCCAACCCGACGCCGCCGTCACCGAGCCGTTCGGGTGGCCATCGGCTGATCCCGAACAGCCGGTCCCGTCCCTGTCCCTGTGGGGGGTCGACGCCGACCTGGCCGCTTTCGTGACCCGTCCCCGTCTGGCCGTCGCCCCCGATCTGGTCCTGCGCCAACTCGACCCGGCGCCGCTCGCCGCCGACGGAGCCCGGATCACCGAGGAGCTGCGTGCCTTCTACCAGGCGATCACCGCCGGTGCCTCGGCCCTGGGAGGCGACGAGGAGCCGGAATAGCGGGCGGTCACCCGCCGGCGTCGAACGGCGCGTCGCGCTCGCGCACGGCCTGCTTCAGCCCGACCTCGCCCGCTCGGGCCGTGAAGGCGCGGGCGTCAGGCGAACGGTGGGCCACGGCATCGTTGAGGGCGGCGAAGCGCTGGAGTCGGGATCGGCCCATGAGCTCGACCCCCTCGTTGATGACCCGCTTGTTGGCCGTGAGCATGTCCCGCCCGACCAGGGCGATGCGGGTGGCCAGGGCCAGGACCTGATCGTCGAGCTCCGAGGCGGGCACGGCCGCCTGTACCAGCCCGATGGCGGCGGCCTCGGAACCGCTCACGGTGTCGCCGGTGAACAACAGGCGCTTGGTCCACTGGGGCCCGAGGTGGTAGAGCCACATGTTGGTCGGGGGCACGCCCATGGACCGGACCGGGGGGAAACCGATCCGAGCGTCCTCCGCCGCCACCACGATGTCGCAGTGGAGGGCGAGGTCGGTGCCGCCGGCCAGGCAGTTGCCGTGCACCTGGGCCACCACCGGAATGCTGCAGTCCCACACCTGGGCCCAGCCCGCGGCCAGGTCGACCATGGCCGCCACGTCCCCCTCGATGCCAGCGGGCCCCGTGTCACCGAGCCCCGTGTCGTCGGGAAGGATGTCGTCGGGCAGGATCCCGTAGCCCGAGGAGAACGAAGGGCCGGAACCGCGGATGACCACCGCCCGGACATCGGGATCGCTCCCGGCGCGGGCCACGGCGTCGAGCAGCTCCCGGATGCATCGCGGGGTGAGCGGGTTGTGCCGGGCGGGCCGGTTCAGGGTGAGACGGACGACCGCCCCGATCCGCTCGGTGAGCACGGCGGGCTCGACAGTGGTCATCGGGTCGGATCCGACGGCAGAGGGGACTGGACGGTGGTCGACATCTCCAGCTCGGATTTCACCACCTTGCCCGCCGCGTTGCGGGGCAGCCGGCTGACGATTCGCAGTTGCCGGGGGACCTTGTAGTCGGCGAGGCGCTCAAGGAGGTGGGCGCGCAGATCGGCCACCGATGTGTCGGAGCCCTCCTGCACCACCACCCAGGCTCCCACATCCTCGCCGAGGACGTCATGGGGGATGCCGGCGGCCACCGCGTCGACCACCGCCGGATGGGCGAACAGCGCCTCTTCGATCTCGCCGGGTGCGATGTTGTGCCCGCCCCGGATCACGAGGTCCTTGGTCCGCCCGGTGACCCAGAGGAACCCGTCGGCGTCGAGGTGGCCGAGGTCTCCGCTGTGCAGCCACCCGTCCCGCCAGGTCTGGCCGGTCTCCGCCGGCGCCCGGTAGTACTCCCGGGGCGGTCCCGAACCGTGCACGGCTATCTCTCCCACGGTCCCGTGCGGCACCTCTTCGCCCCTGTCGCCGACGACCCGAATCTCGACGCCGGGGAGCGGCACCCCGACCGAGCCGAGGTGTCGGCCGCCGTCGCCGGCGGGCGAGCGGGTCACGGCGCCGAACTCGGCCAGCCCGTAGCCCACCAGGATCTCGGCCCCGGGCAGGCGTTCGCCGAGGCGCCGCAGTGTCGCCTGGGCGATGGGGGCTCCCCCGATGGTGAGGGCGGCCAGGCCCGAGAGGTCAGCCTCGGCGAAGCGCGGGTGGGCCACGATCAGCTGGGCCATCGCCGGGACCACGAAGGAGACCAGCGGCCGGCGCTCCTCCACCAGCGAGATCCACCGGCCGGCGTCGAAGCGGGGCTGGTACCACCCGCTCATGCCGCCCGTCATCGGTCCGTACACGAGCAGGGCGCCGCTGGTCGTCGAGAACGGGGAGGCGGTCATGAAGCCCGCTCCGTTCCAGTCGGCCCGGCCATCGGACAGGCGGTGAGGGTCGTGGCAAACTACGACGGCCTTGGGTGAGCCGGTCGTGCCCGACGTGTACATGAGGTCGACCGGTCCGCTCTCGCCGGGCGGAAGGCCGAGGGCCGAGGCATCGGGGTGGAGCAGGGCCGACCAGTCGGCGGCGCCACCACCCCCTCCGATGACGGCCACGGTTCGGATGCCGTCCATGTCCCCGGCCAGATCGGCCCACGAGGTGCCGGGAGGGGGTCCGGTGCCGGCCAGGATCACGGCCGGCTCGGCGTGGGCCAGGATGGCCCGGAGCTCCGGGGCGGCCAACCGGGTGTTGACCGGCACGGCGACAGCCCCGGCGGTGTGCGCGGCGGCGTAGGAGATCAGCCAGGGGAACGGCTCGTCGGGACCGATGGCGATGAGGACCCGCTCCCCGGGGCGCAGTCCCTGCTCGCTCATTCCCCGGGCCAGCCGGTTCGCCCCGGCCTCCCAGGCGCCGAAGCTGAGGTCGGACCCGTCGTCCAGGTTGTGCCAGGCAGTGGCGTCGGGGTGGCTCTCCGCCATGGCACAGAGCCCGTCGGGGTCGAATCCTGGCACGGCTCTCTCCTTCCTCCCGCCCGCTCCGGTCCGCTTGTCCCGCCCCCGCCTGCGACCCGGGTGCCCCCTGCCGGATCAGTAGGGCTCGCATCCCTCGAGGATGCGACGGGGATTTTCGATCATCATGGTCGAGATGTCCTCCTCGGTGATCCCCGATCGCCGCATAGCGGGCAGGACGTCGCCGGGGATGTGGGTCCAGCGCCAGTCCTCCCACCCCGAGGCCAGGGCCGGGGGGAACCAGTCGACGTGGCACATCGCGTCGTGGGAGAGCACGATCCGATCGGCGTACCCCCGCTGGCAGAGCAGCTTGACCGACTCGATGCGCTCGGCCATGGAGAAGGTACCGATGCCGAAATGGTCGAAGCCCACAGAGGAACCGCCGGAGATGATGGCCTCGTGGTACTCGGCGTCGAGGGTTCCTCCCGAGTGGCCGATGACCACCTGGCTGAGGTCGACGCCCTCGTCGGCGAGGATCCGCTGCTGTTCGAGCCCCCACGGCTGGGGAGGGGTGGGGGTGTGGGTGGTGATCGGGGTGCCGGTCCGGCGGTGGGCCTGGGCCACCGCCCGCAGGACCCGCTCCACTCCCGGGGTGATGCCGGGGCGGTCGGTGGCGCACTTGAGGATGCCGGCTTTGACCCCGCTGTCGCCGATCCCCTCGCGGATCTCCCGGACGAACAGTTCGGTCATCGGCTCCGGGCCCCCGAGGATGGTGCCTGGGCCCCGGAAGTGGAAGTACATGGGCACGTCGTTGTAGGTGTAGACACCGGTGGCAGCGACGATGTTGATGTCGGGCACCCGTTCGGCCACCGCGGCGATGCGCGGGATGAACCGGCCGAGCCCGATGACCGTCAGGTCGACGATGGTGTCGATCCCGTGATCCTTCAGCTCCTGCAGCCGTTGCACGGCGATGTCCCGGGCCGCCTCCTCGTCCCACTCCTCCGAGGTCTTCTCGATTTCGGGACTCAGGACGAAGACGTGCTCGTGCATCAGGGTCGAGCCGAGGCTGCCGCCGTCGATCGGCCCCCGCACCGTGTTCACCGGAGTCATGCTCGTCCCTTTCTGCGCCACCCCATCGGGCCCTGACCGGATCGTACCGCCGGGACGCGTCCGACAGTGTGGCCCCGGACAGGTCATGAATCCATGCAAGGTGAACGTTTGGGGGCACAAGGCTCAACCGGGAAGAGCGCAACAGAAGGGTGGAAGTCCTACACTCCAACCGTGGTCGAACCCCCTGGTGAAGACGGTGCTGATGACGCTCTGGATTCCCAGAAGCGACTGGCTTGGGAAGCCCCGGAGACTGCCGCGGTGGTGGTCGTGGTGGCCGTCGGGGTTCTCGCGGTCGGGGGTCTGGTTGCGGGCATCGCGGCCAGCACGGCCTCATACGGTTCGTTCTCACCTTCCCACCTGGCCACGGGAACGGCCATCGCCTTCGGTGCTCAATGGGCGGGACCACTACTCGCCTTCGTCCTCCTCGGAGTGGTCGGTCTGTGTTGGTGGCAGTCAACGGCGTGGACCGATGCGAGCGAGCCCGACGATGAACAGGATCGGGTGTCGGAGGTGACCGGTCACATTCGCCGGGCAGGCCAGATCAGCCGTTGGACCCAGGGTGCACTGCTTCTCACCTGCGTCGGAGCGATCGCCCTGGTGGTCGGGAGCGTGCTGCAGACCACTGGGGCAGGTACCACCGGCTCACTGAACTGGGCCCGCAACGTCAGCCAGGTGGCGAGCCTCCTCGCTGTCCTCGTTGTTGCCGGTGCCGGCATTTGGATTGCCAGGCAGATCGACAGCGGTCAGGCCTCTTCCGACTGAATTGACCGAGCGGGGGAGGCCGTCCCTGCGCCATGATGCGGACGTGCGCGAACACCGCTACTCCTTCGAGATGCCACACTCGGCGGCCAGGATCTGGGCGATCTTCCAGGACTACGACCGCTGGACCGACTATGCGCCGATGGTCCGGCGGGTCGACGTGCTCTATCCGGGAGACCCCGATCACAACGGCCGTCTTCGCCGGGTCATCTACAAGATGCCCTTCGGCCGGGAGGGCTCGGCCCTCGAGCTGGTCACCGATGTCGAGCCCGAGCGCGGCTACACGTACACGATGATCTCGTCCGGACCGGGCAACGACCAGACCGGACACGTCCGGCTCGAGCCCCTCGCCCCCAACCGCACCCGTTTCCACTTCGACGAGACCTACAACCTGACCTCTTGGCCGTGGCGCTGGTTCGAAGCCCCCATCTACCGGTTCATCAACAAGAACAACGAGGACAGCATGCGCCGGGCCTCACAGTGGCTGAGCGATCATCCCGACTACCGGGCCGATCTGGTCGATCGCTGAAGCGGCATCGGGACCGGTCGTATGTCCAGGAGGTGAACTGGTGGACCGACGGTTGCGCTTTGCACGCGATCTGGCTGAACCGCTGCGGGTGACCCCCGGCCGATCGGTGACCCTCAGGGATACCGACTCCGGACACACCGGCGACCTGGTGTCCAAGGATGAGGCCGCCGCGCTCCAGCGCGAGGGCCTGGTCCTCCTGGCCGACTACCAGGCCCGGCTGTCGGCCCAGGGCACCATCGGGGTGCTGCTCATCCTCCAGGGCATCGACGGGGCCGGCAAGGACAGCACGGTCAAGCACGTCATGAGCGGCGTCAACCCGCAAGGCGTGCAGGTCCGGAGCTTCAAGGAACCCTCGGCCGACGAGCTCGAACACGACTTCCTCTGGCGTCACCAGCGGGCCCTACCCGGTCGGGGCACCATCGGCATCTTCAACCGCTCCCACTACGAGGAGGTGCTGGCGGTCCGGGTCCATCCCCAGCTCCTGGTGGCCGAGGGGCTGACCGAGGCCGCCGGGACGGGTGGCCTGTGGCAAAGGCGCTTCCGTGAGATCAACGAATGGGAGCGCCACCTGGTCGACAACGGCACCCGGGTGGTGAAGGTCTTTCTCAACCTCTCCCGGGACGTGCAGGCGAAGCGGTTCCTCGAGCGGATCGACAATCCGGACAAGAACTGGAAATTCTCCGCCGCCGACATCCGTGAGCGCCGGCACTGGGACGAGTATCAGGGGGCGTTCGAGGACATGCTCAACCGGACCAGCACGGAGTGGGCGCCGTGGCACGTGGTCCCCGCCGACCACAAGTGGTTCGCCCGCCTGGCCACCGCCGCCGTGCTCATAGGCGCCCTGGCGGATATCGACCCCCACTTCCCGTCGGCGTCGCCCGAGGCCCTCCGGGAGATGGCCGAGGCCAGAGCCGGCCTGGTGGAGGAGCTGGGGGACATCGTCCGAGACTGAGTGGGGCACCGTACGATGGAGAGATGGCGGAGCACGCCAACGGCGATCTCGTCCGGAGGTTCTTCGGGCTCCGGCTGCGAACGATCTGCCGACGCTGATCCGAGATCCTGGCCGAAGACCTCGTCTGGCCTCTTCCTCGCGGCGGGACCCGCTCGAGGGGGGATCGGACGGTGGTCGGGCTGCGCGGGTTGGCCGAAATGAGCGCCCAGAACTTCGAAGCATCCGAGGGAACATTCCGGTTCGACCTCGAGGAGGTGTATGCCGGCGATACCTGTGCCGCCGCCGTGACCCACAACACGGCGGCGGCAGCGGGCCAGTCGCAGGATCTCCATATGGTGATCCAGTTCGAGTTCGACCAGGGCAAGATCATCGAAGTCTGGGAATCACCGGACGACATCGACGCGTTCACCGACTTCTGGCAAGCCGACGGTAGGTGACTCCGGCAGAAGGGCGGTGGAGTGGCCGCCTAGTCAGTGCCTTGTCAGCGAACGTTCGCTCGGATGTCGAGCTGGGACCCAGCCCCGCGTTCGCGTTTGGGTTGCGATGACGCGTGCTGTGTCGTAGCTCTAGGCCCGCTGACGAACGGGCGCGCTACTTCGGCACGACGTCATCGCCTCAGCGTCGTCGTCGGCGCGCGCAATACACTCCACCCGGCGAACGTTGGGCGCTCAACCACCGATGAGGTGGCTCGCGTGGCACCGCCTGCCTTGATCGTGTCGACCGGGAGGGATCGTGCTGCAGCATCATCGAGACGCCATCGAGCGTTGGGCCGAGGCTGCCACCAACGACGACGAGGTGCTCGCCGTGGTGGTGGCCGGTTCGCTGACCAAGGAGTACGGCCTCGCCGACAGCGACGTCGACGGGTTCGTGATCGTCACCGACGAGGCGTTCGCCCGCCGCCGAGCCAGCGGCGAGCTCACCTTCTTCTCCACCGAGCTCTGCGACTACGAGGGTGGCTACGTCGATGCCAAGTACGTCGACCGTGCATTCCTCGAAGCCGTCGTGGAGCGGGGCAGCGAGCCGGCCCGATCGGCGTTCACGGGGGCGATCGTGGCCTGGTCGACCGACCCGTCGATCGATGCGCTGGTGCACGCGGCGGCCACCTATCCCGAGGCCGGCGTCGAACAGCGCATGGCCCGCTTCCTCGCGCAGGCCCAGGCCGCCCAGTGGTACGTGGGCGA
>DATBOO010000010.1:0-41361 GCA_036553725.1 Acidimicrobiales bacterium | reverse complement strand
CCGCCCAGCCTTGAGCCCTCGGCACCGTCCGGGTCCTGGACCACTCCATCGAGCGAGACGTTCGTGCTGATCACTATCTTTCCCATTTCGTTCTCCCTTGCTGTCGGTGTTCCTTGCGGACGTTGTTCGCTACCACTGAGGTAGACACCGACGGCATCGGAAATTGGGCGTCCGACCCACCGCCCAATTCGCCCCTCGGCCGGTGTCTATATCAGGATGGAAGTGAAACAGCGCGGGGGAAGAAGGAGATGGTGACAGTAGTGCCGGGCGAGTTGATTTCGAGGGCGCGGGCCGGGGACGGCGACGCGTTCCGACAGCTGACCGAGCCGCACCGCCGAGAGCTGCAGGTGCACTGCTACCGGATGCTCGGATCCTTCCAGGATGCCGAGGATGTCCTCCAAGAGACGCTGCTGGCCGCCTGGAAGGGCTTCGGAGGGTTCGAAGGGCGCGCCTCGCTCCGCACCTGGCTCTACCAGATCGCCACCAACCGGTGCCTCAACGCCCGTCGGTCGGCCAGCCGACGTCCGGCCAAGCAGTGGGACGTGCCCCAGGTTGAACCGCCCGAGCCGACCCGGCTGGGCGAAGTCCTCTGGCTCGAGCCGTATCCCGACGCCCTCCTCGAGGGTGCCGTCGACGTGCCACCCGGCCCGGAGGCCCGGTACGAGCAGACCGAATCCATCTCCCTGGCCTTCGTCACCGCCCTGCAGGTCCTGCCGCCCCGCCAGCTCGCCGTGCTCGTCTTGCGGGACGTGCTCGGATTCCAGGCGAGCGAGGTGGCCGACATGCTGGGCTCGACCGTCGAATCGGTCAACAGCGCGCTCAAGCGGGGGCGCGCCAGCCTGCAGCGACGATGGCCGGCTGCCGCCCTCGAAGCGCCACCCGCCCCCGACTCACGACCGGAGGGGGCAATCGTGAGGAGGTTCGTCAGCGCCTGGGAGTCCGCCGATCTCGATGCGCTGGTGACCCTTCTGACGGACGACGTCTTCGTATCGATGCCGCCGATGCCCTTCGAATACGAGGGCCGAGACGCCGCCGTCGGCTTCTGTGCCAGCATCTTCGGATCGGGCCGGAGGTTCGACCTCGTACCTACGCGGGCCAACGGTCAGCCGGCGTTCGGAGCCTACGTGCGCGCCCCCGACGGCATCAGGCACGGGGTGGGTCTCTTCGTCCTTGGTCTGGCCGGCGACCGGATCTGCGCCTTGACCCGATTCGAGAACAGCGTGCTCCCATGGTTCGGGCTGCCGCGATCGCTCCCGATCGGGTAGCTGGCTTTCCGGCGGGGTCTGGGCCGGGGTCACCTTGGTTCGGCACCGGGGCTCGCCGGCCTCCGCTGCCAGGTGTCGAGGCAGCCGGGCGAGCAGAAGAGGGTCACCCCGCCCCGGGCGTCGTCGGCGGTCGCCTCGGCCGTCGCCTCGGACAGCGGGAGGCCGCAGATCGGATCGAACCTGCGGACCGGACCGACGCCCGCCGTGCCGATCGTGGCGGTCAGTACCGGCTTCTCCACGCCCCGCAGCGCGATGTCCCGGTGCTCGAGAGCCGCGCCCCATCGGGGCAGGTCCTCCATCACGGAGGGGTCGGCGAGCGCCTCTCCTCCCCGGGCAAGGTCGCACAGCCGGGCGGCGACATTGACACAGTGGCCGATGTAGTCATCCCCCTCCATCAGGATCACATCGCCCGAGGCGATGCCGGACCGTATCGAGAAGGTCAGGTCCGGGCTCGGTGCCTCCCCGGCCACGTGGTGCAGTTCGAGGATGGTGGCCAGCAGCGGTCGGGTCTCCACGCAGACGAGCATCACGCCGTCACCCAACCACTTGGCGATGCGCACACCCCGCCGGGAGCAGATGTCACGCAGCAGGGCGCGGAAGGTGGTGAGCACTTCGACGGCATGCTCGTCCCCCTCGTGTTCGGTCAGAGCGGTGAAGCCCGAGACGTCGACGAAGGCGAAGCTGCGATGGACCCGCACGGGCCGATCGTGCCACGCGCCCCGGCCAATCTCCCAATCGGACCGGGGTCATCGCCTCCCGCCCGAACCGCCTGTGTCCTCCCGGTCAAGGCGGCGCCCCCGTCCGAGGCGCTCAGGAAGGGGCAACTCCGGCCCACTCCGCCGTTTCGGCCCGATGCCGTGCGTAGTCGACCTTGCCCGAAGGCGCTCGTCCGATGGTGGCGGCGAAGCGGACCCGGCGGGGTGCCTTGTACGCGGCCAGCTTCGATCTCACCCGCTCGATGATCGCCTCCGGGGTGACCGAGCCCGACGGGGTCCCGCCCGCCAGTTCGACGACGGCCACGATCTCCTCGCCGAACCGTTCGTTGGGGATGCCCACCACCACCGAGTCGGCGACGCCGTCGACCGTCTTCACCACTTCTTCGACTTCCTCGGGATAGACCTTCTCCCCGCCGGTGTTGATGCACACCGATCCGCGGCCCAGCAGGTGGATGGTCCCGTCCTCAGCTATCTCGGCGTAATCGCCCGGCACCGAGTAGCGGGTCCCGTCGATGGTGCGGAAGGTCGACGCCGTCTTAGCCTCGTCCTTGTAGTAGCCG
Organism: Acidimicrobiales bacterium; assembly: GCA_036553725.1. Taxonomy (GTDB): domain Bacteria; phylum Actinomycetota; class Acidimicrobiia; order Acidimicrobiales; family RAAP-2; genus Bog-756. Next base: position 38,820 of record DATBOO010000010.1, on the reverse strand, counting down.
AGGGGGATCCGCCCACCCAGGGCCAGCACCCCGCTCCGGCCCGAGCCGGGCTCGACGTCGTGGCCGTCGGCATCGATCACCCGCACATCGGGTCCGAGTGTGAACTGCGCGGTATGGGCGGCAGAAGTTCCCGTCGAGACCGAGCTGCCCATGCCGAGGGCCTCGGAGGACGAGAACGCGTCGACCAGCAGCATTGTCGGGTGGTGTCGGAGGAGGCCCTGCTTGGACTGCTCGCTCCACATCACCCCGGACGAGATGATCCCGACCAGGCTGCTCAGGTCCCACCGGCCCGGGTGGGCGTCGAGGACGGCGAGGATGGGCTTGGCGAAGGCGTCGCCCACGATGATCAGGCCGTTGACCTTTTCGCGCTCGAGGGTGTCGAGGAGCTCGACCGGGTCGAACTGGCGAGCGGCCAGGGTCACCACCCGGCCTCCCTCGCTCAGGCACTCGAGCGAGGAGAACCCCCCGGTCCCGTGCATGAGGGGACAGGCCGGCATCAGGGTCATGCCCGGGCCGTTCCGCTCGAGGTCCGCCCGCACGTCGTCGGGGCCACCGTCTTCGGGGTAGCGGCGGAAACCGCCGCGGTTGAGCCGGGCAAACAGATCGTCCTGGCGCCACATCACGCCCTTGGGCATTCCGGTGGTTCCCCCGGTGTAGAGCAGGCAGAGGTCGTCGGGGCTCCGGCCCCACGGCGCCCGCACCCGCTCGCGTGCCGCCGGTCTTCCGGGGGGACCGTCACCGACGGCCTCTTCGTACGGCACCGCCCAGGAGGGGCACCCGGCAGTCCCGTCGTCGACCCACAGCCAACTGCGGACGGCGGGGACCCGGTGGCGGAGCCCGGCGATCCGCTCGACGAAGGTCCCGTGGAAGACCACGGCCACGGTGTCGGCGTTCTCCCACAGGTAGACAAGCTCGTCGTCGGCGTACCGGTAGTTGGTGTTGATGGGGACCAAGCCGAGTTTGAAGCAGGCGAAGGTCGCCTCGAGGTACTCGGGGCAGTTGTAGAGGTAGAGGGCCAGCTTGTCCTGATGGACGATCTCCCTCCCGAGGAGCCAACGGGCCAGGCGGTCGGCCCTCCGGTCCAACTCGGACCAGGACAGGGTGCGGGCCCCCTGGGTGAGCGCCGGAGCGTCGGGCACCGCCTCGGCCACCGCCTCCCAGACGTCCCCGTAGTTCCATTTGCTCACGACGCGCTCCTCATCGCTGGCCCCCCACGAGCCGGCGGAACCGCTGCAGCCTACGCTGGCCCGGATGGACTTTGCACCGCCGGCCGACGACGATCCCCGGCGGTCGTCGCTGCGCCGATGGCTGGACGCCCACCCGAGGCCGCCGGCCCGGGAGCTGGCCGAGCGGGGACTGGTGGCCCCCCATTGGCCCCCGCCCTGGGGGCTCGACGCCGACCCCACCCACCAGCTGATCGTGGACGAGGAGCTGAGGCGGGCGGGGGTCGGGCGTCCCGACAACCCCATCGGAATCGGTTGGGCGGGGCCGACCATCGTGCGGGCGGGCAGCCCCGTGCAGAAGGACCGTTACCTCCTCCCGATGCTGGCCGGCGAGGAGATCTGGTGCCAGCTGTTCAGCGAGCCGGGCGCAGGCTCCGACCTGGCCTCGCTGACCACCCGGGCCGAGCTCGACGGCGATCAGTGGGTGGTGCGGGGCCAGAAAGTGTGGACGTCGTATGCCCACACCGCCCACTTCGGCATCCTGCTGGCCCGCACCGAACCGGACCTGCCGATCCACCAGGGGATCTCCTATTTCATCTGCCCGATGGACTCGCCGGGCATCACCGTCCGGGCCCTGTACGACATGACCGGGTCCCATACCTTCAACGAGGTCTTCCTCGACGAGGTGCGGCTGCCGCCCGACAGCCTCGTCGGCCGGCGCGGCCAGGGCTGGGCCCTGGCCAAGGTGACCCTGGGCAACGAACGGGTGTCGCTCTCGGGCTCCGGTGCCCTCTGGGGGATGGGGCCGACCGCCGCCGACCTCCTCGACGTGGTGCGAGAGTCGGCCCGACCGCTCGATCCGCAGATCCGACAGCGCCTGGCCCGTCTGTGGGTGGAGGGCGAGATCCTCCGCCTGCTGCGCCTGCGGACCGTGTCGGCCGCGGTGGCCGGCATGGAGCCCGGCCCCGAGGCGTCGGTGCGCAAGGCGCTGGCCGACGAGCACGGCCAGAACGTGATGGACCTGGCCCGCGACCTGGCCGGGGCGCGGGGCATGCTCCAGGGGACGGGGCCGGTGGCGGGGGACACCGTGGGGGACCGGGCGACGGCCGGACCCGGCGGTCGGCCCTGGCCCGACCAGATCTGGAGCAGCGGGTTCCTCTTCGCCCCGGCCCTGACCATCGGGGGCGGGACCGCAGAGGTCCAGCGGAACATCATCGCCGAGCGGACGCTGGGCCTGCCCCACGACCCTCCGGCCTGAACCCGGGCCGCGGTCAGCCGGCGATGGGCCCGGCGTCCTCGTAGCCCTGGCGCACGCCGCGCCCGGCCCGGCGGAGCAGCTGCTCGGGCTCGTAGAGCATCCAGTAGGCGTTCCGGGCGTGCTTGCGGGCCCGGTCCACGCACACTGCGGCCAGCTTCACCGGGTCCTTCTCCTCGTTCTCGTGGACGAACACCTCGAGGATGTGGGTCGAGGTCATCAGCTGGGCCTGCATGAGGCCCTGGGAGGCCTCGTGGGCGCACACCTGGTCGATGGCCGCCTTGCCAGGCATGGCCAGCGCCACCACGATCAGACAGCCCTCGTTCTCGATGAGCCGCTTGCACGCCACACCCAGGTCCTTGAAGCCAGGAACGGTGCGGCGCACCACCTCGAACGCCGTGCCGAAGCCGGGGCAGCCCTCCAGCTCGTCGACCGCCTCGGCCCCCATGTCGTAGCGGGCGAACATGGTGTCGACGACGCCGATCCGATCCATGGCCGGATTCTAATGGCCCCCGGGCGGCGGGCACCTGTGGGCCGGGCCGGCTCCGCCGGTTCGACCAGGCCGGGCGGGTCGACAAGACTCTGCCCGGTGAGCGCACCTCCCCCCACCCCCTCCACCGATCCATGGGTGGCCCGTGACGCGGCGGTGGTGTGGCACGGGTTCACCCAGATGTCGGCCTATCCCGACAACTCCCCGGTCACCGTCGAGCGCGCCGAGGGCCGTGAGCTGATCGACGTGAACGGCAACCGCTACTTCGACGCCATCTCCTCGCTGTGGGTCACCACCCTCGGCCACCGGGTCCCGGAGCTCGACGCGGCGGTGATCGACCAGCTGGGCCGGGTGGCCCATGCCACCCTGCTGGGCAACGGCAGCCGGGCTGCAGTCGAGTTCGCCGAGGCCCTGGCCGATGTGGTCCCGGTGGACGGCCCCCACGTCCTGTTCGCCTCGGACGGGGCCGTCGCCGTCGAACAGGCGCTCAAGATCGCCTACCAGTACTGGGTCAACCGGGGCGACGACGGCCACCGCCAGTTCCTGGCCCTCGGCGGCGCCTACCACGGGGACACGGTCGGTGCCCTCTCGGTCGGGGACGGCGGGTTCGGCACCACCATCTTCGACCACCTGCGCTTCCCCGTCCTCCGCACGCCCGGCTATGCCGCTGCCGATTGGGCGGACAAGATGGTCGCCTGCATCGAGGCCCATGCCCAGTCGCTGGCGGCAGTGGTCATCGAGCCGCTGGTACAGGGCGCGTCCGGCATCCTGGTGGCCGAGCCCTCCGACCTCGCCCTCGTGGGGCGGGTGTGCCGGTCGCTCGGGGTGCTCCTGATCTGCGACGAGGTGGCCACCGGCTTCGGCCGGACCGGGAAGCTGTTCGCCTCCGAATGGGCCGGACCCGCCTTCCGGCCCGACCTCCTCTGCCTGGGCAAGGGCATCACCGGCGGGTACCTGCCCCTGTCGGCCACGGTGGCCTCCGGAGCGGTGTTCGAGGCGTTCGACGGGCCCGACCTCGGCGAGTCGACCTTCTACCACGGCCATTCCTACGGGGGCAACGCCCTCGGCTGCGCGGTGGGGCTGCGTCACCTGCAGCTCATCGAGGAGTGGGACGTGCTCGCCAACGTGGTCGCCGTGGCCGGGCGGCTGTCCACCCGGTTGGCGGCGGTGGCCGGACGGCCGGGCGTGGCCGCGGTTCGCCAGCGGGGGCTCATGGCCGGGGTCGAGCTCGATCCACCGGAGGGCGCCAGCCGGTGGGGCCGCCGGGTGTGCGCCGCCGCGCTGGCGCGTGGTGTGCTGCTCCGGCCGCTCGGGGACGTGGTCGTGGTGATGCCGCCGCTGACCACGACCGGCGAGGAGATCGACCGGGTGGTCGACGTGCTGTCCGAGTCGATCAGGGCGGTGCGGGCCGAGGATGTCGGTTGAGCCAGGGAGTGGACGAACGTCACCCCGCCCCGCCGGCGCCGGCCCCCGAGTTGCCCTCCCCGTGGGCGTCGTGGGTCGATGCCACGTGCCGGACGGTGGAAGGCGCAGGGCAGTGGCGCCGTCCCCGCACGTTCGATGCCAGCGGGCCGACCGGCCGGCTCGACCCGGGCGCGGGCGGGCCCCCCGATGCCGGTCCGGCGGTGGTCTCGTTCGCCTCCAACGACTACCTGGGCCTCGCCTCCCACCCGGGAGTGGTGGCCGCCGCCCATCGGGCGCTCGACCGGTGGGGCTCCGGTTCGGGCGCATCCCGGCTGGTCACCGGATCCCGGCCCGTGCACCGGGAGCTCGAGCAGGAGCTCGCCTCGTGGAAGGGGTGCGAGCAGGCCGTGGTTCTTCCGACCGGCTTCGCCGCCAACCTCTCGGTGCTGTCGGTCTTCGGGTCGGCGGGCGCCCATGTGTTCTCGGACGAGCTGAACCACGCCTCGATCATCGACGGGTGCCGGATGGCCCGTGCCGATGTCACCGTCTACCCGCACCGCGATCTCGGCCGCCTCGACCGTGAGCTGGGCTCGGCCTCCGGTCGTCCGATCATTGTCTCCGACAGCGTGTTCTCCATGGACGGCGACCAGGCCGACCTGGCCGGACTGGTCGACATCGCCACCCGACGCCGGGCCCTGCTCGTCCTGGACGAGGCCCACGCCGTCCTCGGCCCGGAGCTGCCCGGTCGGAGCCGGTGCCTCGGCACCGACATCCTCCGGGTGGGCACGCTGTCCAAGTCGCTGGGGGCCCTCGGCGGATTCGTGGCCGGCCCCGCACGGTTCGTGGACCTCCTGGTCAACCGGGCCCGCCCCTACATCTTCAGCACCGCACCCACCCCCGCGGATGCCGCCGCGGCGTTGGCCGCCCTCGGCATCGTCCGCTCCGACGAAGGGTCGGTGCTGCGTTCCCGGCTGGCTGCCCACGTGGCCCGTCTGGGGTCGGTGCTCGGCCGCCCCGACCATCCCTCGCCGATCATCCCGGTGATCGTCGGCGGGGAGGCGGCTGCGGTCTCCGCCTCTGGCGCGCTCTTGGACCGGGGTCTGTGGGTGCCGGCCATCCGTCCCCCCACCGTGGCCGCCGGGACGTCGCGGCTCCGGGTCACCCTGTCGGCCATCCACACCGACACGCAGGTCGATGGCCTGGCCGGCGGGCTGGTGGAGCTGGGCCTGGGACCGGGCCCGACCGGTATCGACCGGGCCAGGGGTGGCCGTGCGCCCTGAGCGGGTGGTGCTGGTGTGCGGAACCGGGACCGAGGTCGGCAAGACCTGGGTGGGTGCGACGCTGCTCCGCACGCTCCGCGGCCGGGGCCTGTCGGTGGCGGCCCGCAAGCCGGCCCAGTCGTTCGACGTCGATTCGGAGGGGGTCCCGCTGGGCGGGCCGACCGACGCCGAGGTGCTCGGGGCGGCATCGGGCGAGCCCCCGGCCGCCGTCTGCCCTCCGTTCCGCTCATACCACCGGGCCATGGCGCCGCCGATGGCTGCCGATGCGCTGGGCCTCCCCAGCTTCACCGTGGCCGACCTGATCGGGGAGATGGACTGGCCCCCCGAGGCTGTCCAGGTGGGCCTGGTCGAAGCCGCGGGAGGGGTGCGGTCGCCGCAGGCCGCCGACGGTGACGCCGCTGAGCTCCTGGCCGCCCTGGCCCCCGAGGTGGTGCTACTGGTGTCCGACGCCGGCCTCGGCACGATCAACCTGGTCCGGCTCTCGATGGACGCACTGGGCTCGGCGACGGCGGGGACCCCCACGGTCCGCACCGTGGTGGTGCTCGACCGGTTCGATCCCGGTCACCTCATCCACCGGAGCAACCGCCAGTGGTTGACGGCACAGTGCGGCTACCGGGTGGTGGCCCTCCCCGGCGAGGAGTCGGACCTGGCCGACCTGGTGGGGATGGCCTGAGCGGCCCGCACCCCGACCGCGGTCGGGCCGGACGTCCCGTCAGCCACCGAGCCCTGCGGCATCGATGACGGCGCGGCTGAACGGACGGGCCAGTGTCCTGAGCTCGGCGCACGCCTCCTCGCCGAGTGCGGAGTAGGGGAGGACCGCCAGCTGATCGGTGGCGTCCTCGATGGCCTGGCGGGTGGCGGCCCCGGACAGGCTGAGGGCGGGCGCGGCGCCGTCGTCATCCGCCGCCTCCACCCAGCCCCGTCGGCGCAGCCGCTCCACCCCCGCCTCCCACTCGGCGTCCGGCCATCCCCTGGTGGCCCTCAGGAAGCCGGTCGGGACATCGCCGGAGGCGGCGTGCATCACCAGGGCCTCGACCGGGTCGAGCCCGTGCATGACCAAGGCGGCGATGTGCCCGTCGCCCCGGAACTCCCGGAGCTGGGTCTGGGCATGCCAGACCACCAGGTGCGGGGCCTCCGGCCAGTCGAGCCCGGCGTGCCCGGCGAACAGCGGCCGGCCGGCACACAGCTCGGCGGCCCGCTCGGCCGCCCTCCGGGCCAGGTCGGCGGCGCGCCGCATCTCCGGGGAGTGGACGGCGTCGCCCAGCATCCGCCGCAACGAGGCGTCGGCGGCGTCGGCCCGGGCCTCGAGCACTGCCTCGGGCCGGGCCGTGGCCCACACCCCGGACATGGCGGTCCGCACCAGTTGGGGCTCGAAGTTGAAGAAGGTGGCGATGACCGTGTCAGCTCCGACCGCACCCATGGGGGCCGAGCGCGAGGCGAAGTACCCGGACTCTTGGCGCAGTCCCAGCCGGGCATACGACTCCGATGCCTCCGGCGCGAAGTAGATCATGGCGTGCAGGGGCTCGACCGTGCGCCAGGTCTTGCGGGCCGTGAGCGGGGAAAGGGGTTCCGGGGGGGTGGGGCTCGGGGTCATGGCTCACCGTATCCTGAACCGTGGCGGACGCCATATAGTGCTGCCAGGGAGCAGTGGGGCTTGGGTGCGTGGAGCGCTCGGAGTCGAGGTTCGGAAACGGAGTCGGCGATGCTGAACGGTGTCTCGGGCATGATCGGCGAGACGGCGGTGGTCAGGAAGGCGGTGTCCGATCACCACCAACCGGGTTCGGTGTTCTCCCGGGGCGAGGAGTGGTACGCGGTGTCCCTGTTCCCCGGCACCATCATCGACGCCGGGACCACGGTGGTGGTGGCCGACGTGGAGCGCGGCTTGCTGGTCGTGTACCCGACCACCGACGGCTCCTGAGGGGCGGCCCCGGAGGTCGCTGCGCCCTGTGCGGCGCCGGGCAAGGGTTCTGCCTACAGTGGAGTCCAGGAGGTGGTCCCCATGATCATCGCATCCGCAGGAGCGTCGATCGCGCTGGTGGTGGTGGGCGTGGCGATCTTCTCGTTCATCGTCGTGTTCTTCAAGTCCAGCCTCAAGGTGGTCCAGCAGGGCTGCGTGGGGGTGGTGAAGCGGTTCGGTGAGTTCAAGACCATCCACCAGCCCGGGCTCCACGTCCTGGTACCCCTGGCCGACCGGATGGACAAGGTGGATATCCGCGAGTTCCCGCGCACCGGTGATCAGCAGGCGGTGATCACCAAGGACAACGTCTCGCTGTGGGTCAGCGCCACCATCTTCTGCCAGGTGACCGACGTGAAGCTGGCGTTGTTCGAGGTGAACGACTTCGGGCTGGCCATCGATCAGATGGCACGGACTGCACTGCGGGCCGTGTTCGGGGAGTTGACCCTCGACGAGTCCCTGTCCGAGCGGGAGACGATCAACACCAAGATGCAGGACCACATGGCCGAGGCCACCCTCAAGTGGGGCGTCCGACTGAACCGGATCGAGATCCTGGACATCACGCCGCCGGCCAACGTGCTCCAGGCCATGTCGGAGCAGAAGGAGGCCGAGCAGCACAAGCGGGCCGCCATCCTGAAGTCCGAGGGCGAGCAGCAGGCCGCCGTCAACAGCGCCCAGGGGCGCAAGCAGGCGAACATCCTCGAGGCCGAGGGGGAAAAGCAGGCGAACATCCTCGCGGCCGAGGGCCAGAAGCAGACACTGGAGCTCCGGGCCGACGGGGAGAAGCGAGCGGCCCAGTTGCGGGGCGAGGGCGAGGCTGCCGCCCTCAACGCCATCGACCAATCGATGATCAAGGCCAACACCCTGGCCGTCATGCAGCTCCGGGCCCTGCAGGCCCTGGCCTCGTCCCCCAATTCGAAGATCGTCGTCCCCTATGAGGCCGCCGGCCTGGTCGGGGCCGCCCAGGTGCTGGTCGACGCCATGAAGGATGCCGGTGGGTCGGGCGACACTGACGTGGCCGGCAACGGGAGAGCCCCCCAGGCCACCGCCTGAGGCCTACCTGGCCTCAACCTGGTCGAGGTACTTCTCGTCCCAGTGGGTGAAGACCTCGTCGGGCAGCCGGAGGCAGTGGGTCGGCTCCAACGCCTCGACGAAGGATCGGTCGTGGCTCACCACGGCGATGGTGCCCGGCCAACGGCTCAGCATGGTGCCGACCGCGGCGATGGAGGATGGGTCGAGGTTGTTGGTGGGCTCGTCGAGCAGCAGCACGTTGGCCCGCCCGGCGGCCAGCATGGCCAAGCCGAGCTTGGCCCGCTCGCCCCCCGACAGGGTCCTGGGCATCTGATGGGCGGCCTTTCCGGCGATGCCGAACGAGCCGAGCAGGGCGCGGCGGTCGGTCTCCTCGACCAGGACGGTGTCGTCGATGTTCTCGAGCACGGTGACATCGAGATCGACCTGCTCGTGCTCCTGGGCGAAATAGCCGAGGGTCACATTGGCCCCCAGCTCGACTTCGCCGCCGGTCGGCTCCTGGACCCCGGCCAGGCAGCGCAGCAGGCTCGACTTGCCGGCGCCGTTCCGGCCGACGACCACGATCCGGTCGCCCCGGCGGCAGTGGAAGTCGACCCCGGACAGTACGGTGACGTCGCCGTAGCGGACCTGGAGGTCGGTCACCCGCAGCGGGACCTCGCCCGACCGGCGGGGGGTGGGCAGGCGGAACGAGCTCTTCCGGTCGCGCTTGTACACCTCGGTCTTGGACGATTCGAGGCGTTCCACCCGTTTGTCGATCGACTTGGCGATCCGGGCCCGGCGGTTGGTACTTCCCCGCATGGAGTCGGCCAGGGTGGACAGCCGCTTGATCTCCCGGCCCTCGAGTAGGGACGAGCGCTCGCGCTGGCTCTGGTCGGCCTCGAGCTGCACGGTGTACGACGAGTAGTTCCCCTTGAACTCGTGGAGGCGGCCGTCGGACAGGTGCAGCACCTTGTTGATGGACCGGTCGAGCAGCTTCAGGTCGTGGGAGACAACCAGGATCGCCCCCGGGAAGCTCTCGAGCTCCTCCATCAGCCAACGCTTGGCCGGCAGGTCGAGGTGGTTGGTGGGCTCGTCGAGGATCATGGTGTCGGGTCCCTGGAACAGGATCCGGATCAGGTCGACCCGGCGGCGCTGCCCACCCGACAGGCCCTCGATGTCGGCGAGGAGGAGGTCCTGGCGGAGGCCGAGGCCGTCGGCCAGCCGGGCCATGGTCGACTCGGCCTCGTACCCTCCGTTCTCCCGGAACTGCTCCTCGAGGTCGGAGAACAGTTCGATGTTCTCGGTGGTCGGGTCCTTGGCCATCTGGGTGCGGGCCTTGTCGAGGGCATCGTCGAGCACGTCGAGGCCCCGGCCCGAGAGGACGTGGGAGAAGCCGCTGGGGTCGAGCCCGAGACCGCGGGGCACCGGCACCTGGGGCAGGTAGCTGAACGTGCCCCGGATGCGGGCGTTGCCCGTCGATCGGACATTGCGGCCGGGCTCGTCGACGACCACCGAGATGAAAGTCGACTTGCCGGTGCCGTTCCGGCCGACCAGGCCCACCTTCTCGCCGGCACCGATGACGAACGAAGCGTCGCGCAGCAGCGTCCGGTCGCCGATTTCGATGGTAAGGGAGGAGCCGACGATCATCAGGGAGGGTGGCTCGTTTGCGACCGGTTGGCGCCCCGGTCGCTGCCGGGGGCCCCCGACACGCTCAGCCGGGCACCATTGTCCCACAACCGGGAAGCCCCCCATCCGCGTCCCGCCCGGGCCGAAGGGTCAGCCGCCCGAGGCCAGGATGTCACCGCCCGCGGGGGGTGTGGGATCGCCGGCCCGCTCGAGCCAGCCGGGCGGCAGATGGACGGGCCGGGGTCCGTTGGTGTGGCCGCGGGCCAGGCGCCGGGCCTCGGAGGGGAAGGCCAGCTCGGGATCGAGGCCGCTCAGCAGCCCGTGGACCTCGGCCCGCGAACCGGCGCAGGCCAGCGCGCGGCGGACCGCCGATCCGACCGGCAGACCGGTGAGGTACCAGCCCGAGTGCTTGCGGAACTGCCGGACACCGAGGTCCTCGCCGAAGGCCTCGCACAGCAGCCCGGCGTGGTCGACCATCATCTCGATGATCCCGCCCAGGTTGGGCGGGTCCTGGACGGGCCGGCCGGCGAAGGCATCGTCCAGGTCCCGGAACAGCCAAGGGCGTCCGAGACAGCCCCGGCCAACCACCACGCCGTCGCATCCGGTGGCGGCCACCATGGCCAAGGCGTCGGATGCCTCCCACAGGTCCCCGTTGCCCAGCACCGGGATCGAGGTGATCGCCGACTTGAGCTCGGCGATCGCAAGCCAGTCGGCAGACCCCGAGTAGAGCTGCTCGGCGGTGCGGGCGTGCAGGGTGATCGCCGCCACCCCCTCGTCCTCGGCGATCCGACCGGCCTCGATGAAGGTGAAGTGGGCGTCGTCGACCCCGGTGCGCATCTTGACGGTGACCGGGACCGACCCGGCCGCGGCGACGGCGGCGTTGACGATGGCCCGGAAGAGGTTCGGGTGGGCCGGGAGGGCGGCCCCGCCGCCCTGCCGGGTCACCTTGGCCGCGGGGCAGCCGAAGTTGAGGTCGACGTGGTCGACCCCGATCTCGTCGACCAGTCGTCGCACCGCCGCGCCCATGACCCCGGGGTCGACGCTGCACAGCTGCACGCTGCGTACCGGCTCGTCTTTACCGAAGGCCGCCATGCCCAGGGTCTTGGCATTGCCTTCCACCAGTGCCCGGGCGGTGATCATCTCGCTCACATAGAGGCCGGCGCCGAACCGCCGGCACAACCGGCGGAAGGCGATGTTGGTCACCCCGGCCATCGGGGCCAGCACCACCGGCGGGTTCACCTCCATGGCCCCCAACCGCAGGGTCGGTCGGGCGGTGGCCACCGGAACGGTCATGCCCCGGACCGGGACCACAGGTCGGTGATCGGGATGCCGAGGCCGGCCAGCAGGGCGCGCAGCAGCGGGAGGGAGAGCCCGATGACGTTGCCGGGATCACCGTCCACCCCGTCGATGAACGGCGCCGACCGACCGTCGAGGGTGAAGGCGCCGGCCACGCCCATCGCCTCCCCGGTGGCGAGGTACGCCTCGAGCTCGGCATCGGAGGTGGCGCCGAACCGCACGGTGGTGGCGGCCACGCCCGACGCCCGCCGGCCGGTGGGCTCGTCGATCACGCAATGGCCGGTGAACAGGGTGCCCGACCGGCTCCGCATGGCCCGCAGCCACTCCCGGGCCTGGCCCTCCGACGATGGCTTCCCGTGGGGCCGGCCGTCGAACTCGAGCAGGGAGTCGCAGGCCACCACCACCGCCGTCCCGGACCGCCCGGCCACCGCCCGGGCCTTGCGCTCGGCCAGGACGGAGACCAGGGATTCCGTGTCGCCGGCACCGATGCCGTCCTCGTCGATGCCGCTCACCACCACCACCGGGTCGAATCCGGCGTCTCTCAGGAGGCGGAGGCGCGCCGGGGAGCCCGAGGCGAGGACCAGCGAGCGTTCGGCCATGACCAGAGCGTAGGGCCGGGCCCGTCCGTCGGGCCCCCGCCCGGCCGCCGGCGTGTGGTGGGTCCGGTAGTGCGCGATCCTGTTGGCATGACCGACACCGGGATCACAACGGCACCGACCCAGGTCGACCCGGCCCTCGACGGCGACCACGAGCGGATGTCCCACATCGTGCTGGAAGGGTTCAAGCCGGAGGAGGGCGACTACATCTCCGCCGGGCCGTCGGTGGTCGAGGGGATGGTGAACGGCACCGCCGTCAAGGCCCTGTGCGGGAAGATCTGGGTGCCCGGCCGCGATCCCAAGCGATACCCGGTGTGCCCGACGTGCAAGGAGATCGCCGAGTCCCGGGGGTGGAGCGTCCCGGCCGGCTGACCCCCGGCGTCCAGGGAATCAGGCGTCGTGGATCCGGCCGTGGCTCCGGCACCGGGCGCGGTAGCCGCCGGGCGTGACGGCCACGGTGAGCCGGCGTCCGCAGGCGGGACAGAACCGGGGCGGATCGAGCGGGCGGCGGCACCCGGCACAAGAGGCGCCACCACATCCGGTGCAGAAACCGGTATCGCCGCCCGGCGCATCGGTGGAGGGTCCGGCGATGTCGGTCATCGCCGTCGGCTCAGAGGACCCCGGTCAGGGCCCCGACCGGCATGCGCAGATCGGAGAGCATCTGCAGGTCCGCACCGGCCGGCCGGCCCAGGGTGGTCAGGTAGTTGCCCACGATCAGCGCGTTGATCCCCGAGGTCATGCCCATGGACTGCAGCTCCCGGAGGGTGACCTCGCGGCCGCCGGCGTAGCGGAGGATGACCCCGGGAAGACCCAGTCGGAACAGGGCGATCCAGCGGATGGCGTCCCAGGCGGCCACCGGCTGCTCGTCACCGAGAGGGGTGCCCGGGCGGGGATTGAGGAAGTTGAGGGGGACTTCGGTGGGGTCCAGCTCCTGGAGCTGGCCCACCAGCTCGATCCGCTGGTCGTCGCTCTCTCCCATCCCGATGAGCGCGCCGCAGCAGAGCTCCATCCCGTGCTCCCGCACCAGGAGGCAGGTGTCCCGGCGCTCGTCCCAGGTGTGGCTGGTGACCACCTGTGGAAAGAAGGACCGCGACGTCTCGAGGTTGTGGTTGTAGCGGTGCACGCCGCCCTCGCCCAAGCGCCTGGCCTGCTCCCCGGTCAACAGCCCGGCGCTGACGGCCACGTTGAGGCCGGTCCGGTCGCGGATGAGGGGGACCAGCTCGAGGATCCGCCGCATGGTCCGCTCGTCCGGGCCCCGCACGGCCAACACGATGCAGAACTCCGACGCCCCGGCGGCCCTGGTCTCCTCGGCGGCCCGCAGCACCTCGTCGGCATCGAGGAAGGGAGTGGCCTTGACCGGGGTGTCGAACCGCGACGACTGGGAGCAGAAGTGACAGTCCTCCGGGCATCCTCCCGTCTTGGCCGACAGGATGCCCTCGACTTCGACCTCTGGACCGCACCAGTCCAGACGGACCTGGTGGGCCAGCGCGGCCAACGAGGTCACCCACTCGTCGGGGAGGGCGGCCAGGCCGGCCAGCTCCCCGGCGTCCAGGAGGCGCCGATGGTCGAGGAGGGCCGATTCCGCCTCGCCCAGGCGGGCCCGGGCCGCCGTCGAGTCGAGGTGCGGGCGCACCGGCCCCGGCCGTGGGGGCCGGTTGGGGGCCGAGAGGGTGACGGCGGTACGGACGGGTCTGGTCGAGGCGTTGCCGGGCATGCCGTTACGGTAGTTGCCGGGGGCAGACAAGCCAAAGAGACGACAGGGGAGACCACCGTGGCATGGGACTTTTCCACCGAGCCGGAATTCGAGGAGCAATTGGCGTGGATGCGCCAGGTGGTGCGCGACGAGATCTTCCCGCTCGAGACCCTGGGCCTGGGCCACGAGGCGATGCTCGAGGCGGTCAGGCCGATCCAGGAAGAGGTCAAGCGGCGGGGGTTGTGGGCATCGCACCTGCCCCCCGAGCTCGGCGGGGGAGGGTTCGGCCAGGTCCGCCTCGGCCTCATGCACGAGATCCTCGGCCAGACGCCCTACGGCCCGGTGGCCTTCGGCAACAACGCCCCTGACTCGGGCAACGCCGAGCTCCTGGCCGTCGGGATCGAGAGCTCGGGGCGCGAGGACCACCGCCACCGGTGGCTCCAGCCCCTCCTCGACGGAAGGATGCGCAGCGGTTTTTCGATGACCGAGCCGGGCGCGGGGGCCGATCCCACCATGATCTCCACCACCGCTGCCCGGGACGGGGACGAGTGGGTCATCGACGGCCACAAGTGGTTCACCTCCAACGGGTCGGTCGCCGACTTCCTCATCGTGATGGCGGTGACCAACCCCGATGTCCATCCGTACCAGGGATGCTCGATGATCATCGTGCCGGCCGACACCCCCGGAGTGGAGATCGTCCGGGACGTGGCCACCATGGAGGACCCCGTCGAGCACTACGGCCGGTTCGGGGGCCACGCCGAGATCCTCTATCGCGAGGTGCGGGTCCCCTACGAGAACCTGATCGGGCTCGAAGGCGAGGGGTTCCTGCTGGCGCAGAAGCGCCTCGGCCCCGGCCGCATCCACCACTGCATGCGCTGGCTCGGGCAGTCCCGGCGGGCCTTCGACATGCTGTGCGAACGGGCGGTGTCCCGCACCACCCACCACTCGCTGCTGGCCGAGAAGCAGACCGTTCAGAACTGGGTGGCCGACTCCCTGGCCGAGATGACCGCGGCCCGCCTGCTGACCCTGTACGCGGCCTGGAAGATGGACAACGAGGGTGCCTCCGCCGCCCGGGTGGAGATCGCCATGATCAAGTACTACGGAGCCGGTGTCCTCTACAACGTCATCGACCGGGCCATCCAGGTGCACGGCGCCCTCGGCTTCTCCACCGACCTGCCACTCGAGTCCATGTACCGCCATGCCAGGGCGGCGCGCATCTACGACGGCCCGGACGAGGTCCACAAGGTGACCGTGGCCCGCCATACCCTGAAGGGGTACAAGCCGACCGAGGTCCCGACCGAGCACGTCCCCACCCGCCGGGCCGAGGCCCGGCACCGCTTCGCCCACCTGCTCGATTTGGAGACCGCCGATCGCTGACCGGCTCCGGCCGGCCGGCGCCCGCGCCCGCCCAGGTCGCTCCGGTGGGACCCGGGGTCAGTAGCGGTAGGTGTCCGGCTTGTACGGACCGTCGACCGGGACCCCGATGTACTCGGCCTGCTCCTTGGTCAGCGTGGTCAGACGGACCCCCAGCGCGTCGAGGTGCAGTCGGGCCACCTTCTCGTCGAGGTGCTTGGGCAGGACGTAGACCCTGTTCTCGTACTCGCCGGCGTTGTTGAACAGCTCCATCTGGGCCATCGTCTGGTTGGTGAAGGAGTTTGACATCACGAAGCTGGGGTGACCGGTGGCGTTGCCCAGGTTCAGCAGGCGACCCTCGGAGAGGATGATCACCGCGTGGCCGTCGGGGAAGACCCACTTGTCGACCTGCGGCTTGATGTTGACCCGTTCGATGCCGTCGATCTTCGCCAGCCCGGCCATGTCGATCTCGTTGTCGAAGTGGCCGATGTTGCCCACGATGGCCTGGTGCTTCATCTGTGCCATGTCGTCAGCGGTGATCACGTCCTTGTTGCCGGTGGTGGTCACGAACAGGTCGGCGCTGGCCACGACGTCCTCGAGGGTCGCCACCTGGTAGCCCTCCATGGCCGCCTGCAGCGCACAGATCGGGTCGACCTCGGTCACCACCACCCGGGCGCCCTGGCCGCGCAGCGAGTCGGCGCACCCCTTGCCGACGTCGCCGAATCCGCACACGACGGTCACCTTGCCGCCGATGAGAACGTCGGTGGCGCGATTGATCCCGTCCACCAGCGAGTGGCGGCACCCGTACTTGTTGTCGAACTTCGACTTTGTCACGGCGTCGTTGACGTTGATGGCGGTGAACAGGAGCTCGCCGGTCTGCTCCATCTCGTTGAGACGGTGCACCCCGGTGGTGGTCTCCTCGGAGACGCCCTTGATCCCCCCGGCGATGGTGGTCCACCGGGCAGAGTCCTCGGCCAGACCGCGGGTGAGCACGCCGAGTACGACGGCGAACTCCTCCGAGTCCGCGGTCGTGGGGTCCGGAACCGCGCCCGCCTTCTCGAATTCGACGCCCTTGTGGACGAGCAACGTGGCATCACCGCCGTCGTCGAGGATCATGGTCGGGCCCTCTCCCGGCCACCTCAGCGCCTGCTCGGTGCACCACCAGTACTCCTCGAGCGACTCGCCCTTCCAAGCGAAGACCGGGACGCCGCGGGGGGAGTCGATGGTGCCGTCAGGTCCGACGGCCACGGCTGCCGCCGCGTGGTCCTGGGTCGAGAAGATGTTGCAGCTGGCCCACCTCACTTCGGCACCCAGGGCGGTGAGGGTCTCGATGAGCACGGCGGTCTGGATGGTCATGTGGAGCGAACCGGTGATCCGGGCGCCACGCAGGGGCTGCTCGGCGCCGTGTTCGGCGCGCATGGCCATCAGCCCGGGCATCTCGTGCTCCGCTAGCTGGATCTCCTTGCGGCCGAACTCGGCCAGGGAGAGATCGGCCACTTTGAAGTCGGTGTGGGGTTGGCTGGTCATGGGGCTCCTTCACTGTGGCCGCTCACCGGGTGAGGCCGGAGTTGGCGCGGGACCCGCAGGCCTGCGCTGGTCCAATTGGGGTAGGGCCCACTGGAGGTGGAGGTCCCCCTACCCCAATCTCAACTACAGGATGGTAGCCCACCCGGCCGCCAGGGCCCCGTTCGGGCGTGCCCTCCCCGTCCAGGACGGAGGATAGGCACGGGGGAGCCGGCGCGCCGCACGTCGACCACGGCGTCCCGGATGGACACCGGAGCACTGGTCCATCGGAGACCCTTCGGATCCGGGCCGGCACACTTACTCGGGCCGCTATCTGACTGCCTTCGGGGGTGAGGCCACCGGGGCGCAGTACGGCATCTTCTCGTCGATCTCATCCGGGCTGGCCGTGTGGAACCAGGTCTACGCCAGAAACTTCAATGATTCCGGAATGTATGTCGGGGCCTGCAAGCAGGTCTGCGGGATCACCATCAACCACGCGTGAATGGAATACAGCGCCCTCGGCTACTCCGGCACCAACTCAGGCGGGGCGATCGTCGTCGAGAATTCCCAATTCGACAACAACAAGGACGGGTTCGACACCAACACGCAGATCAACGGCGACCCGCCGGCACCTCAGAACGGGGCCTGTCCCAACAACGGCGTCAGTCCGATCACCAAGAACCATTCGTGCTGGGTATTCACCCAAAACTATCTCCACGACAACAACAACCCCAACGTCCCGCTGGCCGGCACGGCCAGCCAGGGACCGGTCGGGACCGGGATGACCCTGTCCGGCGGGCGGAACGACACGGTCGTCGACAACACGTTCGCCAACAACGGCGCCTGGGGCTTCCTGGCGGTCCCCTATCCGGACTCGGGCACGCCGTCCCTGGGCCAGTCGTGCCCGGGCACGGGTGGCGTCGAGACGGCCGGCTTCGGGTGCGTCTACGACCCGATGAACAACGCCCTGCTGCACAACACGTTCATCCACAACGGGTTCTTCGGAAATCCCAGCAATGCCGACTTCGGGCAGATCACCCTCAATCCGGGCAAGCCGCAGAACTGCTACGCCGGGAACACCGCTCCCAACGGCAGCGCACCCCCGAACCTCGAGCAGTCCCAGCCGACCTGCGGGAGGCTGACCACCGGCCCGAACACCGGGGGCCCGTTGCTCGGCCAAGTGCTGTGCGACACCGGGACCGGGACCTGCCCGTACCCGCAGCCCACGGGCGTCGTCATGCACCCGCTGCCGAAGAGCCTTCCCACCATCCCCAACCCCTGCTCGGGCGTGCCGGACAACGCCTGGTGCTCGGGGGGTGAGCCGGTCTGAGCCGGCTGGCGCGACCGACTGCTTCGGCCCGTGATCGCCCGCCGCTGACTCAGGGGGCGGGCAGCGATGCCGTCAACCGGAGGTCGGATGACGATTCCCCGACCGCCACGGTGTAGTCGCCGGGCACGGTGGTCCAGCTCCCCCCGATGAAGGCCTGGAACGCCGAGGCGGGGACGGAGAGCGTGACCAAACGGGATTCTCCAGGGTCGAGTGTCACCGGCGAGAAGGCCACCAGCTGCGCGGGCGGCTCGCCGGCGCCGGCGGGCCAGGTGAGGTAGACCTGCGGCACGTCGGTCCCGGACCTCGCCCCCTGATTGGAGACGAGCACGGTGAGCGCCAGCCCTTTGCGGGTGTGGGCGACGGCGAGCCGGTCGAGGGAGAAGTGGGTGTACGAGAGTCCGTAGCCGAACGGGAACAGCGGCTGGATGCCGAGCAGATGGTCGTAGCGGTAGCCGACCCCCAGGCCCTCGGAGTAGGTAGCGGTCAGGTCGATTCCGGGCCACTGCGCAGGCGTGTTGACCGCCGCCTGGGCGTCGGTGGTGGGAAAGGTGACCGGCAGGCGACCGGACGGATCGACGTCGCCGAACAGGACCGCGGCGATGGCGGCGCCGTCCTGTTCCCCCGGGTACCAATCCTCGACGACGCCGGCCACCTGACCGAGCCATGGCATGAGCACCGGCCCGCCGGTGTTGAGCACCACCACCGTCCGCGGGTTGGCCGCGGCCACCGCCGTGATGAGAGCGTTCTCGTCCCCGGGTAGGGCCAGCGAGGGACGATCGAAGGCTTCGGAGTTGAAGTCGCCGGCGAAGACCACCGCCACCTTGGCCTTGTGGGCCGCGGCCACGGCGGAGGCGATGCGGTCGCTCTCGTACTGCCAGCCGAGGGTCAGGGTCCCCGGGGTGATGGCCGACTCGCCCGTCGGCGTGAGCTTGTCGAACGGCTCCCAGTCCAGGTGGACCCGATAGGCGTGGCCCCCCACCAGCCTGACCGCCTGGGACCACCGGCCGCGGGCATGGCTGAGCATGTCGGAGACGGCGGGCGCCCCGTCCAGTGTCAGGTTGGCCCCCCCGGACCCCCCGAGCGACAGGGCGTAGAGCCCGCTGCGCGGTGGGGTGAGCGTCCCCGTCCAGGTGGCGGAGACGTCGGCCCAGCCCGCCGGCAGCACGACGCTCGAGTGGGTCGGCGAGGCCGCCCGGCCCAGCGCAGAGCTCGCGGCCTGGGACAGTGGACCGCGAAGGCGGCTGGCGGCCGCCGGGAGTGGGGAGTTGGGCAGGAGCTGGCTGATCGAGGGATGGGGGCGGATGGAGGTGTCGATCGAGGGCTGGACGCTCTGGACCGAGAGCGGGCCGGTGTCGGGATCGGTCTGGGTCAGGGTGAGGGTGAGCCCGTGCCCGACGCCTGACGCGGGGGTGAGGACGTCCGGCGGGATGGCGGGGAGTGGGGCGGTGGTGCTCCCCCCGTCCGAAAAGGAGACGGTGGCGTCGGATCCGACCCGCCGGCGGATGGCGTCGAGCGGGGTCGAGGTGAACGGGGCGACGACCCGGGAGCTGCCGTAGCCGGTGGCGACCCGATGGGAGCCGGCATCGGCGCCGATGAGGGCGATCGAAGGGTCCCGGGAGGGGTCGAGGGGGAGGACGGCGTGCGTGTCCTTGAGCAGCACGGCCGAGCGTTCTGCCGCGGTCAGGGCGAAGGCCGCATGCGACGGGGTGTCGACCACCGAGCCCGGCGACCCGATGTCCTGACGTCCGACCAGGCCGTGGGAGAACATCTGGGTCAGCACCCTGGTCACCGCGGCGTCGACGGCGGCCATGGGGAGCCGGTGCTCGCGTACCAGCTTGGCCAGCTGCACGGCGCTGGAGGGCTTGATCATGTCGGTTCCGGCGGCCAGGGCGGCGACCGGATCGTGGACGGAGCCGAGGTCCGACCGGACGAAGCCGGTGAACCCCCACTGGTCCAACAGGCCCAGCAACCCGGCGTCCTGGCATTGGAAGGTGCCGTTCAGCTGCGGGTAGGCGCACATCACCGTCGACACCCGGGCCTGGGTGACCGCGGCCCGGAACGGTGGGAGGTAGATCTCCCGGAGGACCCGCTCCGACACCACGTCGTTCAGCTCGCCACGGTCGGCCTCCTGGTTGTAGACGGCGAAGTGCTTGGCCATCGCCATCGCCCCTCCGGCCTCGATGCCCTCGATGTTGGCCACGCCCATGGCCGACACGAGGGTCGGGTCCTCGCCGAACCCCTCATAGGACCGGCCGTTCTGGGGAATCCGGTCGATGTTGAGTGTCGGGCCCTGGATGGCGTCGATTCCCTGCCCGGTGGCTTCAGAGCCCTGCACCCGGCCGTAGGCCCGGGCGATGGCCGTGTCGAAGGTGGCGGCGATGCCCAGTGGCGCCGGGAGCTGCGTGACGTGGACGGCGCCGAAGGCCAGGCCCTGGGGCCCGTCCTGGAGGGTGAGGGCGGGTATGCACAGCCGGGGGACCCCGGCGTTGACGTTCTCGTAGACGCCCGAGTTCACCAGAACCGTTTCCCCGAGCTTCTCGGAGAGGGTCATCCTGCTCAGCACCTCGCCGGCCAGGGCCGACGGCGTCCGTTGCCCGTCCATGGCGGCCTCGAGCCAGGGGCAGTGCGAGAGCGGCACGGGGTTGGTGGGCGTGGTCGGGGGCGCACCGGCGGCCGCCTGGCCGGCAGGCAGGCTGCCGACCTCGTCGGTGACCTCGCGCGGCACCGGGCTGGCGGCCACCAGGGCCACGACGAGGGCAAACCCGACGGCGGCCGACAGGTAGAGCCAGCCCCGGTGGCGGGGCCGTCCCGGCCGATCCGGCGGCGGTGGCTGTGGGTCGTCGGGGGATTCCATCACGGGCTCGGCGGCCAAAGATAGCGAGGGCCGGCAATCCTGAGGGGTCGCGGGGGCCCGGCTCAGACGGTCTGGTGGGACCGCTCGATCAGGCCGAGGATGGTGGCGGCAGGGATCGCCCCCGGCGAGGCACGGTTCGACGCGGTCACCTGCGCCAGTTGCTGGACGACCTCGTTGGCCGGAGTGGGCACACCGTGCATCCGGCCGAGGAGCACGACCTCGCCGTTGAGGTAGTCGGTCTCGATGTCCCCGGCGTTGCGCCGCAGGCTCTGCCAAGAGGATCCGCCCGGTCTCGACGATCCTCCGATCTCGCCCAGTTGGAGAAGGTCTGCCCGCCGCGATCGGTCCTCCTCCGCCGTGCAGGCCTCGAGCCCGGCGGCGCGCAGTGCCGCTTCGCCCTCGGCCACCAGCATGGCCGTGATCGGGCCCGTCTGTTCGTGCCGACCGCAGATCGCCTCGACGGCATTGCCGAGGTTGGTGAGCAATTTGCGGTGCTTCCAACGCCGGATGTCAGGCACCGGACGGGAACTGAAGCTGGCGCCGCTCAGGTCTGCGGCGATGCTGCGGGTGACCTGATCGCTCCCATCGGGATAGCGTCCGATGTCCAGCAACCCGGCGACCGGTGTGGACCAGGCCCGCACCACGCCCGGCTCCAGATGGCTGGCCGGACACATGACGCAGACTCCCTGTACGTGTGGGAACAGACGCAGCGCGGCCGGTTCGTTGGCGATTCCGTTCTGAAGGCAGGCGATCGGCGTCTCCACCGGGGCCACCGTCGCCAGCTCGACGAGGGCCGGGGCGGTCTGGTGGCTCTTGACGGCCATCAGCACCACATGGTCGGCATCCCACTCGACCTCCCGCGGGTGTCCGACCGCCGGAACCGGCAGAGTGGCCGATCCCGACGGTGATTCGAGCCGGAGTCCCCGCGCCCGCAAGGCGTCGAGGTGGGGCCCACGGGCGATCAGCGTCACGTCGAATCCCGCCTCGAACAGGCGCCCCCCGACCAGCCCGCCGATGGCCCCGGCGCCGTAGACCACGTAGCCCATGGCACGCATCGTTTCACGGGCGGGCCCGGGGTCTGAACCGCCAGGCGGCGCCGTTCGTGCTTGGAACCTGTGATCTGTGTGTTATTGTAACTATGTAATCAACAGCCACAACACAAGCAGCACAACACAAACAGCACAACCACAAGGAGCACCCGATGAGACACCCTCATGAGAGCGGCCGGCGTCGAGGGCCGGCGAGCGAGGACAGGCCGGCCACGGAAGGGCTCAGCGGGTGGCTCGCCGGACGCCTGCCGGGTGACTGGTTCGAAGGGGCACCGACGGTCACCGTCGACCGCGAGGAGATCCTGGTGGTCGGCCGGGTGTCGGCACCAGATCTCCCTGACGGGGAGGACGAGGTGGGTCGAGCGGCGGGAGAGTCGGGGCGAATCACCCGGTTCCGGGAGGACACCCGCGAGGAGCGCATGGCCATCGCCCGGGAGGTCGAGCATCGCTTCGGCCGCAGCGTCGCCTGGGGGGCCGAGGCCGGGGAGACCGCCGTGGTGTTCACCAACCTGTCGGTTCCGGTGATGACCCGGCTCCGCCAGCCCGAACGCCTGGTCCTCGACACCCTGGTCGACAGTGGCGTCGCCCGGAGCCGGTCCGATGCGTTGGCCTGGTGCGTCAAACTGGTGGCGGCCAACACCGAGGAATGGCTCGGCGAGCTCCGCGCCGCCATGGAGGCAGTGGAGACGGTCCGTCAACAGGGTCCCCCGGCGGCCTAGCCACGCACCGGAGCGTCGCTAGGCTCTCACCCGGTGCACAGCGTTCCGGTGAGCGGCGCGACATCCGTCGATGGGAGGTAGGGCCCTAGGACGACCCGGTCTGGGCGTGCTCCTGGCTTCGGCCTCGATCGTCATCATGGCGGGCACGTCGATCCTCACGATGGCGGGTGCCGGGTCCGTGCCCGCCGCGGCGCCGGGTTCGGCGGCCGGCGACCCGGGAGCATGGACGGTGTACCACCATGATGCGCTCGGCCGTGGCGTCGCCGAGTCGGTGTCCGCAGTCGACACCGTCAGTCCGAAGTGGACGTCCGCCACCCTCGACGGCCAGCTCTACGGCGAGCCGCTGGTGTCGGGCGGGCGGGTCTACGTGGCCACGGAGAACAACACCGTCTATGGGCTGTCGGCAGCCACCGGCGCGGTGGCCTGGGAGAACCACCTCGCTAGCCCGGTGCCGGCGTCGTCGCTGCCATGCGGCAACATCGGGCCCACCGTCGGGATCACCGGCACGCCGGTCATCGATGCCGCCCGCGGCGAGGTCTTCGTAGTGGCCGACGAGTGGGCGGGCGGGAGAGCGGCCCACGTGCTGGTCGGCCTCAGCGTGGCCACCGGTCACGTCGAGATGTCGCAGGACGTCGACCCCCGGGGAGCGAACCCGGCCGCGCTGTTGCAACGCACCGGACTGTCCCTCGACGCCGGCCGGGTGGTCTTCGGGTTCGGCGGCAACTACGGAGACTGCTCTGTCTACCGGGGCCAGGTGGTGGCTGTCGGCGAATCGGGCGGGACGCCGCTGGACTACGCCGTCGGTGCCCAGGCCGGTGGGGACAAGGGCGCGATCTGGATGGGCGGAGGCGCGCCCGCCGTCGACAGCGCCGGCGACGTGTGGGTCAGCGCCGGAAACGGGTCGGCGACATCGCCGGACCGCCCCTACGACGGGAGCGACTCGGTCCTCGAGCTCTCTTCGTCCCTCCGACTCCTGCAGTTCTTCGCTCCGACCTCGTGGGCCTCGGACAACCGGCAGGACCTCGACCTCTCCATGGAGCCGGTCATGTTGGCCGACGGACAGGTGATCGTGGCCGGGAAGTCCCGCACCGCCTACCTTCTCGACGGCGCCCATCTCGGGGGCATCGGCGGGCAGCTGGCCACCCTGGCCCCGGTATGCGGTGACGACATCGACGGGGGCGGCGCCACGGTGGGAACCACCGCCTACCTGCCCTGCCTCAGCGGTGTCGCCGCCGTCGAGGCGGAAGGCTCACGGGGGACCCTCCGCCTGATATGGAGCTCCGGATCGGGTGGCGGGCCGCCCATCGTGGCGGCCGGTCTGGTCTGGACCATCGGCCAGAACGGCGAGCTGTACGGCCTCGACCCCGACACCGGGGCGGTGCGACAGCAGGCCTCGATCGGCGCACCCGCGAGCCACTTCCCCACACCGAGCGTGGGTGACGGGCTTCTGGTGGCACCGGCCCGGACCCGGGTGGTGGCCTTCGCCGCGCCCCCGGTGGGCGCCACCCCCACCCCCGGCCCGGCGACCACGGCGGTGCCAGGCCGCGGGATCCACCACGCACCGACTCCGACCACCGGCACCGAGGGGAGCGGTCCGTCGGCGGCGGGGATCGCTGCCCTGGCTGTGGCGGTTCTGGCGGTGATGGGCGCCATCGGGTGGCTCGGGTGGCTCGGGTGGCGAAGGCGGACGGCCGCCCGCCGGTAGTGATCGCCGGTCCGGTCCGTTCCCAGGGTGGCCGCCCGCAGCGATGGCGCTGGGACGGGCCGGACACCGTGGCCCCGGGGCCGGGGTGCGGCAGACTGAGAGCGATGGAAGCACCCGAGACCCACTACGCACGACGGGGAGGGCTCCACATCGGCTACCAGGTGTGGGGCGACGGTGACGTGGACATCCTGGATTTCGGCTTCGGCACGTACGTCTCCATCGACGAGGCCGCCGAGCAGCCCTGGTGGCGTCGCTACACCGAGCGCCTCGCCGCCTGTGGTCGGCTCATCCGGTTCGACCCCTGTGGGATCGGGCTGTCGGACACCCCCCAAGACCTCGGCGAGCTGAGTTTCGAGGCCTGGGCGGACGACGCCTCGGCCGTGATGGAAGAAGTGGGCTCCGCCCGGGCCGTGGTGCTGGCCGCATCGGGCTCCTCCCTCACCGCCCTCGTGTTCGCCGCCGAACACCCCGATCGTACGGAATCGCTGGTTCTGATCAACGCCTCGGCCCGGTATGTGGAGGCAGAGGACTACCTCTTCGGCATCCCGCTCTCGCTCATGGAGGAGTTCCGCGCCGGGCTCGACCCTGACCGGCCGGGCGAGGGAAGCGACGACCTCAGCGACCTGCGCCTGTTCGCTCCCAGTGCCGCCGACGATCCCGAGTTCGAGCGCTGGTGGACGCGGACGTCGAAGCGGGGCGCGGCCCCGGCCACCGCCGCCGTGCTCGGCGCCCTCACCACCGAGGCCGACCTCCGCCATCTGCTGCCCCGGATCACCGCGCCGACTCTCGTCCTCCACCGCTGCGAATCACTGGCGCCGAGCGCGGACCATGGTCGGTACATCGCCGAGCGCATCCCCGGCGCCCGCTTCGTGGCGCTGCCCGGCGAGGACGTCGTCCCCTTTGTCGGGGACCTCGACGAGCTCGTCGACGAGATCCAGGAATTCGTCACCGGGGACCGGTACCAGCCGGGCCCGGATCGAGTACTCGCCACGATCCTCTTCACCGACATCGTCGACTCCACCGCCCTGGCTGCGCAGCTGGGCGATCGTCGGTGGACCCAGGTCCTCGCCGACCACGAGGCACTCGAGCGCCGACAGCTCGAGCGGTTCGGCGGCCGCTACGTGAAGGACACCGGCGACGGGCTGCTGGCCACCTTCGACGGGCCGGCCCGGGCCATCCGGTGCGCGCTGGCCATCCGGGACGGCGCCGGCCATCTCGGGGTGCGGGTCCGAGCCGGCCTGCACGCCGGTGAGATCGAGCGGCGCGGCGAGGACGTCGGGGGCATCGCCGTGCATATGGCGGCGCGGGTGACGGCCGCGGCCGCGGCTGGTGAGGTGCTGGTGTCCAATACGGTCGTCGACCTGGTCGAGGGAGCGGGGATCGCCTTCGTCGATCGAGGCACCCACGTCCTCAAGGGGGTCCCCGATTCTCGTCGCCTGTGGGCGGTGGCGGGGGGGTAGGCCGCCGGTCCGGCCTCGCACATCGGCTGCCTTGTCACGGATTTGACCTTGCCTGACCGACGGGTCGGGGTTTCAATGGCAATGGGGCATCATCAAGGGAGGACCGCCATGAAATTCTTAGTGTCGTGGACAACCCGTTCCGGATCATCTGCCTCGGAGAACGAAGCCGATGCGGCTCGTATCCTCCAGGTGTTCAGCAAGTGGGCGCCGCCCGCCGACGAGACGTTCCATCAGTTCCTCGGTCGCCTCGACGGCCGGGGCGGCTACTCGATCGTCGAGACCGACAATCCGGACTCCCTGGGCGAGGCTCCGGCCAAGTTCGGGACCTACCTGGACTTCGAGATCGTCCCGGTCAGTGACATCTCCGAGTCGGTGCGCCTGCTCAGCGAGGGCGCCGAGTTCCGGGCCTCGATCTCGTAGTGGGTGGGTGCCTCGACGTCGAGGCACCCACGTGACCGGCTCCGAGGCTCAGCCGGTCATCGCCACCACCGGGGCGAGGCGGCTGATCGGCCCCCGGCGAGCCGTGCTAGCTGGCGCGGCCGAAACTGAAGACGCCCCCGTCGGACGCCACCAGCCAGTAGCCGGTCCGGTCGGGTGTGTCCGCCGTCCCGACGACAGCGCGGTTGAGGGGGTGCCCTCTCGAGCCGAGCGCCCAGATGGCCCCGGACCCCGCCGTCGATCCGGAGGAGCGGTAATGGGCGTCGAAGAGCTCGAGCGTGCATGTGGACGGGTTGACCCTGATGGCGTGCCGATCGCCACTGGACTGGGGGCCCCTTCGATGGGCGTGTCGGCGTCGAACGGGTAGGGCCCCGGTCGCTCTCGGTGCCGTACTGGAAGGACGGGCCGACCAGGGGGTGGGCAGGCGACACCACCGTGTAGGGCATGCCATAGGGGTTGGAGGGGTCGCCCGAAGGCCCGACGTCGGGGTGCAGATCGGTGGCCGGGAGGGACCGACTACTTCCCGCGGATGGCGGTGGCCTCGAACCGGACGACCAGGTCATCGAGCGGGAGGACCATGCGCGGCCTCAGTGGCCGATGGCGGTCCGCGGCCAGCCGGACCACGGTGCCGTAGGCGGTGAATCCGATGGCGTGGCGGGCGAAGCCCATCGGTCCCTCGGTCACCTTCACCTCCACCACGCCGGTGCCGTCCATCTCCAGGGAGGCGCGTTGCATGCGCTCCATGGCCGACTCCCGGGCCGAGTACATGGCCTCGGTGAAGTTGGCCAGCTCCACGTTCTGGGACTTCTGCTTGATGGCCACGCCCGCCGATCGCCGGGGAGCGTAGACGAAGCTCGCCCCGACAGCCAGTCCCAGGGGCTCCCAACCCGAGGCGTGGAGGAGGGCGAAATCACGCCCGGACAGGTCCGAGACGAACACCGGGTCGGCGGACGGCCCCTTCGACCCGACGGCGCGGACGGCGGTTCCGACCAGGGCCACATCGACGTGGTGCCGGTGCACCTCCGACTCGATGTGGACACCGACCACGCCTCGGCCCCCGGCATCGGTGCACTCCCGATGGATCCGGTGGGTGGCGGCTGCGAAGGCCCGGGCGTAGGCGGTCGAGGCGGCGCCAATCTCCCCCTGCCCCCAGTTCCACACGCCCATGGGTATGGAGTAGAGGGACACGCCGCACACCAGTTGGATCGGCTCCCAGGCGATGGAGTGGAGGGCGAACTCCTCGTCGACCGACAGGTCCGATGTCATCGGTGCCCCGCCCTCCTTCGAGGACCGGCCCGATGGCGGGGGCCGGCTCAGGAACTCGGCGGCGGCCCGCATCTCGTCCTTGAGAACGGCCGGATCGGGGCCGGCGCCCCCAAGCCCCGGGTCGGTGGTCACCGCAAGCGCACCGTGGGCTGCGGCGGGGGCAGCGGGTCGAACTCCTTGAACCGGCGCACCCGGTTTCCCCGCAGCGTGCACTGGAGCTCGGCATCCCCCTGGCCGAGCTCGCGCTGCCTGGTGACCATCGAGGCCCCGTGGAACGAGTCGCCGTGCAACTGGGACCGAACCTGATCGCGGGCGATGCGTCGGACGGCCATATGGGCCCTGGCCGTCTGCTCGATTTCCGTCGCCGCCACCTGGTATCCCCAGCCGGGGCTCGACCCTTCGGTCAGATACTCGGTCACGCAGTACGCCCAGACCCGCACCGAGGACACGGCGGCGGCAATCGACACCGGCGCAAATCCAGCTCCGATCGACTTGGCCAGCCGCTGCCCGGCCAGATAGGTCGTCCACGGCCGGCCTCCGGCGGGAGCGTTCCCGCCCTCCACCCGGACCGCGGTGCCCTGCACCCGGAACTCCAGCACCCCCAGATCACCCAGCGGTTCCGAGGCGTCGACCACACCCACGATGCCGTGGGCGCCCACCGATGTCGCCTCTTCGATCATCCGCCCGTAGGCGGCGTCGAAGCCCTGCCGCCAAGCGTCCTCGATCCAGGACTGCTCATAGTTCTGGCCATAGCTGCGGTGCTCGGCGGAGACGAGTCCGTGGGGGCACGGCCAGTTCTCCGACCAGCCCCGGTTGCCGGGCCCGGTGAACTGCCCGAACTGTCCGAACGGGCCGAACGTGGCGCCCATCCCGTACCATCTCCACTGCATCACACAGAAGCCCTGGACGTAGCCAACCGGCTCGAGCCCCAGTTGGAGGCAGGCGGCGAAGTCGGGCACAGTCAGGGCGGAGGTGAACGCCCCCTCGGCGAACCGCCGGCCCGCAGCTTCCGGGAGATCGGCCGGGACGTCGGCCATTAGTTGTCGAGGGAGA
Source organism: Acidimicrobiales bacterium (assembly GCA_036553725.1). Taxonomy (GTDB): domain Bacteria; phylum Actinomycetota; class Acidimicrobiia; order Acidimicrobiales; family RAAP-2; genus Bog-756. Next base: position 10,325 of record DATBOO010000010.1, on the reverse strand, counting down.
TGATGGTGGTCGGCGTGGGCAGGGTCACGGTGTCCGAGGTCTTGACCACCGCTGTCCCGAGGGAGAGGAACTCGATGGTGTGGCTGCCCCACTGATGGGATTTCTCCTCCAGCCGCACACCGACGATGCCCGAAGCTCCCAACCGGCTGGACTCGTCCTGCATCCTGGTCATGGCCAGCTCCCTCGCCTCGTACAGGGCCTGGGTGAAGTTGGGGAGCTCTACGTTCTGCCCGGCCGATCCCAGCGTCTGACCGAGCCCGCGGTGGGCGATGTGGTAGACGCACGTACCCATGACCAGGCCCTGGGGGATGTAGCCGGTCTGCATGAGCGTCCAGAAGTCCTGGCCCGAGAGGTCGGAGGTAAAAGGCTTGCCCAGCTTGTTGCGGTGGGACACCCCGCTCTCCGCCTTGACGGCCGTGCCCACAGCGATGAACTCGGCGGCGTCCTTGCCCCACTCGTAGTAGTTGACGTCGAGCCGCACCCCCACCACACCGTCCGCTCCGAGCTCGGTCGCCTCTTCCTCCATCCGGTTCATGGCCAACTCCCGGGCCTCGTACATGGCCCCGGTCAGCTTGGTCAGCTCCTGGCTCTGTCCCCACCTCCGAGTCTGGATCCCGGTGTGGTAGATCGAGGAGCCCATCACGAATCCGAGGGGGTGGAATCCGACCTCCTTGATGAGCAGGAACTCGTTCACGGAGAGGTCCGAGGTGAACAGGCCCTGCTCCAGCTCCTTCAGCCGATGGCTGGCCCCCTCGGGGAGGTCCGGTGGCGGCTCGCTCATGGGCTCCCTCCGATGACGATGGACTCGAGTGCCTGGCGCACCGATTGGCTGTGGGCCGCCTCCGCCTCGAGCACGGCGAGCAGTCGGGCCAACCAGGCATCCACATCCACCTTTTCGCTGCGGATGCGAATCCCCCCTGACGAATGGCCGATCGTGCACCGGAGGCTGTTGCCGTCCACCACCGCCTCGAACTGGTCGTCGTCGATGGAGATCCGGATGGAGGCGGGCATGTCCGACTTCCGAAGCCGTCCCCCGGACTTTCGCACCTCGAGACGCGGTCCGAGCGCGTCGGACAGCCGGTCGGCCAGGACCTTGACCAGGATGCGCACGTCGGTCCCGTCGGCCCGCAGCGACGCGGCCGCCAACTCGAGGTCCATCGAATCGTCCGTGCCGGTCACCACTCGAACCCTACCGCCCGGTACCGTCCAGTACCGCCCGGTGCCCACCGGCGCAGCCCCTGCCCGGGCGGGCATCCCGCCCGAGGTCGGTTCGGCCACAGCCAGATGGGTCGATCCCCGGTAGCGTGCGCGGTATGGCCGATCGCACGCCGCCGAGCCCTGCGGCCCCGATCACCGGGCTCTCGCACGTGCAGCTGTTGGTCTCCGACGTGGGCGCCAGCGCCGCGTGGTACTCGGTCGTCCTCGGGCTCGAGCCCTTCGCCGAGGACCTCGATGGGGGCTACGTCGCCCTCCGGCACCGGGGAGCCAGGCTGGTGATCGTCCTCACGGCCCGACCGGACCCGGCGCCGGGCCGGGGACCCCGGGACCGGATCGACGAGGCATCCGGTTCGGGCCTCGAGCACCTCGACCACCTGGCCTTCGCCGTGCCGGACGGGGATGTCCTCTGCGCCTGGGGCGATCACCTCACGGCCATGGGTGTGGAACACGCGGGTGTGGTCCCCGAGAACGGCAACCCGTCCCTCCAACTGCGCGATCCCGATGGCATCGCCATCGAACTGGTGGCACCGGGCCCACCCGGGCCTGACTGATCGCCCGGGCGGAGTCCTCCGTCCACTCGTCAAGCGTGGAGGAGATGGTCGTAGACGGCTTGGGTCGTCGTGCTCGGGCAGACGCCCAGCTCGTCCCGAAGGACGTCGCACAGGTTCGTGTAGACGCGCAGTGCCTCGGCCACGTTGCCCTGGTCAGCGAGTGCCCGCATCAGAAGCAGGTACCCGCTCTCCCGGAGCGGCACCTGGCGGACGAGCTCACGACCGGCCCGGACTGCGGCGGGCAACTCGGTCCCGCCGATGCCGCAGGCGGCGCCGGCGTAGGCCTCCAGCGCCAGGATCCGGACCTCGGCCAGTTGGCGGCGCTGCTCATCGATCCAGGGAGTGTCCTCTCCGGGCAGGAATTCGCGCCCGGCGATGAACAGCGCGACCAGAGAGGGGCCCCACGCGTTCCGCCATTCGCCCAGGGCCAGCTGGGACTCGGCCCGGTGCACGGCCTCCTCGGCGACTTCCACGTCGATCCTCACGTCCTTGTCCAGCTGCAGGCGGACGCTCGATCGCCCTTCGAGGACGCCGGGCCCGAGCGCCTTGCGCAACTTCGAGATGAGTGCGTTCAGCCCGGCTTCGCTCGCCGATGGGACCTTGTCCGGCCAGAGCGCGTCGATCAGCTGGTGGCGGCCGGTGAGGCGGTGGCGATTGAGGACCAGGAAGGCGAAGAGGAGCCGGCCCTGGCGGCCGGGCAGGCGGCCGTCCAGGCGTTGACCGTCCAGTTCGATGACGGTGGGCCCGCACAGTTGGACCCTCGCCGGTGACGGAGACACCAAGGTCACGCCAACATTGTGCCAGTACCGTGGGATTAGAACCGTGGAGGAGGGCGTGATGGCGAGGATCATCCGATGCGAGTGCGGCTTCGTGGCCCGTGGAGACACCGATGGGGAGGTGATCGCCACGATCCGGGGCCACATGAGCACCGACCACCCCGCCCTACTGGAGAGCGTCGGGCAGGATGACCTGCTCGGTTGGATCCAGGTCGAATAGCCCACCGAAGCGGAGGCCGGAGATGACATCGGGAACAACGGACAGGCGGCGCAGTCCATCGGCCACGAGTGAATTCCTGGTGGATCCCGAGTGGCTCGAGGCGCACCTGGGCGATCCTCGCCTACGCCTGGTCGAAGTCGATGTGAGCCCGGGTCCCTACGACGAGGGTCACATCGAGGGGGCGGTGCTGTGGGACGTCTACCGCGACCTCAAGGACACCGAGTACCGACTGATCGACGAGGAGGCGGCCGTGGCGCTCATCGGCCGCTCGGGGATCGCCCCCGGATCACTGGTGGTGGTCTACGGCTACGCCCCGGCAATGGGCTTCTGGTTTCTGAAGCTCCATGGCCACGCCGATGTGCGGATCCTCGACTGCGCACGAGCCACGTGGCGGGACGGGGGCCGGCCCTGGACCGACTGCGAGGCCGGCCCGGTGGCCACCCGCTATCCGCGGACTGGTCGTGATGAGGGAATTCGCGCTGATCAACCGGCGGTGGAGTCCGCCATGGGCAGTTCGTCCTGCAGCCTGGTCGACGTGCGCACCGTCCCCGAGTTCCGCGGGGAGTGCTTCTGGCCCTCGGGTGGCCTCGAAGAGGGCGGGCGGGCAGGCCACATCCCGTCGGCCGTGCATCTCCCCGTCGGGGAACTGCATGACCGGGATGGGTCGTTCCTCTCGGCGGCGGAGTTGCGGCAGCAGTTCTCACCGATCGAGCTCTCGGCTGCCGACGAGCTCATCACCTACTGCACCATCGGAGGCCGGGCGAGTACGGCCTGGTTCGTCCTCACCTATCTGCTCGGCCGTGACCACGTCCGGGTCTATGACGGGTCGTGGGCGGAATGGGGTCGGATGGTCGGGACCCCCGTGGCCCGCGGATGAGGAGGCACCCGTCCCGTCGGACGTCCCGTCGCACCGAAATCGTCGTTCCCAGCAGCCAGCAGTCCCGATTCCCAGGAGGTAAAAATGCCGAGCCTTGTCCGCAAGAGTCTGGATAAGCCTGAAGAGACACGGCCATTCGAGGGCGGCACCGGCCAACTCGAGCTGGTGAACCTGGAGGCAGGTGCGGTCGGTCGGGCCACCTTCCTGCCGGGATGGAAGTGGTCGGAACACGTCAAGCCGATCGCCAGGACCGACAGTTGTCAAGCCGCCCACATGGGCTACTTCGTTTCCGGCCGGATGAAGGTCGTCATGGACGACGGCGAGGAGATGGAGTACGGACCTGGGGACTTCGCCGTGATGGCCCCCGGCCACGACGCGTGGATCGTCGGCGACGAGCCGTGCGTCGTCATCGACTGGCAGGGATTTGCCGACTACGCCAAGCGGTGAGCGACAGGCCCGGCGCCCCCGATAGCCGATTCAGGGCGTGGTGGGGGAAGCCGCCGGGGTGATCTGGGCGTCTATCTCCTTGAGGTCGAAGTAGTCGCGCCAGCGGGTGACCAATCCCTCGTGGTTGACGTCGATGACGGTGGACCCGTGGATCTCGATGGGGATGGACCCTCCGAGGGTTCCCCTCCCGATCCACTCGAAGGCGCCACCCGTCTGGTCCCCATGGACCCACGTGATCTCTTGACGCCAGTCGGGGAAGGACGTGTTGGTCATCGCCTCGATGGCCGCGATGTCGGTGGTAGGCGGGTTGACAGGATCGCTGAAGAGGGCTCCCGGGGCGAAGAACGACGGGAAGTCCCCGTCAGGTCCGAGGGCCGCCTCGAGCCTGCTCGCCCACGACGACCAGTCCATGGGCACCACCGTAACCGCATCCATGGCCGAGGGGACCAGGATGGTGTCTGAAGGGGGCCTTGCCCGCTTCGAGCGGGTCGTCGTGGCCCGCAGTAGTCTGCGCGCGGCGATTGCGGTGTGGCCTCAATGCCTGGGAGGCGAGTCGGTTGGCCGGTCGGAAAGCTGGAGGGCCCGGGGACGGAAGAACCTATGTGGTGGTGTCCGCCGATGCCCACGCGGCGCCGGACGACCTGAATCAGTTCCTCACCTACGTCGATCCGGCTCACCGGCAGGCGGTGGCGGAGTTCGGCGACCTCTCGTCGCTGGCCATCCCCATGTTCGGTGGCGTCGACCCCGGGGAGGTCGACGACTCGGACGCGGTGCGGGCGGTGGCCACCCGCCGCTTAGCCGGAATGGGGGTGGACACGGCGCAGGCAGCCGACTGGTTGGCCAATTACAGCTCGGACTGGGTGTTTGCCTCCGACGCCGGCGGCCGGAGACTCGCCGTGCTCGAAGAGCAGGGGATACACGCTGAGGTGACGTTCCCCGGCCCGGTACTGGCCGGCGGACTGTCCCCGGCGATGTACATGGGGGCGAATTCGCACAAGGGCCTGGAGCTGCTGTGGCCTGCCCTCCATGCCTACAACCGGTGGCTGGCCGAATTCTGCGCGGCGGCGCCCGGGCGCCGGGCCGGGTGCCTCCCCATCGACCTCCACGACATGGACCGGGCCGTCGAGGAGATCGCCTGGGCCCGCGCCTCCGGCCTGTTCGGCGGCGTCATGCTTCCGGCCATGTCGCTCAGGTCGGGCCTGCCGGGGTATGCAGACGACTACTACGAACCATTCTGGAGCGCCTGTGAGGACCACGATCTGGTGGTCAACCTCCACACCGGCGCCTCCGGCACGGCCACCGACGCCAAGCAGCTCTACGACGCCAAGCACGGCGGATTCCTGGGGCTCTTCGAGGTGTTCGTGTTCACCCGTCGGCCGCTGTGGTTCATGATCTTCGGCGGGGTCTTCGACCGCCACCCGAAGCTCAAGGTCGTGGTCACGGAGAACGGCGTGCAGTGGTTGCCCTCCCTGGTCCGGGACATGGAGTCATTCTTCGACACGCACGGCGGAGCTCCTGTTCGCTCCTACCTCGATCTGCGTCCCTCGGAATACGTCGACCGCCACGTGTCGCTGGCTGGATCGCTCATGAAGCGACAGGACGCCGAGATGCGCCATGAGATCGGCATCGACCGGATCATGTGGGGTGCCGACTACCCGCATCTGGAAGGTGCCGCTCCGGTGCACCGACTGATCCTGCGCCAGGTGTTCGGGGGCATGCCCGAAGACGATGTCCGGCGGATGCTGGGCCTGAACGCCGTACGGGTCTTCGGATTCGACGCCGATCAGCTCCAGGCCGTCGCCGACCGGGTTGGGCCGACGGTGGCAGACCTGTCGCAGACCGTCTCGCTGGACGAGATCCCCAAGACCTTCAGCTGGAGCCTCGCCCGACCGGTGCCGCTGTCGGCACCTGCAGGAACTGTGTCCTGACCGTCGGGACCCAACGGGTCAGGAATCGTACGGGATCGCCGTCAGGTCCGCCGTGCGGTTCTCCGGTGTGGCGAACTCCAAATACACTCGCGGCTATGAGCAAGAAGCATGACGCCGCCATTCGCGCCACCGAGCAACTCATCGAGGCAAACAAGGAGATGAGGCGGAGTCTGCAGGCAAACGAGCTCCTTCTACGCCGGGCGCAGAAGCTGCTCGAGCAGGGCGGGGGTATAAGAGAGACGTTCCAGAAGGTTGCGCCCACCGATCCCCGACTGGCGATCACCCTCGCCCTTCAGAAGCTCGTCAAGGCTCGCCACCAACTGCGACTAAGCGTCTTCGCCGCAGGGCTCGAAGAAGGCCTGAGCATCGGCGAGCTCTCCCGCTTCTGGGGATTCTCCCGGCAGCTCGGTGCCCGTTACGCCAAAGAGGCCAGGGCCAAGTCCTGACGCCCCACCGATCAGATGCTCAGCCGTTGAGGTACTGGTCCACCAGGCGGGATGGAGCACACGCCAACCAGCCGTCGATGATGGCTTCGCGGAGTGGCCGGGTTCGGACCCTGTTCAGCTGGATGAGAACCGCCGAGTACCCGTTGAAGTGCGGGATAGTGAAGAATGCTGCTGGGTTTTGAGCCAGCACCGCCTCTTTCTCCTCGAGATCCAACACGCGAACCGCGAGGATCGGTCCATCCGCTGGTGTCGCGTTGCCGAAGCGCTTGAGGTCGGCCTGGCTGAACGGTCGTTCCCAGGCGAATCCCTTGCCCTTGACGAACCAGGTGCGGTGGCCGTGCCGTTCGGCCTCGGTCACCTCGGGTAGGCCGAGGGCCACTTGCGCGACATCATCGAATGTCACCACACCGCACCGTAGTACCCGATCAGCGATCTGACAGCTCTGCACGCTCTCGGCCAGCTGGTAGAACGGGACGCCTGGATGGCGCGCTCCATCGATGCTCTCAGGCGACCTCTTCTTTGGCGTTGTCGGGCCGGCCGATCGGGTGGAGGGAGGGCACTACTGTGACCTGGTGACCTCTGTGGGTGGATCCTGCGATGCCGGGTTCGAGGCGGTGAAGGAGGCCTTTGCCGGGAACTTCGACGACGATGAGATCGGCGCGGGGTGCTCGATCGTGGTTGAGGGCCGCACGGTCGTGGATCTCTGGGGTGGCTGGGCCGACGCCCATCAGACGCGGTGCTGGCAAGAGGATACGGTCGTCAATGCGTACTCGGTTGGCAAGCCCATCGTGGCGCTGGCAGTACTGCAACTCGTTGCCTCGGGCACTCTGGACCTCGACGAACCGGCGTCGGCACAGTGGCCCGAACTGCTCGCCGGTCAACAGGGTGCGACGGTTCGCGACGTGCTCTGCCACCGAGCTGGTGTACCCGCCATTCGTCGCCCGCTTACCAACGATGCCCTTTGGGACTGGGAGACGATGACCACCGCAGTCGCCGGCACCGAACCATGGTGGACGCCGGGGACCAAACACGGCTACCACACCAACACGTACGGGTTCCTTGTCGGAGAACTCGCCCGTCGCATCACAGGCCGTCTCCCGGGCGATTGGCTCGCGGCCGAGGTAGCCGGCCCGCTCGGCGCCGACCTCCATTGGGGAATGAGCCCCAGGGATCAGGCCCGGTGCGCCGAAGTCGTTTGGGAGTCCGACGTGAAGATCCCGCCCGACTGGTCCGCAGCCCACCGACTTCCCGACGACCAGGCCATGGTGATTCTCGGCTATGTGAACCCTCCGGGCATATCGAGCATCGGGGTCGTCAACACTCCGGAATGGCGCAGCGCTCAAGTACCGTCCACGAACCTGCACGCAACCGCTCGTGGCATCGCCCGGCTCTACGCGGCGCTCGCCGCCGGTGGGACGATCGATGGCGTGACGATCATCGATGCGGATGTCCTGGCCGAGGCGACGAAATCACAGTCCGAGGGCTGGTGTCCGTTCCTCGAACGAGAGGTGAGCTTCGGTCTGGGATTCCAACCGACACGGCCCGACCGTCCGTTCGGACCGAACACCGGAAGCTACGGCCACTTCGGCACCGGTGGTGCGCTCGGGTTTGCCGACCCGGAAGCTCAGGTCGCCTTCGGATACGTGATGAACAGGGTCAAGCCCCGCTGGCAGAACGCCCGAAATCGAGCACTCGTCGACGCCCTCTACCGCTGCCTCTGATTTCGTGCACCGGACCGGAATTCGGTCTCCAATGACTGCGTGATCATTGTGCGGTCACCGGAGGAACGGGATCCAGATCAGGTCGACGTCTGGTGGCGGTCGTCGCGATGCTCGTGGCCGCTCTCGCGGGCGCGGCGTGCGTCCTCCACGTCCACATCGTCTACGGCCTGGTACTCGCTCTCGTCGTGCTGGCCATCATCGGGGTGATCACCGGGGTGCTCGGACGGTCGGGCGGCTCGTGGGCCGCAAGCTAGCGGTGGTGAACCAGCCGTTTGCCTTGTGTGACCGGTGCCGACCCAGACACATATCCTGTTGACAGGCAGCCATCTGGCTGCTTATTCTATTAGGTATCCGAACGGTTGCGTATCCCTGGTCCGCTGCCTGGTCGGCGAACATCAAAGGAGAACACATGCCAGACATCAGACATCGCGTCGCTATCTCAGCCCCGCTCGAAGGCGTCTACGAGGCCGTGGCCACGAAGGAAGGACTCTCCCAATGGTGGAGCCGGGACGGCGTCCGAGGGGATTCGAGCGAAGGGTCCAAACTCCAGTTCTTCTTCGGTCAGCCGGAACCAGCGGCCGTCATGGAGGTCACCCGGCTGAGTCCCGACGGACACGTGAGCTGGACCTGCATCGAGGGTGAGACCGAGTGGGTCGGGACCAAGCTCGCCTTCGACCTCACCCGCAAAGACGACGAGACGGTGGTGATGTTCACGCACGCTGACTGGCGAGAGCCGGGCGAGTTCATGGCCCATTGCAGCGCCAGGTGGGCCTACTTCCTCCTGAGCCTCAAGAGCTACAAGGAGACCGGCAAGGGCACCCCCTTCCCCGACGACTTGAGGTTCTGACGGCTGGAGTGGAGCCGATCATGGTCGATGTATTCAAGGCACTTGCAGACCCCAGCCGCCGTCACTTGCTTGATCGGCTGAACGCCCGCAACGGACAGAGCCTCCGGGATCTCTCCGAGGGTCTGGACATGGCCCGTCAATCCGTCAGCAAGCACTTGGCGATCCTTGAGGCAGCCAACCTCGTGACGACCATCCGACAGGGTCGGGAGAAGCTCCACTATCTCAACGCGGCACCGATCAACGAGATCGCTGAACGCTGGATCAATCGCTACGACCAACAACGGGTCCGAGCCTTGGCGGACCTCAAACGAGTACTGGAGGAAACGCCCATGGAGAAGCCACAATTCGTCTACACGACCTATATCAGGACGACACCGGAGCGTCTGTGGCAGGCGCTGACCGAATCGTCGTTCACCCGTCGCTGGTGGCAGACCACCTTCGAAACCGACTGGGAGGTGGGATCACACATGATCTGGGACAACCACGGGATCATCATCGCCGATCCGGAGCAAGTCGTTCTCGAGTCCGTCCCCCATCGGAGACTCGCTTACAGCTGGCACACCTTCACGCCGGAGTTGAACGAGCGCCTTCAACTTGGAGATGAAGCATTCGCCAAGATCGCGGGCGAGCGTCGTTCGCGAGTCGCATTTGACATCGAACCGGTTGGAGAGATGGTCAAACTGACAGTCGTCCATGATGACTTCGAACCTGGAAGTACCGCCGCGACCATGGTGAGGAACGGCTGGCCCATGATCCTGTCAAGCCTGAAGACGCTGCTCGAAACCGGCGAACCGCTCGCTTCGAATCGGAGCGACCAGGAGGCGAAGTGATTCTCATCCGGCACCTCTATTGACATCTGGGCACCTCCACAGAGGCGTGTGCGTCGATCACGTGGGCCGACCCGCTCTCCTCTGGCGTCGATGTGCTCGTGGCCTCATCGGGATCCGTACTACAGGGACCCCCTAGCGCTTTGCGCGCTCATCGTCCCTTTGACCGGTGGTGCGACTGCCGGCACTGAAGGTCAAGTGCTCGGTTTTGCCAATGTCAGTGATTCGGAGTGCTACCTGTACGGATACCCGGGTGTCGCGGGCCTCGACGCCGGAGGCTTGCCGGTCGTCCAAGCCCGCAGGCAACTGTTCGGAATGCTGGGGGGTTCCTACGGGCACCAGTCCGCCGGTAGTGAATCTGGCACCAGGACAGACGGCTTCGGCGGATGTAGAAGGAACGGACAACCCGTTGGGAACTGCGACCTCTTGCACGTACTATCCATTCTGCTGGTCACTCCGCCAGGCGA
>DATBOO010000202.1:0-2437 GCA_036553725.1 Acidimicrobiales bacterium | reverse complement strand
GCATGGGCTGAACTCCTTCTCGTTGGTTGGGTGGTGGGCGCGAAGGTCTTCTGCTACAGACTGGGACATGTTGCCCTCGCCGGTCACCTTACCCAGGTTCGTGCACCGACGAACAGCCAGGTCGGTAGGGCACCGGACCGCCCCATCCCGGCCGTGCCACCGTCGATTCGGACCGGGGGCGTCTGCCGGTCCGAATCGACGCCCGCCCTTGGTCGACGCGGCTCTTGAGCCCGGCGCGACATGGTCAGCCGTCGGATAGCCGCGCTGGTCGCAGGAGCGGCGGCCGGTGCTGCGCTCCGTCGGTCGGTGCACCGGGTCGAGGTGGCGGGGTCCTCGATGAGCCCGGCCCTCCTCGCCGGTGACAAGGTCGTCGTGCTGGCCCTTCCCCGGCCCCTGTCCCGCTGGCCCAGGCCCGGGGAGGTCGTCGCCCTGCGCGACCCGAGGGACCCCTCCCGGGTGCTGATCAAGCGGGTGGCGTCCGTGGACCGCCGGGCAGGCACCCTCCTGGTGGCAGGCGACGCCCGAGACGCCAGCACCGACAGCCGACAATTCGGCCCGGTTCCCCGTTCCTCGGTGGTCGGCCGGGCCGTGTACCGGTACGCCCCGGCGGGGCGGAGCGGGCCTGGGCCCTGGCCGGAGGAGTACCATCGGGCGTAATGCCAAGCCACAAGGACGAACTCGATCGCATTCTGACCAGCACCTACCTGGCCGGCATCGAGGCCAAGTCCCTGGCCGACATCCGGTCCATGCGCACCGAATGCCAGGAGGCCGAAGTGGCCCTGTCCTACCTCCGCCGACTCATCCAGGGACGGTTGGACATCGTCCACGCCTACCTCGAGCATCCGGGCTCGGACGACTCTCCTGACCTGGCTGCTCTGGTCGAGGATCTTCCGGCCATCCTGTCCGCCGGACCGGGACGCCCCGCCGGTCCGGGCCACCTGCCCTTGCTGCTGTCGCCGGACACCGAGGAGTCCGACCTCACCGCCGAGCTCGACGCCGTCCTCGGCGCCGACGAGATCGGCACCCTGGCTGAGCTGGACATCGATCAGTTGAACAGCATCGCCGGTCAGCTCGAAGCCATCGAGAGTCGGGTGTCCGTCGATCGGCGTGCATTGCACGAGCGGATCGACGCACTGCAGGCCGAACTGGTCGACCGGCACAAGACGGGGCGGGCCTCGGTCGACGGTCTCCTGTCGTGAAGGATCCCTCCCACTCCGATGGCGCTCAATTCGTGAAGGAGCTCCCAGAGCGATTCAACGAGTTGGGATCCTTCATCCGTGAGCAGCGGAGTTCGGCGCGTCTGTCCCTCCGCCGTCTGTCCGAGCTGGCGGGAATCTCGAACCCGTACCTGAGCCAGATCGAACGCGGGCTCCGTCGGCCCTCGGCCGAGATCCTCCAGCAGATCGCCAAGGCCCTGCGCATCTCCGCCGAGACCCTCTACGTGCAGGCTGGGATCCTCGAGAAGCCCGACGGCGACACCGACCTGTCCCGGCACATCTTCGCCGATCACCACCTCACGGAGGACCAGCGCCAGGCGTTGATGCGCATCTACCTCTCGTTCCGCCACGAGAACGATGACGAGGCTGACGGAAACCGGGTGTCAGCCGCCGGAGACACGGGCGCCGGTGAGCCCCACGGCCCGGGCGCCGCAGCCCCCGGTGGTAATTCCCCGGGCAGCACCGGTCCCGCCGCCGTCGTCGGCTGAGCGGGGCCTCCCGGTAGGATCGGCGGCGCATGAGGCGTCTGGCTGTCCTTTCCCTGCATACCTCGCCCTTGGCCCAGCCCGGTACCGGGGACGGCGGCGGCATGAATGTCTACGTGCGCGAGCTGTCCTCTGCGCTGGCCCGGGCCGGAGTGGAGTGTGACGTGTTCACCCGGGCGTGGGCCGACGATCTCCCCGCCACGGTCAGCATCGAGCCCGGATTCCGGGTCCACCATGTCTCGGCCGGGCCACCGACGCCTATCGCCAAGGAGGCGCTGCCCCGGGTGGTCGACGAGTTCGCCGACGGGGTCCTCAAACGGATGCAGACGTCGGAGAGCCTCGGCACCGCGGAGGACCTTCCCTTTGATGCCGTGCACGCCAACTACTGGCTGAGCGGCATGGCGGGCCACATCATCAAGCACCGGATGAACCTGCCGCTGGTGTCCACCTTCCACACCCTGGATCGGGTCAAGGCCGAGGCCAGTCCCGAGGAGGTCGAGGCTGACTCCCCGCATCGTCGGGCCGAAGCCGAGGCGGCGATCATCCAGTGCTCGGACACCGTCCTGGCCTCGTGCTCGGTGGAGGCGGCGCAGATCCACGAGCTGTACGACGCCGATCCCTCCCGGATTCGCATCGTGGCCCCCGGCGTCGATCACGCCTTCTTCGGCCCGGGTGACCGGCGCCAGGCGCGGCGCGCACTCGCGCTTCCGGGCCAGGGCCCGCTGCTGCTCTTCG
>DATBOO010000177.1:0-5838 GCA_036553725.1 Acidimicrobiales bacterium | reverse complement strand
CCACGTCCAAGGAGATCACCAGCGCGTACCGGAAACTGGCCAAGAAGCACCATCCCGACACCAACCCGGGCCACGAGGACACCTTCAAGGACATCTCCGCGGCCTACGACGTCCTGGGTGACGCCGGCCGGCGCAAGGAGTACGACGAGGTCCGGGCCATGGGGCCGGCGGCCGGGGGGTTCCCCGGGGGCTTTGGCGGAGGTACCACCTACCGCACCGGCGACATGGGCGACCTCGGCGACCTGTTCGGCGGGTTGTTCGGGCGCGGCCGCCGGGGCGGGGCGGCGGCCGGCGCCCAACGCGGGGCGGACGTGGAGACGGAGCTCCACCTCTCCTTCGAGGAGGCCGTGAACGGGGTGACCACCTCGGTGAACGTCACCACCGACGCCCGCTGCCACACCTGCTCGGGCACCGGGGCCGCTCCGGGCACCCACCCGGTGACCTGCCCGCGGTGCGGGGGCACCGGCAGCCTGCAGGACAACCAGGGGCTGTTCTCGCTGAGCCAGATCTGCCCGCAGTGCGGCGGCCGGGGAACGGTGGTGACCACCCCCTGCCCCACCTGCTCGGGCTCGGGGATCGAACACCGGAACCGCACGGTCAAGGTCCGCATACCCGCCGGGGTCGACGACGGGCAGCGGATCCGGGTGAAGGGGCGTGGGGCGGCCGGCCGGGGCAACGCCCCGAGCGGGGACCTCTACGTCGTGGTCCGGGTGGACCGGCACGGGATCTTCGGTCGGCGGGGCCGCAACCTCACCCTCACCGTGCCGCTGTCCTATCCGGAGATCGCCCTCGGCACCACCTTGGCCGTGCCCACCCTGACCGAGCCGGTCACCCTCCGGATCCCGGCGGGCACGCCGTCGGGCCGGACGTTCCGGGTCCGGGAGCGGGGTGTCCCCGGGGACCGGCGGAACGCAACCGGCGACCTGTTGGTCACCGTCGAGGTGGACGTCCCCGACGCATTGACCGACGAGCAGCGCGCCGCCGTCGAGGCGCTGGCGGCGGTGGTCGAGCCGCCCGCCCGCCAGACGATGGGGGTCTGACATGGCCGACGACCGGCACACCCGGGCCGTCTACGTGATCTCGGTGGCCGCCGAGCTCACCGGTGTGCACCCCCAGACCCTCCGCGTCTACGAGCGCAAGGGCCTGCTCGACCCGAGCCGCACGGAGGGCGGCAGCCGGCGCTTCAGCGAGGAGGACCTGGACCGGATGCGCCACATCCAGAGTCTGACCACGGCCGGCCTCAACCTCGAGGGCGTCCGGCGCGTGATGGAGCTCGAAGCCGAGGTGGACCGGCTCCGGGCGGAGCTCGACGTGGCCCGGGCCACGGCCCGTGAGGAGGTGGCGGTGACCCACCGCCACTACCGCCGCGAACTGGTGCCCCTCTCCCAGGTCCTGGTTCCCATCCGGTCGGCCCGCCGGGTCGCCCAGGGGACGGGGGATCCCCGGTGAGCATCAACCCCGACCGCTGGACCCTCAAGACCCAGGAGGCATTCAGCTCGGCCGTGGAACGGGCCCGTGACGCCCACAACGCCGAGGTCACCCCGGAGCACGTGCTGGCCGCTGTCCTCGACCAGGCGGACGGGATCGCGGGCCCCATCCTCACCCGGGTGGGCGTCGAGCCGGCGGTGGTGCGCGACCGGGTCGACGGTGAGCTCAGCCGCCTGCCGCAGGCCTTCGGCGGTCAGGAGCCGGGCATCAACCGGGCCCTGCGCGACGTGCTCGCCGCCGCCGATACCCAGCGCACCGACATGGGCGACGAGTACCTGTCGGTCGAGCACCTGATACTGGCCATGGCCGACCGGGTCGGCGTGGACCGGGACCAACTGTTGAACGCCCTGCGCGACGTGCGGGGCAGCCACCGGGTCACCTCGCAGAATCCGGAGGGCACCTTTCAGGCCCTCGAGCGCTACGGGCGCGATCTGACGGCGCTGGCCCGCCAGGGGAAGATGGACCCGGTCATCGGGCGCGACGAGGAGGTGCGCCGGGTCATCCAGGTGCTGTCCCGCCGGACCAAGAACAATCCGGTCCTCATCGGGGAGCCCGGGGTGGGCAAGACCGCCATCGTCGAGGGCCTGGCCCAGCGCATCGTCGAGGGCGACGTCCCCGAAGGGCTGAAGGGGAAGCGGGTCATCGGGCTCGACATGGGCTCGATGGTGGCCGGGGCCAAGTACCGGGGCGAGTTCGAGGAGCGGCTGAAGGCGGTGCTGAAGGAGATCACCGACGCCGAAGGCGAGGTCATCACCTTCGTCGACGAGCTCCACACCATCGTGGGGGCCGGAGGCGGGGCCGAGGGGGCCATGGACGCCGGCAACATGATCAAGCCGATGCTGGCGCGGGGTGAGCTGCGTCTCATCGGTGCCACCACCCTCGACGAGTACCGCCGGTACATCGAGAAGGACGCCGCGCTGGAGCGCCGCTTCCAGCAGGTCTTCGTGCCGCCGCCCTCGGTCGGGGACACCATCGCCATCCTGCGGGGCCTGAAGGAGCGCTACGAGGTCCACCATGGCGTGCGCATCCAGGACGCGGCGCTGGTGGCGGCGGCGGTCCTGTCCGACCGCTACATCACCGGACGGTTCCTCCCCGACAAGGCCATCGATCTGATGGACGAGTCGGCCAGCCGGCTGCGCATCGAGATCGACTCCATGCCTACCGAACTGGATGTGGTCACCCGGCGCCTGCGCCAGCTGGAGATCGAGCGGATGGCCCTGGCCAAGGAGACCGACAACGCCTCGGCCGAGCGCCTGTCCCGGCTGGACGAGGAGATGGCCAACCTCTCGGAGCAGTCGGCGGCGATGACCGCCCACTGGCAGTCGGAGAAGGAGGCGATCGCCACCATCCAGTCCCTCAAGGGCGAGCTCGAGCGCCAACGGGGCGAGGCGGAGCGGCTGGCCCGCGACGGCAACCTGGCCCAGGCCTCGGAGATCTCCTACGGGCTGATCCCCGATCTGGAGCGCCAGGTCGAGGCGGCCACCGCCGCGCTCGACGAGCTCCAGAAGAGCCAGCGCTTCCTGAAGGAGGAGGTCGACGCCGAGGACGTGGCCGAGGTGGTCAGCCGGGCCACCGGCGTGCCGGTGAGCCGACTGCTCGAAGGCGAGGTCGAGAAGCTGGTGCGGATGGAGGACGCCCTCCACGCCCGGGTGGTGGGCCAGGACGAGGCCGTCTCGGCGGTGTCCAATGCCATCCGGCGCAGCCGGGCCGGACTCTCCGACCCCAACCGCCCCATCGGCTCGTTCCTGTTCATGGGGCCGACCGGTGTGGGCAAGACCGAGCTGGCCCGGGCCCTGGCCGAGTTCCTCTTCGACGACGCCCGGGCCATGGTGCGGATCGACATGAGCGAGTACATCGAGCGCCACTCGGTGTCACGCCTGGTCGGTGCCCCGCCCGGCTATGTCGGCTACGAGGAGGGAGGCCAGCTGACCGAGGCGATCCGCCGGCGCCCGTACGCGGTGGTGCTGCTCGATGAGTTGGAGAAGGCCCATCCGGACGTGTTCAATACGCTCCTGCAGCTGCTCGAAGACGGCCGCCTCACCGACGGCCAGGGCCGGACCGTGGACTTCACCAACACCGTGTTGATCATGACGTCCAACATCCCCGGCGAGCCCCTCGAGTTCTTCAAGCCCGAGTTCGTCAACCGCATCGACGAGATCGTCCGGTTCCACGCCCTCTCCGAGTCCGACCTCGAACGGATCGTCTCCATCCAGCTCGGCGGCCTGCGCGGCCGGCTGGCCGAGCGGCGCCTGGCCCTTTCGGTGACCCCGGCGGCGGAGGCGTGGCTGGCCCGCACCGGCTTCGACCCCGACTTCGGGGCCCGGCCGCTCCGGCGGGTCATCCAGCGACAGGTCGAGGACCCGTTGGCGTTGGCCCTGCTCGAGGGGCGCTACCCCGAGGGCTCGACGGTGACCGTCGACGTCGCCGACGGGGCTATCACCCTGATCTGACCGGAGCTGCACTGGACGCGACACCCGAGCACCACCGGAGTACCGGTCCACTGAATCCGGCGCGAGCGCACCTCGACCGGTTGAGCCCGCCATCGGGCGGTCAGCCGACCCGGTCGTCCCCGATCTCGATCAGCTCCAGGAGGACGGCCCGGGCCTGTGTCACACACTCATCACCGAGCCGGGCGGTGAGCTCGGCGTCGACCGTCCAGACGGCGCGGCGCGAGGCGTCGGCCGCCAGGCGGCCGCGGTCGGTCAGCGTCACGGTCAGCCGGCGGCGGTCGTCGGGGTCGGGCGACCGTTCGAGGTAGCCCCGGAGCACCAGGGTGTCGACCAGTTGGCCGGCCGCCTGCTTGGACACGCCCAGCTCCCGGATGATCCCGCTGAGAGGCGTCCCGCCCCGGGCGACGTCCCCGATGACGAAGGGGCCGTTGCGCGGCACGTCGTCGCACCCGACCTCGGCCAGCGCGGCCCGGATGGCCGACCCGTAGGTGCGACGGGCGGCCCGCAACAGGGCCGGGATCGGCACGTCATCCATGGCCCGACCATACCGTCCGACTTGTAGATAGTCAACGAGATTGACTAATGTTGGGCCGTGGCGTCGTCCTCCCCCTCCGATACCGGGCCCGACCCCTCCCGCACCGGCCAGGTGGTGGCCGCCTGGCGAGCCGGCTTCCCCCGGCCCTCCAGCCCGGACGGCGACCCGGACGCCCAGACGGCCCTGTGCGAGGGGATGGTCCCGCCCCGCGTCCTGCCCCTGCGGGCCCACCTCGAGGCCCGCACCCGCTTCTTCGACGACCAGGTAATGGCCGCCATCGAACGGGGAACGGGCCAGGTGGTGGTCCTCGGCGCCGGCTATGACGACCGGGCCCTGCGGTTCCGGACGTCCGGCGTCCGCTTCTTCGAGCTCGACCATCCCGCCACCCAGTCCGACAAGCGTCGGCGCCTCGAGCAGCTGGGGAGTGACGGCTCCGGGCCGGTCCTGGTGCCCGCCGACTTCCGGGTCGACGACGTCGGCGCCGCCCTGGCCCGGGTCGGTCACCGGCCCGAGCGCCCGACCCTGGTGCTGGCCGAGGGCCTCCTCGTCTACCTCGACGGTGAGACGGTGGTCGGGCTGCTGGCCGGCGTGCACGCCCGGGCGGCGGAGGGGAGCGCCCTGGTGGCCAGCCTGGCCGTCCACCCCGAGGGCATCGACTCGGCCCGGGTGCTGCAGCGGGCCAACGCCGCCCGCCCGGGGGCGGCGCACGAGCCGTGGCGCACCATCCTGTCGGCCCCCGCCCACCTCGAGCTGGTGTCGGGGTCGGGGTGGACGGTCATCGAGTCGGTCGACGACGCCGCCCTCGGCACCGGGGCCGTCCCCGGTCGTTCCCTGCTGGTCGTGGCCCGCCCCTGAGCCGGCTCGCCTTACCGATCCGGCAGTCCTGCGGGCTACACTGGTGCGTAATCCGCTTTTCGCAACGGAGGAGTGACGCGTGCCGGCAACTGTCGTCGTCGGAACCCAGTGGGGCGATGAGGGCAAGGGCAAGCTCACCGATCTCCTGGCCAAGGAGATGGAGTTGGTCGTCCGCTACCAGGGCGGCCACAACGCCGGGCACACCATCGTGGTGGACGGCGAGACCTTCGCCCTCCAGCTGGTGCCCAGCGGCATCCTCTACGACCACATCACCCCGGTCATCGGCAACGGGGTGGTCGTCGACCCGACCGTGCTGCTCGACGAGGTGGACACGCTGGCGGCCAAGGGGATCGACACCGGCAGGCTGCTGGTCAGCGGCAACGCCCACCTGATCATGCCCTATCACCACGAGCTGGATCAGCTGGCCGAGCGCTACCTGGGCAAGAACAAGCTCGGCACCACCAGGCGGGGGATCGGTCCGGCCTACGCCGACAAGTCCTCCCGGGTCGG
>DATBOO010000157.1:0-21069 GCA_036553725.1 Acidimicrobiales bacterium | reverse complement strand
GATGTTCCATGTTGTCGTCGACCACGTCGAGGACCTCGAGGCGGCGGTGGAGTCCCAGCGGACCCCGGAGCTCCCCCCGAGCGCGGTGCCGGCGGCGGACCCGGGTCCGGCCTGGTGGTCCTCGGAGGCGGTGGCCGCCCTGTCCGGGGTCGGGGGCCGGGTGCTCCACGCCGAGTGCGGAACGGGCGCCCTGCTCGATGCGTTGGTCACCGCCGGCATCGACGCCTACGGCGTGGATCCGACCGAGTCGGTCATCGAGCCGGCCATCGAACGCGGCTTGGATGTCCGGGCCGAGTCCGTCCTCGGGCACCTGGAAGTGGTCGCCGACGAGGCGCTGTCCGGCATGGTGCTGACCGGTTCGGTCCAATGGCTCCATCCCAACCAGCGGGCCCGACTGGTCAGGCTGGCCACGTCCCGCCTGGCCATCGACGGTGTGCTGGTCATCCACTCAGCCACCCCTGAATCATGGTCGGCCGGGACCGCCCACCTGATCAGCGACCTCGCCCCCGGCCGACCGCTCCACGCCGACACCTGGATCCATCTGCTCGCCGATCACGGATTCCGCCGCACCGGGCTGACCTTCGGGGGGGAGGACCGCCGTCTCGACCGGGTGGCGCCGTCCAATCCTGACGCGGCCGCCATCAATGCGGCGATCGGCGCCGTCAACTCGCTGCTGCTGGGCCCCGGCGAGTACCTCCTGGTCGCCATTCGCCAGCGGTGACCGCCGTTCACCAGTTCGTCCCCGCGCTGCTGCCCAGGGATGCGACCGGAGATCACACATTGGCATTGCGGGACGCGCTGCGGTGCGCAGGGTGGGAGTCG
Source organism: Acidimicrobiales bacterium (assembly GCA_036553725.1). GTDB lineage: Bacteria > Actinomycetota > Acidimicrobiia > Acidimicrobiales > RAAP-2 > Bog-756. The sequence goes on along the minus strand of DATBOO010000157.1, from coordinate 20,247 downwards.
GACATCTACGTGGAGGCCGCCCACGACGACCTGTGGCCCCAGGCGACCTACTTCGAGCGGTACCCGGACCGGGCCGAGCCGGGAGACATCCTCCTGTACCAGCTGAGCACGGCGTCGCCGGTGGCCGAATTCCTGCTGGGCCGGCCGGAGACGCTGGTGCTCGATTACCACAACATCACCCCGTCGTCCTACTACGACGGCTGGGAGGACCACACCAGCGAAAAGGTCGCCCTCGCCCGGATCCAGGCCGCGGCGCTGGCCCCGGCGGCCACCCTCGGCATCGCCGACTCGGCCTTCAATGCCGCCGAGCTGCGTCACCTGGGCTGTAGGGCCACAGCGGTGGTGCCGATCCTCGTCGACATCGCCGACCGGAAGCCACCCGTCGATGAGGCCGAGTCGGAGAAGCTCGCCCACCAGCACGGCTCGGCCACGGTGTTGTTGTTCGTGGGGCGGATCTCGCCCAACAAGACCCAGCACCACCTGGTCGAGGCCCTCTGGCTCTACCGTCGCTGGTACGACCCGGAGGCCCGGCTCCATCTGGTGGGCCCGGCCTTCACCGAGTCCTATGTCGAGGCGGTGTTCGCGCTGGCCGAAGAGCTCGGCCTGGCCGACGCCGTGCGGCACGGAGAGCATCTGTCGGACGCGCAGCTGGCCGCCTGGTATGCGGACGCCGACGTCTTCGTGTGCCTCTCGGAGCACGAAGGGTTCTGCATCCCGCTGCTCGAAGCCATGCAGTCGGGTCTGCCCATCGTCGCCTTCGCCGCCGGTGCCGTGCCCGAGACCCTCGGGGACGCCGGGCTGCTCCTCGAGTCCAAGCGTCCGGGCGTGGTGGCCGCGGCCGTCGACCGGGTGCGACGGGACGAGATGCTGTCGGGCCGGCTGGTGGCCGCGGGCCACCGGCGCCTCGAGGACTTCCAGCTCGCCACCACCCGCACCCGGTTCGTCGAAGTGCTCGCCGGGCTGGCCGAGGACCGGGGGGTGCAATAGTGAAGCTGGCCTTCGTCACACCCCGCTACGGCCCCGAGGTGATCGGCGGTGCGGAGACAGCCGCCCGGATGTTGGCGGAGCGGCTGACCGGACAGCCCGACTGGGAGGTCGAGGTGATGACCAGCTGCGCACTCGACCATCTCACCTGGGAGAACACGGAGCCGGCCGGAGCGTCGGTGATCAACGGTGTGACCGTGCACCGGTTCCCGACCAGCAGCCGGCGACTGCTCGAGTACTTCGAGCTCGACGCCCGGCTGAGAGTGTCCCCGTCGACCGCCACACTGGCGGAGTCGCGCCACTGGGTAGCGCTCAACGGCCCGATGTGCCCGGGCCTGGTCGACGCGGTGGCCTCTACCGATGCGGACGTCGTGGCCTGCTATCCCTATCTGTTCGCCACCACCGTCGACGGGATCGCGGTGTCCAAGGTGCCGACGGTGCTCCACCCGGCCGCCCACGACGAGCCGGCTCTCTACCTGGCCGCGTTCCGCCAGAGCTTCCGTGACATCGACGGGTTCGTCTATCACACCCATGCGGAACGCGATCTGATGGAGTACGCCTTCGGCATCGGGGCCAAGCCGCAGATCGTGCTCGGACTCGGTGTCAACGACCCGGCCGGCTCCGGGCGGGTCGGGAGCGAGCTCCTCGGCCTCGGCGATCGTCCCTACCTCTGCTACCTCGGAAGGGTGGACGAGCACAAGGGATGCGGCATGCTGGCCGAGTACTTCCGGCGCTACAAGGAGCAGCACCCCGGGGACCTCGCCCTGGCCTTCGTGGGCCCGGTGTCGGACAAGGCGCCCGAGGCCCCGGACATCGTAGTGACCGGGACGGTGTCGGAGGCCGACAAGTGGGACATCCTGGGCGGTGCCCAGGTCATGGTCACCCCGTCCGCCTACGAGTCGTTCTCGTTGGTGCTGCTGGAGGCGTGGACCCTCGGCGTCCCGGTGTTGGTCAACGCGTCGTGCGCGGCCACCATGGAGCACTGCGGGCGCTCGGGCGGGGGACTCTGGTTCGAGTCGTACCGCTCGTTCGAGATCGCCGTCGAACGGATGACCGGGGACGCTGTCCTCCGGTCCACCCTGGCCGACGCGGGCCGGCGGTACACCGCCCGCTACTACCGTTGGCCATCGATCATCGACCGTTACACCGGCTTCCTGGCGGGCATCGTCGACCGCGGTCGTCGGGACCCAGTCCGGGCCCGCCGGCTCCCGCTCCCGGCGGGTGGGCCGGAGTACGTTCGGAAGGGATGAGGGCCTGATGTCCGACCCCGACGATACCGGTGGCCGTCTGACCGGCGACGGCGACCCGGCGCCCGCTCCGGGCGGGGGGACGGGGGACGGCGGCGGGTCGCCGGGGCCCGACGAGGCCGAGTTGCTGGCCGCCTTCGACCGGCTGCGCCCGCAGGGCGGCCTGCAGTGGGGATTCGACGATGCCATGCGCCGGATCTCCCGGCCCGAGACCGGTTCCAGCGTCGCCCCGTGGAACGGGCTTCCCGACGATCTGTGGGAGCGGGGCCGGTCCGCCCTCATCGGGCGGCGATTCGCCGGTGACGTGACCCGGGTGCTCGCCGATCTCCTGGCCGCCGACGCCCGGACGGCGGCGGCCGCCGCTGCCGCCGGGGTCAACGTGGCCACGTGGGACGCTCTCCGCTATCTGGCCGCCCGGGTGGATCTCCTCGAGGCCAGGCTCGACCCGGCCCGGCTCGAAGCGGCCGAACTGCCCACGAAGGCGCCCGACCCGGCTGACTGGGTGGGGGTGATCGGATCGTGGCTCGGCCCGCCCGACCCCGGGTTCCCGGTGGTGGTGGGCGAGTCGGGAGACGGAACGCTGGTGGGGGCGGTGCAGGCCGCCGGGCACCGGGTGCTGGCCGTGGAACCGAAGGGCGAATCGGCGTGGGCCTCGCTCACCCTGCCCGCCGCCGGTGAGGGACCCCCCACCGAGGTCGTGCTCGGCGAGGTCCTCGACCACCTGGGAACCATCCCCGACCACAGCTGCGCGGGCGTGGTCCTGGCCGGTTGTGTCGACCGCATCGACCTGGCCGCCAAGGTGGGGCTGCTCGGTGAGGCGCTCCGGGTGATCCGGGCCGCCGATCCTGTCGTGATCCTCACCGTCGATCAGTCGGCGTGGGACCAAGGGCTCTCCCATCCGGCCCGGGACCTGGCCCCGGGTCGTCCCCTTCACCCCGAGACCTGGTCGTTGCTGCTCCGCCGGTCGGGCGCGGTGGGCGCAACCTGGCACCGGCCGGCCTCGGGCACGGTGCATGCCGTGGTGGCCAGGGCGGGGACATGAGGGGCATCCACCAATTCGTCCCCATGCTGCATCGCCATGACGCGGTGGGGGAGCACAGCCGGGCCCTGCGCGACAGCCTGCACGCCTCGGGCGTGCCCTCGGTGATCTACACCGAGATTCCCGATCCGGCAACCATGGACGAGACCCGTCACTACCTGAAGTACGGATCCGAGGCGGAGGCCGGCGACGTGCTGGTCTACCAGTTCGCCACCGACTCGGAGATGGCCGGGTGGCTGGCGGCGCGACCGGAGACGATTGTGGTCAACTACCACGGCATCACCCCTCCGGAGTACTTCGCCCCGTGGAACAACGCCATCACCCGCCTGCAGGTGGGGGCGCAGCAGAGGTTGGCGGACCTCGCCCCCCGGGTGGCGCTGGGCATCGCCGACTCCGAGTTCATCTCCACCGAGTTGCGCCAGGCCGGGTGCACGAACATCGCCGTGGTCCCGGTGGCCGGCATCCCGGCTCCGGCCGAGCCGAGCCCCGAGGCCCTCGACCGGGTCCGGTCGCGACGCAAGGGCGCGGGGGCCGCCTGGCTGTCGGTGGGCCGGTGGGCCCCCAACAAGGCGCATCATCAGACCCTGGCCGCACTCTTCGTGGCCCGGGCCACCGCCGACCCGGGGGCGACCCTGACCCTGGTGGGCTCGCCCACCGAGCCGGCCTACGCCGCCGCCCTCAGGCGCTACGCGGCGGTGTTGGGACTCGCCGACGCGGTCTCGTTCGTCTCCCATGTCGACGACGACGAACTGGCCGCCCACTACCGGGCCGCCGACGTCCTGGTCATGCTCTCGGACCACGAAGGGTTCGGCGTGCCCTTGGTCGAGGCCATGGGCCACGACCTTCCGGTCGTGGCCTTCGACGCCGGTGCGGTGGGCGAGGTCCTCGGTGGGGCCGGGATCCTGCTCGACGAGAAACACCCCCGACGGGTGGCGGCGGCGATCGCCCGGCTCATGGCCGAACCGGCCGAGCGCGAGCGACTGGTGGTGGTCGGCCGGGACCGGTTGCGGGCCATCGGCCTCGACCAGTCCGGGAAGCGCCTGGTCGAAGCGCTCCTGGCGGCGCGCACTGCCCGCGACCAGGGCAGGATCCAGCCGTGATGGTGTCCCGGCCGTGCCTCGCCGGGGAGGTCCCAGCCACTAGGCTCTGGCCCCATGGACGACCGCCGTCAATCGATGTCCCCTGCCCGCGAAGCTGACCTGGCCGATCGGGCCGCAGAGATGAGCGCGGAGGTGAGCGTGGAGATGAAGTCGGCCAACGACGTCGGGCCCTCCTCCGACATCTTCCAGCGCCTGTTGAAGGAGCGGATCGTGTTCATCGGGTCGGCCATCGACCAGAACACGGCGAACCTGGTCTGCTCGCAGCTGATCCTGCTCGAGGCCGAGAACCAGGAGCGGGACATCGCCGTCTACATCAACTCCCCGGGGGGTTCGGTGACCGACGGCCTGGCCATCTACGACACCATGCAGTACGTGCGTTGCGATGTGCGGACCATCTGTGTCGGGCTCGCCGCCTCGATGGGCCAATTCCTGCTCTGCGCCGGAACGCCGGGCAAGCGGTTCGCCCTTCCCCACAGCCGGATCCTGATGCACCAGCCCTCCGGCCAGATGCAGGGCCAGGCTTCGGATATCGCCATCCAGGCCGAGCAGATCATCTACCTCAAGCGGATGATGGCCGAGCGGATCGCCTTCCACACCGGGCAGCCGGTGGAGCGCATCGAGGCGGACTCGGACCGTGACCGTTGGTTCACCGCCGAGGAGGCCCGCGAGTACGGCTTCATCGACGAGGTCATCCAGAAGGACGCAATGGACGTCCCGAGCGCCGGCGCGGGGGCCTCCAGCCAGTGAGTCTCAGCGTGGATGAGCCCGCTTCGGCGGAGCCAGAGCGCACCTCGACCATCGGTGGGAGCACCCGGTTCGTCCCGGGGCAGAGCAACGACCAGATCACCGTGGTCAACGGCAAGGTCCAGTTGGGCCAGCGGCTCAGGGACCTGTGGATCAACCGTGAGTTGCTGGGCCTGCTCACCCGGTCCGAGCTCAAGGTCAAGTACAAGAACTCAGTGCTCGGCTATCTGTGGTCGATGCTCAATCCGGCCCTGGTGCTGGCTATCTACTACTTCGTCTTCAAGATCATCAACGGGCGCAACGGCCAACCCAACTTCGCCATCTGGCTGTTCGCCGGCCTGCTGGTGTACAACCTGTTCAATGCCGCCGCCATGGGGGCGACCTCGGTGGTGGTGGGCAAGGCGGGCATCGTGAAGAAGGTGGCCTTCCCACGCGAGCTCCTGGCCCTGTCGGTGGTCGGGGTGGCCATGGTCATGTTCGCCATCCAGGTAGGGGTCCTCGTCCTCGCCATGTTGCTCTTCGGACTCGCTCCGGACTGGACGTTCGTCGCCGTCCTGCCGTTGTCCCTGGTGGCTCTCATCGTCTTCACCGGGGCCCTCTCCATCTTCCTCTCTGCCATCAACGTGTACCTGCGTGACACCCAGCACCTCACCGAGGTCCTGCTGATGGCCTGGTTCTGGGGCACACCCATCGTCTATTCGTTCGGGCTGGTCTCGAGCCATCTGGCCAACAAGCCCGGACTGCTCTGGCTGAAGTATCTCTACCTTTGCAACCCGCTGACGCCAATCGTGATGACATTCCAGCGGGCCATCTATGGGGTTTCCCAATTCACCAACACCACGGTGACCCCCCACACGATCACCCACGTGCTGCCTAGCTGGGGCGTGGGTACCTACGCTGAGCTCAACGGTGTGGTGTTGGCGGCCAGCATCGTGTTGTTCCTGCTGGCGCTCGTCGTCTTCGGCCGGCTCGAGGGCAACTTCGCCGAGGAGCTCTGAGCCGTGGCCGTCGCCATCGAAGTGCGGGACATCTCCAAGCAGTTCCGCCTCTACAACGAGAAGCACACCTCGCTGAAGGAGCGGGTCATCCACGGCGGCAAGATGCCGTTCACGCCGTTTTGGGCCTTGCGGGACGTCAACGTCGACATCAACCAGGGGGAGACCTTCGGGATCCTCGGGCGCAACGGGTGCGGCAAGTCGACGCTGCTCAAATGCATCGCCGGCATCATCAAGCCCACCTCCGGTGAGATCCGGGTCCGTGGCAGCCTGGCCGCCATGCTGGAGCTGGGGGCCGGCTTCCAGCCCGACCTTTCCGGACGGGACAACATCTTCCTGAACGGCTCGCTGCTCGGGCTGTCCCGGGCGGAGATCGAAAAGCGCTTCGACGACATCGTGGCCTTCGCCGAGCTCGAGGCCTTCATCGACAACCAGGTCAAGTTCTACTCGTCGGGCATGTACGTGCGGCTCGGGTTCGCGGTGGCCGTCAACGTGGAGCCCGACGTCCTGCTGGTCGACGAGGTGCTGGCGGTGGGCGATGCCGCCTTCCAACGCAAGTGCCTCGACCACGTGAAGAAGTTCCAGCGCGAGGGCCGGACCATCGTGGTGGTCAGCCATGGCTCCGACGCCATCCGCCAGAATTGCGGCCGCGCCATGGTCATGAACCACGGCCAGGTGATCACCGTGGACGATCCCGGCGAGGCCATCAGGGTGTACATGGCCGACCTGCTCGGGGTGGGCACGATGGAGGGCTCGGAGTCCGGGGGGGTCGAGGGCAACGTCCTCGCCATCGGCACGGTGCAGGCCGAGCACGGCGGCAGCGGAGCGCGTGTCCACATGTACCCGGGGGAGTCGCTGACCGTGACCGCCGACGTGGACAGTCTGGCGGCGGTGCCCAAGGCCATGGCCACCATCGCCATCCACGACGACAAGAACGAGCTGGTCTTCGCCTCCGACCCCGACGACCCGGCGTGCGAGATGGAGATCCCCGCCGGTGGGGGAATCGTCCGCTTCTTCTTCCCCGAGGTGCCGCTCCTCGACGGCACCTACTCGGTGAGCGTCGGGGTGCGGAGCGACACCGACACCGCCATCTTCGACTGGAAGGACCAGGTCACCCGGTTCGAGGTGGCCAACCCCGGTCGGGCCACGGGCCGGGTCCGCCTCCCGGTGGACGTGAGCTTCCGGCTGCGGTCGGCCTCACACAGCGGCGAGGTCCCCGCCGTGGGCGCCGGGCTGTTCCCCCCGCTGGCCGGCTGGGAGGAGAACGCCTCGTGACGGTTGTCCGCATCGACCAGGTCATCCCCTCGCTGGCCAGCCGGGATGCCATCGGTGGGCACGTCGTTCAGATCCGGGACCTCCTTCGATCCCGGGGCTACCAGTCGGACATCTACTTCGGCAATGCCACACCCGACCGCTTGGACTTCGGATTGCCGGTGACCCGCATCGGCGACCGGTCGTCGGCGGGACGGGTGCTCCTCTACCAGCTCTCCATCGGAAGCGGCGTGGCCGACGTCTTCCGGGGGCGCAGCGAGCGGAAGTTCGTCAACTACCACAACATCACCCCCGCCGACCTGCTCGAGGCGTGGCTCCCCGCCGTCGGCGAGGAGGCCCGTTGGGGCCGGGCCCAACTGCGCGACCTCGCCCCCATGACCGAGTTCGCCATCGCCGACTCCAACTTCAACGAGCGCGAGCTCCAGGCCGCCGGCTACCGGTCGACGACCACCGTGCCCCTGCTCGTCGATCTGGAGGGCTTCGCCGGGTCACCCGACCGCGCCCTCAGCCTCCGGCTGGCCGAGGAGAAGGCGGACGGCGGCGCCGACCTGTTGTTCGTGGGGAAGGTCTCGCCCCACAAGGGCCAGGACGACCTGGTCAAGGCGTTGGCCGCCTACCGCCGGGTCTACGACCCGAAGGCCCGGCTGCGGCTGGTCGGCGGTGCCATCAGCGACGAGTACCGGGTCGCCCTGGAGCGCTTTGCCAAGGAGCTCGACCTGGCCGAGGCGGTGGACATCGCCGGTTCGGTGACCCACGAGGAGCTGATCGCCTACTACGAGGCCGCCGACGCCTTCGTCTGCCTCTCCAACCACGAGGGCTTCTGCGTCCCCCTGCTGGAGGCGATGTACCACCGGTTGCCGATCGTGGCCTACACCAACACCGCCGTCCCCGAGACGGTGCAGGGGGCGGGCCTCGTCCTTCCCGACAAGGAGCCGGCCCGGGTGGCTGCCGCCGTCGATCGGGTGATCCACGACACGGAGCTCCGGTCGCGGCTGGCTCTGGCGGCGGAGGCCCGGATCCGGACCTTCGCCCTCCCCCGGATACGCGACCGGTTCGCCGCCGCGCTCGAGGATGCCTGCGCCGCGTGACGATGAGGGCGTGACGATGGCTGCCGGTCGCCCCGGCCACGCCCGGTGAGGATCGCGTTCGTCCTGCCCCGCTACGGGCCCACCATCATCGGCGGGGCGGAGACGGCGGCCCGCTCGCTGGCCGAAGGCCTGGTGGCGCAGAAGGACTGGGAGGTCGAGGTCCTCACCAGCTGCGCTGAGGACTTCGTGACCTGGGACGATGCCTTCCCGGTGGGCAAGGAGGAAATCAACGGCGTGAGGGTCGAGCGCTTCGCGGCGTCGTCGGGCCGGCAGCCCTCGTTCCACCCTTTCTCCGCGTCGCTGTTGGCCGATCCCGGCGCTGCCTCACTCGGCGACGCCGAGCGCTGGATCGATCTGCAGGGCCCGGTGGTGCCGGATCTGGCCGAGGCGGCCGCCCGCTCGGACGCCGACGCCGTGGTCTTCTACCCGTACCTCTACTACCCGACGGTGCGGGCCATCGGCCGGGTGACCGCACCCTCGATCCTCCACCCCGCGGCCCACGACGAGCCCGCGCTCCACCTGCCGGTGTTCCCGGCCGTGTTCGCGGCGGCCGACGGGATCGTCTTTCAGACCGCCGCAGAACGGGAGCTGGTCCAGGGGCTGTTCCCGGTCGCATCGCAGCACCAGCTCCTCCTCGGCCTGGGGGTGGACGACCCCGACGAGATGCCGGCCGGCCGGACCGGCCGGGGTGATCCCTACCTGCTCTGCCTGGGGCGGGTCGACGGTCACAAGGGATCCCGACTCCTGGCCTCGCTGTTCGCCGCCTACAAGCACCGTCACCCGGGGTCGCTCCGCCTGGTGTTCGCTGGCCCGGTGGTCGATGCGCCCCCGGCCCATCCGGAGATCGATGTCGTCGGGCCGGTCTCGGAGGAGGAGAAGTGGTCGCTCCTCGGACAAGCGGTGGCCCTGGTGTCGCCCTCGGCGCGCGAGGCGTTCTCGTTGGTCATCGCCGAGTCGTGGAGCGCGCGGACGCCGGTGGTGGTCAATGCCGCCTGTCTGGCCACCGTCGAACATTGCCGCCGCTCGGGTGGAGGACTCAGCTTCGGGGGATTCGGTGAGTTCGAGGCCGCTGTCGACCTCTTGTGTCGCGACCCCGAGGCGCGTCGCCGGCTCGGGGTCCGGGGTCGGGCCTACGTCGACCGGTGGTTCCGGTGGCCCCGGGTGATCGACCGGTATGCCGCCTTCGTCCAATCGGTGACCGCCACCGCGGCCTGACTCCGGTTCAGATCCCCTGCCCGAGGGGTCGGGGACCGGCCTGGGCCACGATCCGCACTCCGAGGATGCTGACCCCGGGCAGGACCTGCCATACCCGGTAGCCGCCGATCGGGAGGGGAGTGCCGACCGGCAGGGCGTACCCCTGAGCGGTGAGCGAGGCCAGGCCCGGCAATGTCGGGGAGGCGACGAGGAAGACCGATCCTGACGGTCCCACCATGGCGGTGGCTCCTGAGGCGTAGTAGAGGGCGCCGTGCAGTTGGTTGTAGAGCACGTACCCCGGGCCGATCAGGGCAATGCGGTCATCGGGCAGGGCCCACCCGGCGTTCCGATACAGGTCGGAGCCACCGTCGGGCACGTCGAACACCACCACATCGCGCCCGGGCCGCACCGCCGGCCCGAAGGCGCGGAGGGCGGTATCGACGGAGTCCGCGGCACGGATGGCAGCCAGGGTGTCGGCGTAGGGGGCCTGATAGCGGGGCTGCTCGAGCCACAGCGAACCCGACGGCCGGAGCCACCGCTCCGGCAGCACGCCGGCTCCCCCCACGAACCGCTGGGTACCGACCCCGACGATCAGGGCCACCGCCACGGAGCCCACGGCCAGCCCCAGGGGTGACAGGCGGTCGCTGGCCCACCGGCGCCGGACGAGGGCCCCCATCGGCAGGAGAAGGGCGATGGTGGCGGCCGGCAGATAGGCCAGGAGATAGCCACCCTTGGCAAAGGCGACCAGGGACACCACCAGCACCGGGGGGACGATGGCGGCACCGAGGACGGCCCCACGCCGTTGGTACCAGGGCCGTTCCCATCGGCCCGGATCGGTGACGACCGTGGAGGACCGGGTGGCCGCGGAGGGGTCGGGGCCGGGGAGCGGCCGACCGGATCGTCCTGCCGCCGTTTCCACGAGCCGCCGGAGGAGGAGGCCGATCCCGCCGACGACGGCCAGCAGGACGAGTAGCCCTACGGCCAGGATCGTGTAGGCGGCAAAGGTCCCGAGGTTGGTGGCTCCGGCGGTGGCGTGATCCAGCACCGAGGTGGCCCGGGCCGCACCGAGGGCTTCGGTCCGGGTGGCCCGCACCCAGGTGGAGAGGCCGCCGGGTTGGTCGACGGCCATGGGGACGAGCCAGAGCCCGACGCCGACCAGGCCGGCCAGCAGCGTCAGCACCAGCCGCCCCCAGCGCCGGGTCGACCCGGCCACCGCCACCAGGGCCAGGATCAAGAAGGCCTGGATGATCGACTGGCGGAAGCCCGCCATCACTCCCAGCGCCACCATGGCGCCGACCCCGTGCCAACTCCCCGGGCGGGCCCGCCAGGCCAGGAGGAGCAGCAGCGGCCCGACCATCAGGTCGAACGAGTAGGTGGCGGCGATCGAGCCCGCGAACCAGGCGAACGGAGAGGTGGCCACCACCGCCGCCGCGGCCACGCCGACCCACCACCCGCCGAGGTCGCGCCCGGCCACCGCCGTGAGGCCGGCCCCGGCCGCCGACGCCAGCGCGGCCACCAGCACCAGGCTGTGAACGGTGCCCATTCCGAACGCCCGGTGGAAGAACCGCCCGGCCTCCACGTACAACCAGTAGCCCGGGGGTTGGGGTTGCCCGTGGGTCACGTCGAACCGACCCACCGCCGCCGCATATTGTGCCGAGTCCCAGTCGGTCGGCCCACTGGCCGCGGTCAGCAGTCGCAGGGCCAGGGTGGAGGCGAACACGATCCACGGGACCGGGGCCCACCAGCTCCGACGCTTGGCCATCTTCCGCCGTTCGGCCCGGGTCGGGACCGGCGGTGCCCACACCGGGAGGAGTGGTGCCTCGAGGGTGTCGATGGCCATGCTTCAGGCTACCGAGGCACGACGGCGTAACCGCGTATAGCACGCTCTCGCCGACGTTCGCCGACCGTTCCAACCGGTGGCGGGGGAGGGCTCTCCCCCGGTGGCAGGAGGGGCGATCAACCGCCGGTGCTGGGCTGCCCGCCGTCCGGAACCGGTCGGCGGGTCGGGTTCAGTTCTGCAGGCAACGTGCCGATACCCGGTGGACCGGCCGTCAGGACCGCGACGGCCCAGGGCGTGACCACCCGGGACGATCGGAAGACCGGGACAATTGGACAATTGACCGAGGAGCAATGGGATGAGCGAAGGGCGATGCGCCACCGGGGGGGCCGGCAGCACGGGCCGGGGTTCGGGGAATGGCCGCGTCGGCCTCCGGGCCGGAACCGTGGCCGTCGGCCTGGTCGCCGCGCTCGTGCTGCTCGGCGCGCCCACCGTCTCCGCCTCTGCGGCCGCCCCGGTGGCACGCGCCGCCGCCTTGTCCGCCTCCCTCGCCTGGCAGCAGGTCCTCCCCGACGGCGGGTCGCCCATCGGCCAGAGCTCCCCGTCGGTGGCCACGCTGGACGGCCGGGGACCCTCGGTCGTGGTCGGCGACCGGGCGGGCTCGCTGTGGGCCTTCCACCTGGCCGGCGGCTCGCCGACCCCGGGGTGGCCGGCGCACACCGGCGCCCCCATCGACTCGACCCCGTCGGCGACTCCCGACGGTCTCGGCACCGAGGACGTATACGTGGGAGGGGGAAACGCCGCCCAGCCCCGGGTCGGCGGCTACTACGCCTTCAACCACTCCGGCGCCCAGCTCTGGGGACGGAATGCCCAGGACCCCAACGGGCTCTACGGCGTCCAGGCCTCCATGGCCGTCGGGGTGCTCAACGGGGTCAACTCGGTTGTCGCGCCCTCCCTGGGCCAGGATGAGTACGCATTCGACGCGTCCAACGGGTCCACGCTCGGGGGATGGCCGTTCTTCACCGCCGACAGCGGCTTCACCACGCCGGCCCTCGCCGACCTGTACGGCAATGGTCAGACCGAGGTGGTCGAGGGCGGAGACTCCTCGGCGGGGTTGGCCTACGGGGTCACCTATTCGAACGGCGGCCACCTGCGGGTGCTCGGCCCCGGCGGCAACCTGATCTGCTCCCACGACACCAACCAGACGGTGGACTCGTCGCCGGCGGTGGGCAACTTCCTGGCCGGCGGCCAGGTGGGCATCGCCTTCGGCACCGGCTCGTTCTATGCCGGCGCCTCCGACTCCAACACCCTCTTCGGCGCCGACTCCCATTGCAACATCGCCTGGCAGACCAACCTCGGGGGCAACACCATGGGCAGCCCGGCCCTCGGCGACCTCGAGGGTGACGGCAACGTGCAGGTGGTCGAAGGCGCCGACACCGGCAGCGGAGGCCTGGTGTGGGCCCTCAACGGCGCCAACGGCGCGGCCATGCCCGGCTGGCCCCAGGCCACTTCCGGCCGGATCATCGGCGGGGTCGTGACCGCCGACCTCACCGGTGCCGGCTACAACGACGTCCTGGTGCCGACCACCAACGGCCTGGTCGTCTTCGACGGTCGCAGCGCCCAGGTGGTCGCCACCCTCGGCGCCGGCACGGTCGGGCTGCAGAACTCGCCCATGGTCACCACCGACCCCAACGGCTCCATTGGCATCACCATCGCCGGGTACGACGCCGCCAACGCCGGGATCATCCAGCACTACCAGGTGGCCGGTTCGGCCGGGCATTCTCTGGGCAAGCGCTCGTGGCCGATGTACCACCAGAACCCGCAGCTGACCGGATGGGTGAGCCAGGCGGCCCCCGGTCACCTGAACCGGCCGATCGTGGGCATGGCCTCGACGTCGGACGGGAGGGGGTACTGGAACGTGGCCTCCGACGGCGGGATCTTCACCTTCGGCGACGCCCGGTTCTACGGCTCCACCGGCAACATCGCCCTCAACCGACCCATCCTGGGCATGGCCCCGACCCCCGACGGCCGGGGCTACTGGCTGGTGGCCTCCGACGGCGGCGTCTTCTGCTTCGGTGACGCCCAGTTCTACGGTTCCACCGGTGCCATCCGGCTGAACCAGCCGATGGTGGGGATGGCGCCTACGCCCGACGGCCGGGGCTACTGGCTGGTGGCCTCCGACGGCGGCATCTTCGCCTTCGGGGACGCCCAGTTCTACGGCTCCACCGGGAACCTCCGGCTGAACCGGCCGGTGGTGGGCATGGCCGCCACGCCCCAGGGCCTCGGCTACTGGCTGGTGGCCACCGACGGAGGCATCTTCTCGTTCGGCAACGCCGCCTTCCACGGGTCCACCGGGAACATCGTCCTCAACAAGCCGGTAGTGGGAATGGCCCGGACGCCCAGCGGCAGCGGGTACTGGCTGGTGGCCACCGACGGGGGCATCTTCACCTTCGGCGATGCCCGCTACTTCGGCTCGACCGGCAACATCAATCTGGTCCTGCCGGTCGAGGCCATGGCCGCCCTGCCCCGGGGCGACGGCTACTGGCTGTCGGCCGCCGACGGCGGCATCTTCTCCTTCGGGAGCGCCCCCTTCTACGGGTCGATGCCGGCGGTGTTCCAGGCGGCAGCCAACGCCGGGTCCGACTGACGGCCGGTCGGGACCCGGCCCGCCCTTCCCGCTCGGTCGCCGTACGGTCCCCTGCACCGGGGGAGGAGGCCGGTACGCTGGCCCCGAGGTGCACGTGAGACCGAGGAAACCAGGCACCGGCCGGCGCCTGCCGTCTGCTTTCCGGGCCTTGGCGACGGGGGCCGTGCTCGTCACCGCTACCGGCCTGGGTGTCGTCGTACCGTCCCCGACGGCGTCGGCCTATCCGTCGGCGACCGTGTCCTTCGAAGGCCACGGCTACGGCCACGGCCACGGCATGGGTCAGTGGGGGGCGCTCGGGTACGCCCTGGCCGGGACCGGCTACCAGGCCATCGTGGCGCACTTCTACGGCGGGACGGCGCTGACCGGGCTGTCGCCGGCCCAGCAGTCCACCCGGGTCCGGGTGGCGATGACCGAGAACAACGGGAACTCGGTCATCGTGACCTCCGGGGCACCGTTCACCGTCGGATCGATCAGCGCCGCCGCCGGCCAGGCCGTCGAGATGCTCCCGGTGGGCGGCGGCCTGTGGAACACCTACCTGGGCCCGGGATGCGCCGGACCCTGGTCGCCGACCCCCACCGTCGTGGGCGTGTCCGATCCCACCGCCGTCCCTGCCCCTGGTACGACCCTCGAGCTGTGCCAGGCCGGGTCCGACATCACCATGGCCGGGTCGATCGAGGCGACCTACAACTCCGTCGGTGAGACCCGGACCGTCAACACCCTCCCCCTGGAGCAGTACGTCTCCGACGTCGTTCCCAACGAGTCGCCGGCCGGCTGGGGGACACTGGGCGGCACCGGCCCACAGGGCCGGCCCTGGGGATTCCAGGAGCTGGAGGCCCAGGCGGTGGCGGTCCGGTCGTACGTCATGGCCGGGCTCGGCTCCTACGGCGGATACGCCGACATCTGCGACCAGACCTGCCAGACCTACCGAGGCACCCAGAACGAGAATCCACTCACCGACACGGCGGTCAACGCCACCGCCGGACTGGTCATGGAGTTCCCCGGAGGGGCGGTGGCGGCGACGCAGTACTCGGCTTCGACCGGCGGATACACCACGCCGGGGGCGTTCCCGGGGGTGCCCGATGCGGGAGACTCGGTCTGTGTCGCCGGAGCGTGCAACCCCGATCACACCTGGACCGCCTCCGTCCCCGTGTCGGTCATCGATGCGGCGTGGCCCCAGCTGGGAACGTTGCAGTCGATCAGCATCACCGGCCGCAACGGCGACGGCGACTGGGGAGGGAGGGTCACGGCGATGACCCTCGTCGGCTCCGCCCGGAGCGTCTCGGTCACCGGGGACGGGTTTGCCGGGGCCCTGGGGCTCAAGTCCGACTGGTTCACCACGACCACCACCCTCACCGCCCCGGCGGTCGCCATGGTCCCGACCGCCGACGGCCAGGGGTACTGGGTGGGAGGCAGCAACGGCGGGATCTTCTCCTTCGGCGACGCCCCCTTCGAGGGATCGGCCGACGGGCTGGCGCTGGCCCGGCCGGTGGTCGGGATGGCCGCCACCCGTTCGGGCCGGGGCTACTGGCTGGTGGCCTCCGACGGCGGGGTCTTCTCCTTCGGCGACGCCGGCTTCCACGGGTCGACCGGCAACATCGTCTTGAACAAGCCGATGGTCGGGATGGCCGCCACCCCCGACGGGCAGGGCTACTGGCTGGTGGCCTCCGACGGCGGGATCTTCTCCTTCGGCGACGCCGCCTTCCACGGGTCGACCGGCAACATCGTCTTGAACAAGCCGGTGGTCGGGATGGCCGCCACCCCCGACGGGCAGGGCTACTGGCTGGTGGCCTCCGACGGCGGGGTGTTCTCCTTCGGCGACGCCGGCTTCCACGGCTCTGCGGCCGCCTGAGCGTTGGTCCGATCCCGTGAAATGCGTCGCGTGAGCGGTCGGCCCCAGTCGCCGCCGGAGGCAGAAGCGGCCGGGTCGGATCCCGGCCCGCCCCCGGGGCCGAAGGGGCGGCCGTGGCTCTCGGTCGTCTCCGCCCCGGTGGGCGACGGCCAGACCCGGCGCCGCGGCACCGATGCCTTCCGCCTGGGCACGGCCGTCGTCGTGGTCTTCGTGTGCTGGCTGTTCACCCGGGCTGACTCGGCGGCGGAGCACACCCTCGCCACCGCCCTGGCCGGCACCCCAGACGGCCTCCGCTGGTTGGTGTCGGCCATCTGGTGGATCGCCTCGTTCGGTCTCGTCGCCATCATCGCCGTCGTGGTGCTGGCCTCGCGGCGGTGGACGGCTCTGCGGGACATCGCGCTGTCCGGCGCCGGCGCCTGGCTGATCTGCGTGATCCTGACGGCGGTCCTGGGCCCGACGGGCGGCCGTCCGGCCATGCCGTCGCTCGATCACTTCGCCCTGTCGTTTCCCGTAGCCCGGGTGGCGGCGACCGTCGGCGTGGCCTGCGCGGCGCTGCCGTACCTCAGCCGCTGGCTCCAGTTGACCACCAAGACTGCCATCGGGTTGTTGGCCGTGGCCGCGGTGGTCACCGGCTCCGGGGTTCCGGTGGCCGTCCTGGCCAGTGTCGCCCTCGGATGGGGAGTGGCCGCGCTCGTGCATCTGATCTTCGGCTCGCCTCTGGGCCTCCCCTCGGTCGACGAGGTCCGGGCGCTGCTCGCCGACCTCGAGATCGCGGCCGTCGACATCTCGCCCGTCCCCCGTCAGGAGTGGGGTGTCGGCCGGTTCACCGGCAACGTCGACGGGTCCACCGTCGATGTCTCGGTCTACGGGCGCGACGCCGCCGACGCCCAACTCCTGGCCAAGACGGCCCGATTCCTCTTCTACCGCGACTCCGGGCCGACCCTGGCCCTGACCCGGCGTCAGCAGGTCGAGCACGAGGCCTATCTGACGCTGATGGCCGAACGGGCCGGCGCCCGGGTGCCCCACGTGCTGGCCGCCGGCCCCGCCGGGCCCGCCCGAGACGCGCTCCTGGTGACCCGACCCCCCGGGGGGCGCCTGCTCTCGACCCTGGCCCCCTACCTCCCACCGGCCGTCGACGAGGCGGAGGGCATGGATGCCGGCACCGTGGCGGCCACATCGGTGAACGGTGCTTCGGAGGCGCCCCTGTCGGAGGCGGTTCTGTCCGAGGCGGTCCCGACCGGGCCGTCCCTGTCCGAGGCGGACCTGGACGACATCTTCGGCCAGCTGGCGGCGCTGCGCCGCGCCGGGGTGGCCCACGGTTCGCTCTCGACCCAGAAGATCGTGGTCGATGAAACCGGCACCGCCGGCTTCATCGACTTCCGGGTGGCCTCGACCGCCGCCACCGCCGATCAGCTCGATCGGGACCTGGCCGCCGCCCTGGCCGCGGCGGCGGTGGTCGCCGGTCCCGACCGGGTGATCGCCTCGGCCACCCGCACCCTGCCGGAGGACGCCCTGACCGGCGCGCTGCCCTTCCTCCAGCGGGCCGCTCTCGACTCGGCGGCATCGCGGACCCTCCGGGGCAAGAAGGCTATTCTCACCGCCCTCCGCGAGCAGGGGGCGGCGGCCGCCGGGGTGGAGGTGCCGAAGCTGATCGAGCCCCGCCGGGTGAGCTGGGTGAACCTGGCCCTGGTCGTCGGCACGCTGATCGGGGGCTGGGCCCTGATCGGCGTCCTGATCAACGTGACCAAGTCCTGGAGCACGATCACCGGCGCCGACTGGGGCTGGGTGGCACTCGTGTTCGTGCTGGCCCAGGCCGCCTACCCGGCCATCGCCGTCACCACGGTGGGCTCGGTGACCGACCCGCTTCCCTACGGCCGCACCGTGGCCCTCGAGTTGTCCGACACCTTCGTGGGCCTGGCCGGCGGGTCGATGGCGGTGCTGGCCACCAGGGTCAGGTTCTTCCAGCAGGAGGGGTACACCCCCACCGTGGCGGTCAGCTCAGGGGTGCTGGCCAGCACGGCCAGCTGGATCGTGAAGGGCGCGCTCTTCCTCATCGCCCTGCCCCTGTCGGCCGGGAACCTGCACCTCAATACCCCGACGAGCGACGCCAGCAGCGACAACTCCCGCCTGGTCTGGTTGATCGTGATCGCCGTGGTGGTGGTGGGCGTGGCCCTGGGCCTGGTCTTCGCCGTTCCCCGGTGGCGGCGGCTGGCCGCCGCACGGCTGCGGCCCAAGGCGTCGGAGGTCTGGGCGCATCTGCGGATCCTGGCCGGCCACCCGCGGAACCTGGTGGAGATCTTCGGTGGGTCCGCCGCCGCCCAGATCCTGGTGGCACTCGCGCTCGGTGCCTCGTTGCACGCCTTCGGGGCCAGCCTCGATCTGGCCACGCTGATCGTCGTGCTCACCCTGGGCTCGATGCTGGGCGGGATCTCTCCGGTGCCCGGCGGGATGGGAGTCGTCGAGGCGGGCATGATCCTCGGTCTTACGGCCGCAGGGATCAACGAGTCGATCGCGGTGGCGGCCGTCTTCGTCCAGCGGCTGTTCACCGCCTACCTGCCCCCGATCTGGGGCTGGTTCGTCCTGGTGTGGATGCGGAAGAAGGAATACCTGTAGCCGCGGCCGGCCCGGCGCGGCCCGTTCACGGCTCGGGGTCGGCCAGTTGCACCTGTTCGAGCCTCGGGAAGGCCTTGAGCCGGCCCAGGCGGCCGAGCCGGCCGACGTTGACCCCTACGTCGGCGGTTCCGAGCATGGAGAGGTCCCCCCGGCTGTTGCCGTAGGCCCAGACCCGTTCGGGGTCGGTCCCCGACTCCTCGATCCACCAGCGCAGGCGGCGCAGTTTCTCGTCCCCCCGGCAGTTGGCCCCCTCGTAGCGGCCGGTCAGGGTGCCGTCCCCGTCCGCCGCCAGGCGGGTGGCGATCACCCCGTCGGCCCCGAGGCGGTCGCCGGCCGCGCCCACGTAGGCCTCCGGCGAGGCCGACACGATGACCACCGTGTCGCCCCGGGTCCGGTGCCAGTCGAAGCGGTCACCCACGTCGGGGCGGAGGTGGTCGCGCACGTGCTCCTGGCCATAGCGGGTGGCGACCTTGGCGGCGTGCTCGAGGGGCACGCCGGCCATCACCCGCTCGAAGAGGCGCTCCTTGGCCCGGTCGGCGACGGCGCCCCCGACGACGG
This sequence comes from Acidimicrobiales bacterium, assembly GCA_036553725.1. Lineage (GTDB taxonomy): Bacteria > Actinomycetota > Acidimicrobiia > Acidimicrobiales > RAAP-2 > Bog-756. The sequence goes on along the minus strand of DATBOO010000157.1, from coordinate 1,140 downwards.
CGGCGTGGGCCAGCTGCGGGGAGAGGGCGGCGGTGGCGGCCACCACCGGGCCACGTCCGACCAGCGCGGTCAGGAAACCGAAGACGCTCCCGCCCGAGGTGAGGGTCCCGTCGAAGTCGAAGGCAGCGAGGTCGGCCACGGATGCCCGGGTCAGCGACCGGTGGCGTCGACGGCCGCCCCGCCCCGTCCTTCCCCGCCGGCGAACCGACGGGCCCCGGAGGCCGCGTCCGGAGACGCCAGCGAGGCCAGTCCGAAGCGGATCTCGGCCCGCATGGCCTCGGCCACCGGGAGCCCCCACTGAGCCAGGGCCGACGCCCGGTCGTTGCGCAGGCAGGTCTGGGGCAGGGCCGCCAGCTGCCGGCCCCAGGCCACGGCTTCGCCCAGGGCCGAGCCGCTCGGGACCACCCGGTTGACCAGTCCCATGGCCAGCGCCTCCGTGGCCCCGACCTCGCGCCCGGACAGGATCAGGTCGAGGGCCCGGCCCTGGCCGATGAGCCGAGGGAGCCGGACCGTCCCGCCGTCGATGAGGGGGACGCCGAACCGCCGGCAGAACACGCCGAACGTCGCATCATTCGCCGCCACCCGAAGATCGCACCAGATGGCCAGCTCCAGGCCCCCGGCCACGGCAAACCCTTCGACGGCGGCGATCACCGGTTTGGAGAGCTCCAGCCGGGTGGGCCCCATCGGCCCCGGTCCGTCCTCTGCAACCCGGTGACGGCCCCCTTCGGTCAGGGAGCGCAGGTCCGCGCCGGCACAGAAGGTCCCACCCGTACCGGTCAGCACCGCCACCGAGGAGGAATCGTCGGAGTCGAAGGCCGTGAACGCCTCGAGCAGGGCGTCGGCGGTGGCCGGGTCGACGGCGTTTCGGCGCCCGGGCCGGTCGAGGGCGACCACGGTGACCGGCCCCTCCCGGGTGACCCTCAGGGTGGTGGCCATGGCCCCAGCATGGTGGAAGTAGGCGGTGCCTGCCAGCGAGGAGGGGGTCGGATGAAACTCGACCAACTCGGTCGACAATTGGGACGGCTTCGACTATCCTGAGCGGGCGACGAGATCTCCCGCCGGCGGGGCCGGCTCGCAGCATCGCCACAGGACCGACTACACAGGATCGACGACACAGGACAGAAGGAGCATTTCATGGCA
>DATBOO010000150.1:0-5837 GCA_036553725.1 Acidimicrobiales bacterium | reverse complement strand
CGCGTCCTCGATGCGATGCTTCTTCTCCTTGAGCTCCACCTCGGTGGCCGCGCCGACCTTGATGACCGCCACGCCGCCGGACAGCTTGGCCAGGCGCTCCTGCAGCTTCTCGCGGTCGTAGTCGGAGTCGGTGTTGTCGATCTCCGTCTTGATCTGATTGATCCGGCCCTTGATCTCCTCGTCGGAGCCGCCGCCCTCGACGATGGTGGTCTCGTCCTTGGTGACCACGACCTTGCGGGCGGTGCCGAGCAGGTCGAGGCCGACGTTCTCGAGCTTGAGGCCGACCTCCTCGGTGACGACCTGGCCGCCGGTGAGGATGGCGATGTCCTGGAGCATGGCCTTGCGCCGCTCGCCGAAGCCGGGCGCCTTGACCGAGACGCTCTTCAACGTGCCCCGGATCTTGTTCACCACCAGCGTGGCCAGGGCCTCGCCCTCGAGGTCCTCGGCCACGATGACCAGCGGCTTGCCCGACTGCATGATCTTCTCCAGCAGGGGGAGCAGGTCGCGCACGGCGGTGATCTTCGAGCCGACCAGCAGCACGTAGGTGTCCTCGAGGACCGCCTCCATCCGCTCGGGGTCGGTGACGAAGTAGGGGGAGATGTAGCCCTTGTCGAAGCGCATCCCCTCGACCAGGTCCATGTCCATGCCGAAGGTCTGTGACTCCTCGACGGTGATCACGCCGTCCTTGCCCACCTTGTCGATGGCCTCGGAGATCATCTCGCCGATCTCCGGGTCGGCGGCGGAAATGGACGCCACCTGAGCGATCTGGTCCTTGGAGTCGGTGTCCCGGGCGATGCCCCGGAGAGAGGCGACGGCCGCTTCGACCCCGACCTCGATGCCCTTCTTCAGAGACATCGGGTTGGCGCCGGCGGCCACGTTCCGCAGTCCTTCGTGGACCATGGCCCAGGCCAGCACGGTGGCGGTGGTGGTGCCGTCGCCGGCCACGTCGTCGGTCTTCTTGGCGACCTCCTTGACGAGCTCGGCGCCGATCTTCTCGAACGGGTCCTCGAGCTCGATGTCCTTGGCGATGGAGACGCCGTCGTTGGTGATCGTCGGCGCCCCCCACTTCTTGTCCAGGACGACATTGCGGCCCTTGGGCCCGAGGGTGACCCGTACGGCGTCGGCGAGCTTGTTCATGCCGCTCTCGAGGGCCCGGCGGGCCTCCTCGTCGAACGTGATCAACTTGGCCATCTAGTGTTCCTCCGTGTCGTTAGCACTCTGCACTGGCGAGTGCTAATAGCAAACCACGTGTGCGCCCGGTGCGCAACCTCGGGGTGCCGTTCATCCAGCGCCGCGGCCCGGCCGGGGGCGCCTCAGGGCAGGATCAGGTGGACGTCGCCGAACTCGTGCCACCGGTAGCCCTCGGCCAGGCCCACCCGGTAGGACTCCCGGAGCAGGTCGCGGCCGGTGAAGGCCTCGAGCATCAGCAGGTGGGACGAGGCCGGCTCGTGCCACCCGGTGAGCAGCCCGTCGGCGATGGCCACTCCGCGTTCCGGGGAGACGACCAGGTCGGTCCAGCCGTCGTAGGCGTGGGCCAGCCCGTCGGGCCCGCCGGCCGACTCCAGCGCCCGCACCACGGTGGTGCCCACGGCGATGACCCGGTGACCGCTGCGGTGGGCGGCATTCACCCGCTCGGCCGTCGGCTCCGGCACCCGGACCCGCTCGGGGTAGGGGAGCTCGTCCGCCTCGAGGGAGGCGACCCCGGTGTGGAGCACCAGCGGGGTGACACCGACGCCCTTGGCCACCAGGCGGGTGACCACCTCGGGGGTGAAGGGTCGGCCCGCGCTCGGCATCTCGGCGCTGCCGGGCTCGGTGGCGTACACGTTCTGGTACATCTCGATGGGCCAGGGCCGGTCGACGTAGCCGTAGCGGATCGGCCGGCCGTGGACGGCCAGCCAGCTCAGCGTGCGCCCGCCCAGGTCCAGGGTGGCCACCCACAGCCGCCCGGCGTCGCCGTAGGGCTCGTCGAGGGTGAGGGCCGCACCCCCGACCAGCGCCAGGCGGCGAGACGGCACCGGCCCGACCCACCGCTCGGTGGACCGGCCGGCCCGCCGCCGCGGCTCGACCACCCAGCGGTCCCCCTCGAGTTGGGTGGAGAGGTGGACGACCAGGCCCGTCCCGTCGTCGGCCCGGGCGTCGACGGCGGCCGGGATGGTGCCGGAGGTGTTGACCACCACCAGGTCGCCGGCATCGAGGAACCGGGGCAGCATGGAGAAGGTGCTCGGGACGAGCGACCCGTCCCCCCGGTGGGCCACCAGCATGCGGACGGCGTCGCGGGTGAGGCCCCGTGCCTCGGGCGGCTCCGAGGCCTCGAGGGCGGACGGAAGGTCGTAGGTGAGCCGTTCGGTGGGATCGGCGAGGGTGCTCACGACTGGGCCCACTGGTCGGCCCGGTAGCGCCCGCTGGGGGCGCCGGAGTCGAGCAGCCGGCGGAGGGGCGGCACGGCCGACTCGGGGTCGGGCCGGTCCGAGATGTCCTCTCCGGGGAAGGCAGCCTGGTGCATCTCCGTCCGCATGTCGCCCGGGTCGAATTGGTAGACCCGCAGGTCGGGCCGCTCGGCCGCCAGCACGCGGTGGAGCTGGTCGAGCGCTGCCTTGGATGACCCGTAGCCGCCCCAGCCCTCGTAGGCCTCGACGGCGGCGTCCGAGGAGACGGCTACCACGGTGCCGGGCCCCGGCCGCAGCAGGGGCAGGGCCGCCTGCACCAGGGCGAGGGGGGCGAAGACGTTCACCTCGTAGACGCGGGCCAGGGCGTCGAGCGGGTAGCGGTCGAGGGTCAGGAGGGGAGAGGGCCCGAGGGTGCTGGCGTTGTTGACCAGGAGGTCGAGGCCGCCCAGCCCGGCGGCCGACTCCACCAGCGCGGCCCGGTGGCGGCCGTCGGTGACGTCCCCGGCGATGGCCCGGACCGGAACGCCCAGGGCCTCGAGTGCCCGACCGGCCTCCTGGAGCAGGTGTGCCCGCCGCCCGTCGATGACCATGCCCCAGCCGTCCTTGGCCAGGTCGGTGGCGACCGCCCGCCCGAATCCCTGTGATGCCCCGGTGACGATGGCGACTGGCATGCGATTCCTCCGCTCCGGACGCCGCTCCGGACGCCTGCAGTTACGGTAAAGGCTAAAGTAATGTTTAAGTCAAGGAATTTCTCGGAGATCTTTCGAAAGGGCGGCCCTGGGGATCGGGCGATCGCTCGAAAGGGTCTCGAAAGGGGGAGGTGAACGGCATGGAGGACCGGTTGACCGTCGGGGAGGTGGCCCGGCGCAGCGGCCTGGCCGCCTCGGCCATCCGGTTCTACGAGGCCCAGGGGCTCATCCATGCGGACCGCACGCCGAGCGGCCAGCGGCGGTTCCGACGCGATGTGCTCCGTCGGATCGCCTTCATCCGGATCGCCCAGCGGGTGGGCCTCAGCCTCGAGGAGATCGTTGCCGCCCTCGCCGAGCTCCCGGCCGACAGGGCGCCGAGCGCCCACGACTGGCGACGCCTCACAAGCGGCTGGCGCCAGCGGATCGACCAGCGCATCGCCCTGCTCGAGGCGCTGCGGGGCGGACTGTCCAAGTGCATCGGCTGCGGGTGCCTGTCCCTCAAGACGTGTGCGCTGTCCAACCCCGGTGACGTCGCCGCCGGCCTGGGAGCCGGGCCCCGGTGGTTGCTCGACGAGTGACGCAGGAACGCCGTGCACCACCCCATGGACATCGCCCATGGACACGAGTTCCCGCCGGTAGCTCCGGCGGCACCTACGTGAATGGAGGCCAGGGGACCCCGCACTACTACGGAGGACCGGTGGGCGGCTGGGTGCTATTTCCTGGCCACACCCCGCCACAGTGGTACCCCATGACCGTCGGTCACGGAGACGATCTGCTGGTACGGCTCGAAGGCCGGCGGCCCGAGGTTGTCTGCGTAGAAGGTCCCGTCCGGTGCCGAGGTGAAGTAATCCGTGAAGATGAACATGTCGATGCCGGGGACGTTGTTCATGGCCAAGCTGGTGACGAGTTGATCTCCGTCAACTCGCAGGATGTTCTGCCCGTCATCAACCGTGATGACACCGTCTGCGCCGCGTTGGACCACGGCGGTAGTGCCCCCACTCCGCCGGGCGTATCCGAGATCCGTTGCCACTCCGTCCGGTGAGATCCTGAAGACCGACCAACCGGCATAGAGCGAGGATGTGTAGACGTTGCCCCGCGCGTCGACAGCTATCGAGCCGTAAGAGTCGAGGGGTCCGGTCCCGGTGACCTGCCCCGGGGACACGACCGCCCGCACCGAGTCCAGTCTGTCGGTCGGGGAGAGGTGAAAGAGTTGCGACGTGGTCGCCAAGTAGAGCTGACCACCCGGACTGAGCGCTATCGACACTCTCGGACCGAGCGGTGCCGTGAGGGCTGGGGCGCCGTTGGCCACGGAGCCACCCGGGCCACCGTCTCCAGCAATCGTGCGAATGGTCCCATCCCGACCGACGACCCGCACCCGTCCACCGTCGGCGAGATAGAGGTCACCACCGGGCGCGAAGGACATGTCGGACACATCGGAGAGCTCGGCCTTCGTCGCAGGTCCGCCATCGCCGGCAAACCCGTCTCTGCCATCACCGGCCACAACGCGGAACCGGCCATTGGCGAGACGGAGGAGAACCTCGTGGCGCGAATCGTCGGCCACGTAGAGGGTTCCGTTCGGATCGACAGCCAGCGGTCCGGCACGGGTGAGCGAAGCGATCGAGCCTGTGGGCAGACCCGTCGACTTCGGGACACTCGAAGGCAAGAGCTCGTGAAGGTGTGGGGAGGCCTTCGGACGGGAACCGTTGGCCGCAACGATGGCAACCAGTCCGCCGACCACTATGGCGACTATGCCGAGCCAGGCCAGCCGCCGGCGTCGCTCGCGTTGCCTCGCCTCCTTGAAGAGCAGGTCCGCATCGATCGGGACAGGCGGAGCCTTGGTCCTGGTGACGGCGGGCGGCCCCTGCTGGACAACAGCCATGACGCTACTATCATTGTCGTCATGAGTTCTGTCAAGGCTCCCTCAGGGAAGGACCCCGAAGGGCTGGCGCTGTCAGGAGTGGATCGTTCCGATCCCATGCCTCTGTACGATCAGGTCGCCGCCGAGATCCGCCGTGCCATCGCCGAGGGCGAGGCCGACCCTGGGGATCGGATCCCTCAGGCCAAGGATCTTGCCGCGGTGCTCGGAGTCAACACCAACACCGTTCTGCGGGCCCTACGTGTCCTCCGGGACGAGGGGCTGTTGGAACTCGGACGGGGACGAGACATCATCGTGTCCGGCACGCCGGAGCGTGGAGCGGTCGTTGTCCGCTTGAAGGAGCTCCTCGCCTTCGCCCGGTCGCAGGGATATCAGCGCGATGAGCTGCTGACGATGATGGAATCGCTTCCGTAGGCTCGACGAGCTGCCGCGCGACGAGGCCGGATCGGTGCCCACGAAGACGCGCAGGGGGTGCTCGCCCGCCGCCACCTCTCGCATCGATCCACTACCCTTTGGACGACGACGGTCCTGGCTCCGACCATTTTCCGCACGAGGCATTCGGAAATAGGCGCCTTATAGGCTTGAGTCGCAAGGAGAGGTGCGAGAGCGGCCGAATCGGACTCACTGCTAATGAGTTGACCTGGGTAACTGGGTCCGAGGGTTCAAATCCCTCCCTCTCCGCTCATAATCAGGGGCTCTTTTGTCGAAAATCGGGTCCTGGGCCTCCCCGTCGGCTGGCGATGCTGAACGGCTGATGGGGGGAAGGCTGCGGTTCATCGCAGACACGCCACCACCCCGCCCGGACGCGACGAAGCCCCCACCTGAGCGGGGGCCTCGGTCGGCACCGGATTGAGGACGAACCGGGCCTTCACCGAGCCCAGAGTA
>DATBOO010000131.1:0-6424 GCA_036553725.1 Acidimicrobiales bacterium | reverse complement strand
GGCCCTGGCCGAGGCCACCACCGTCTGCAACACCCAGCTTGCCGCGTCGACGGCCGCCGCACAGCCCGGACCCACCCCGCCACCCAGGTCCACGGCCCCCACCACCACGACACCCAGCGGATCGGTAACGCCTCCGTCCTGCTCGCGGGCGCTGAGCGCTGCCTCCGAAGCCCAGGCCAAGGTCTCCGCCGATATCGCCACGCTGGACAAGGACGAGGCGGCACTGACGTCCGCCGTCGAGGCATCGGGATCCGGTACCGCATCCAGCTCCCGGAGTTCGGCCAGTGGGGCCAGTCCCGCGGCATCGGGTACCGGCTCCGTCGGGGGGAGCGCGGCCCCGGGTGGTGGATCGACGAGCACGAAGACCAAAGTGGTGACATCCCAGAAGCTGGCCCTCGACCAGGCATCCATCGACGTCGCCCAGGCCGGTCTCGACAGCGCGCAACGTGCCCTCGGAGATGCCGTACTCGTGAGCACGATATCGGGGACCGTGGGCTCGGTGACCTTCACCCCCGGCGAGTCGGTGACCGCGGGATCGACCACCAGCACGCCGCAGGTGGTGGTCATCGGCACGGGCTCGACTTACGAGGCGACGACCACCGTCCCGGTGGCCAAGATCAGCCAGGTCGCAGTTGGGCAGCAGGTGCTCGTCACCCCGGACTCCACCGGTATCCCGCTGAAGGGAACCGTGACGGTCATCGGGGTATTGGCCACGTCCGGTTCGACGTCGACTACCTATCCGGTGACGGTGACCCTCGAGGCGTCAGACCTCGGCCTCTACTCGGGGGCGGAGGCGCAGCTTGCGATCATCACCAGGAGAGCCGTCGGAGTCACCACCGTTCCCTCATCGGCTGTTCGCACCGTCGGGTCAGCGCACCTGGTGACAGTGGTCGACGGCGGCACCACCAAGGTGGCCCGGGTCACTCTCGGAACCGTCGGATCCATCTTGACCCAGGTGACGTCGGGAGTGGAGAGGGGACAGCTCGTCAGCCTGGCCAACATCAATCAGCCGGTGCCCTCCTCGTCGACCACCGGTACCCGGGCGGGCTTCGGCGGCTTCGGCGGCGTCGGCGGCTTCGGCGGAGCCGGAGCATTTCCGGGCGGAGGCGGTCTCAGGGGTGTCGCCAACGGAGGGTGACCGAATCCATCCCCGAGTGACCTCGGCGCATGTCCGACGAGCTACGACATCGCGCCGCTCCCGTACGGTCGGGTCAGGATCTCGAGGAGGTGACCGTCGGGGTCCGCAAAGTACACGCCCCGCCCGCCGTCGTTGTGGTTGACCTCGCCGGCTCGGGCCATCGCCGGATCAGCCCAGTAGTCGAGCCCCCTCCTGGCGATCCGATCGAAGATCTGGTCGAATTCTTCCTCGGTGACCAGGAAGGCATAGTGTTGCGAGGCGATGGCGCCGTCGATCTCGTGGTAGTCGAGCGAGACCCCGTTGGCCGCCTCCGCCACCAGAAACGGCCCGAAGCGGGTGGGTGCGGCCAAACCGAGGGTTTCGGTCAGGAACGTCGCCGACACCTCCTGGTCGCGACACCAGACGATGGTGTGGTTCAGTTGGGCGCCCACGCGTTCACCCGCCGGACATGGCCTCGGCCGCCCGCTTCGCCATTTCATCGGGCGAAACGTCCTCCACGTGGGAGGCCACGTTCCAGCGGTGCCCGAACGGGTCCTCGAACTGTCCCGAACGGTCGCCGTAGAACCTGTCCTCCACAGCCGTGATCTCCTTGGCGCCGGCCTCGAGGGCGGCCCCGAAGGTCTTGTCGACGTCTTCGACGTAGACCATCAGGGTGACCGGGGACCCGCCCACGGTCCTGGGGCTCGGGGCGCTCATGCCCGGGAACTCATCGGCCAACATGACCATCGAGTCGCCGATCGCCAACTCGGCGTGCCCCACCTTGCCGTCGGGCCCGTCCATGCGGACCCGCTCCTCCGCCCCCAGCACACTCCGGTAGAAGTCGATGGCGTCGGCGGCTCCGTTGATCGACAGGTAGGCGGTCACCCGGGGGTAGCCATCGGGAATGGGATTCACATCGGCCATGGTCGTTCCTCCTCTTTCTGTTGCCCTTCTTCTGCCTCTTTGGTTCTTCACTGCTTCTAGTGCTTCGCTGCTTCCTGCTGTCGAACGCACGCTCTGACCCCAACGCTTTTGCCAAACGTATGTTCGATTTCTGACCCTAGCGAGTGACTCGGGGCCCGTCAAGGGGGAAGTGGACCATACCGGGAAAGGCGCGGACGGCTCACCATGCCCCACAACGGCCTGGCAGCCAGGAGCGGCGGACGAGGACCCGGCTCACATGATGGTCCCTCCCCTTCTCGAGGACCACGTCGGCCAGGCCGCGGGTGGGCGCCACGTTCTCCCGGAGATTCACAAGATTGATTCCGGACCAGGTGGACGCGGCCAACGAGCGGACTTCCTCCTCCGACAGCGAGGCGAGCCATTGCGAGAACGGGCCAGGCTGCGCCGGCCCGATCGTTCGAAGCGCCAGCAGCCTCGTGCTGAACCACAGGGCGATGTCCTCTTCGGCGGCCTCGACATAGATCCTGACATCGAACAAGTCCGGGTTGGACACCCGGTCCCCTGGCCCGGCCCCGGCGGACGCCTGGAGCGCATTGAGGCCTTCGACGATCACGATCTCCGGACGACGGATCAGCTGCGCTCCGGTCACGATGTCATAGGACTCATGCGAATACACGGGGGTGCTGACCTCCGGTTCCCCGGCCCGGATGGCGGCGAGCACCGCAGCCAGCCGGCTCTGGTCGTAGCTCTCGGGGAATCCCTTGCGGTCCATCAGACCGCGCTCTTGCAGCTCCCGGTTCGGGTACAGGAAGTTGTCGGTGGCCAGGACATCCACCCTGGGACGCCCTTCGCCCCGACGGAGCAGGGCCTGGAGAACCCGGGCGGTCGTGCTCTTGCCGGCGGCCACACCGCCGGCGATCCCGATGACAAAGGGCGGTCGGCGGGTCGGCTTCGGGCGAGGGTCGGAGGCTTCGGGGGCGACACCGCCTCCGGCGGCGATCGCCTCGGCGAGAATTCGGCAGAGCGGGCCGTAGACGTCGACGACCTCGCCCGACGCCATCACCTCCCCGGCCGCGAGGGCGAGCCCGATGTCCGAATCCGTGGGTCGGCTCGGCCACCGCCGACCGTGCGCCGCCCACTCCTCCCGGGTGAACACCGAGAAGCCATCGTCACCGTCGGGCCCGTGCACCACCCAAGTCTGCACGCTCCCCCGCTCGCTTCGGCGACCTGGCCTCGCCACCTTCCGTCGTGGCGGGCATGGCCAGGGCGCCGTTTCGCCCATGGCCGGGGCTCCGCTGCCAGACTGGGCCCATGCGCGTCCATCTCGTCGACGGGACCTACGAGCTCTTCCGTCACTTCTTCGGGCAGCCGCCGCGGGCCGCAGACGACGGCAGCGAGATCGGCGCCGCCCGTGGCGTGGTCCTCTCGGTCGTCGGCATGCTGTCGGACGGTGCCACCCACGTCGGTGTGGCCACCGACCACGTCATCGAGTCGTTCCGCAATGAGCTGTGGCCGGACTACAAGACCGGGGCCGGCATCGACCCCGAGTTGCGCTCCCAGTTCCAGATCCTCGAGACCTCGCTCGACGCCCTCGGCGTCCCCGTCTGGCCGATGGTCGAAGTCGAGGCCGACGACGCCCTGGCCTCGGCCGCCTTCGTGGCGGAGCGGGACACCGTCGTCGAACAAGTGGTCATCTGCACGCCGGACAAGGACCTGGCCCAGTGCGTCATCGGCCAGCGGGTCGTCCAGCTGGACCGGCGGAGCGGCACGGTGACCGACGAGCCCGGGGTCTGGGCCAAGTACGGAGTAGCCCCCCGGTCGATCCCCGATTGGCTCGCCCTCGTCGGGGACTCGGCCGACGGCTTCCCCGGCCTGGCCGGATGGGGCAAGCGTTCGGCCTCGACGGTCCTCGCCCACTACGGGACCTTTGACGACGTCCCCGACGACGTCGCCGACTGGGACCCCGAGGTGCGGACCACGGTCCGGGGAGCGGCCAAGCTGGCCGAACGGCTGGCCGACCAACGCCGGCAGGCCGAGCTGTTCCGGGACCTCGCCACCCTGCGGGTGGACACCGGATTGCTCGCCGATGTGGGGGCGCTGCAGTGGCAGGGCCCGACCAAGGAGTTCGAGGAGATCTGCCGCCATTTCCGCGACCCGGCGCTGGCCGAGCGGGCGGCGCGGATCGGTGCCGGCTGAGCCTGCTGTCAGCTCTTGGTCCCGAAGACCTCGGCGAGCTCGGTGGGGACCGGCGTGTCGAGTTGGGCGTACGTGCACGATGCCGGGTCGCGGTCAGGGCGCCACCGAACGAACGAGGTGGCATGGCGGAAGCGGTCACCTTGGAGGTGGTCGTAGGACACCTCGGCCACCAGCTCGGGCCGCAGCGGCTCCCAGCTGAGGTCCTTGCCGGCGCTCCACCGGCTCTGGCCCCCCGGGACCCGACCTTCGGGCTCATCCCCGGCGAGCCAGGGGTGGCCCTTGGCCGCATCCTTGCGGTAGGAATCGACGGCGCCGACGAATTCCTTGCGCCGGGCGGCACTGAAACCCGAGGCCACGCCGACATGGTGGAGCACTCCCTCGTCGTCGAGGAGCCCGAGGAGCAGGGATCCCACCACTCCGCCTTCCTTGTGCCACCGGAAGCCACCGACCACGCAATCTGCGGTCCGTTCGTGCTTGACCTTCAGCATCACCCGCTTGTCCGGCTGGTACCGGAGGTCCCCGGCCTTGACCACCACCCCGTCGAGCCCGGCCCCCTCGAATCGCGAGAACCAGTCCCGGGCGACGTCGGGGCTGGTGGTCACCGGCGTCAGGTGGATCGGCGGCGTGGCCCGCTTGAGCGCCTTCTCGAGGGCTCGCCGCCGGGCCGAGTAGGGCTGAGCCTGCAGGTCGGCGTCGTCGAGGGCCAGCAGATCGAAGGCGACGAAGGAGGCCGGGGTGGTCCGGGACAGGAGCTCGATCCGGGAGGCGGCGGGATGGATGCGCTGCTGCAGGGCGTCGAATTCGAGGCCAGAGGCCCCCGCGATCACGATTTCGCCGTCGAGCACGCAGCGTTCGGGCACGTTGGCGAGCAGCGATCCGACCAACTCGGGGAAGTAGCGGGTGAGCGGCTTCTCGTTGCGGCTGCCCAGTACGACCTCATCGCCGTCTCTGAAGACGATGCAGCGGAACCCGTCCCACTTCGGTTCGTAGAAGAGGCCGTCGCCCTCGGGGAGCTCCCGGGCCAGCTTGGCCAGCATGGGCGACACGGGCGGGACCAGGGGCAGTGCCACCGGTGAATCGTAGCCGGGCCGGCCGGACCCACAGGTGCCCGGCTACGCCGCGTGACCGGCCGTCCAGGCCAGGAAATCGTCCATGGGCAGCGTGTTCATGATCCGGTCCGCAGGGACGCCCACCTTCGCCGCCTGCTCGCAGCCGTTCCGCTGCCACTCGAGCTGGCCCGGGGCGTGGGCATCGGTGTCCACGACCATGACGCAGTCGAGTGAGAGCGCCAGTGTGAGCAGATCCTCGGGCGGATCCAGGCGTTCGGGCCGCGAATTGATCTCGACGGCGGTGCCGGTCCGGGCGCACGCCGCGAAGACGGCCTCGGCGTCGAAAGTCGACTGCGGGCGACCACGTCCGACGAGGATCCGACCGGTGCAGTGTCCCAGGACGTCAGTGTGAGGGCTCTCGACGGCTCGCACCATCCGCTCGGTCATCGCCACGGCATCCATCCGGAGTTTCGAGTGGGCGCTGGCCACGACGACGTCGAGTTGCGAGAGCAGGTCGTCTTCCTGGTCGAGCGACCCGTCCTCCAGGATGTCCACCTCGATCCCGGTGAGGATGCGGAAGGGGGCAAGCTCGGCATTCAACTCGGCGACAGCCTCGAGCTGTTGGCGGAGCCGCTCGGCGTCCAGTCCGTGAGCGATCGTCAATCGGGGGCTGTGGTCGGTGAGCGCCCAGTAGAGATGGCCCTGCTCCTTGGCCGCCTCCGCCATCTCTCTGATGGGGCTCCCCCCGTCCGACCAGTCCGAATGGCTGTGGCAGTCGCCGAGCAGCTGGTCAAACAGTTCGGCGGCTCCCTCGCTCATCGCCGGAGGTCGCACCGATTCGAGCTTCTCGAGATAGGCCGGGGTGGCGCCGCGCAGGGCCTCGGTGATCACCTGGGCACTGGTCTTTCCCACCTGGGGGATCTCCTTCAGGCGGGCGGGCGCCATCGCCCCCAACTCCTCGACCGGGTGGTCGGCGATGGCGGCGGCGGCGCCCCGGAACGCCCGGACCTTGTAGGACTCGGCCCCGTCCCGCTCGAGGAGGTAGGCGATGCGGCGAAGCGCGGCGACCGGCTCCATCGCTTCAATCCCGCTTGGCCCGGCTCGGGGCCACCCTGGTGGGCTCGTCGGGTTGCTTGGGGTACTCGGGGGGCCAGGGGGC